>CAZAQY010000045.1:0-42047 GCA_964486845.1 uncultured Pirellulaceae bacterium
GTCTGTTTTCCTCAACCTTTGGTTGCGGCCGAGCGCAGCGAGGCCGCGCTAGGTGGTGACGTTCTCGGTCAGTGATGGCGTGTCGTTCGCTTCTCAGGAGGTCGTCATCAGCGTCTTCGACCCGTACCCGTGGCAGAACCACGTCAATCCGCCTGACGCCGACGGCAGCGGCCACGTGTCTCCGCTCGACGCGCTGGTGATTATCATCCGTATCAATTTGTTCGGAAGCGGGCTCTTGCCGTCGCGTCAGCCGGATGATCCCTATTTCGACGTAAATCGTGACGGGAGAGTCGGGCCTGACGACACGCTGGCGGTCATCAACTGCCTGAATGCCGAGCCGGAAGCAGAAGGCGAGTCCGGGCTTTCCGAGGCGGGCGACGACTCCCGAATACCTGCTCTTGTGCCCTGCAACGTTGCCGCCGCGATGTTCCCGGCGGCGAAGACCGTCTCGGACGGCTGGCAAGCGGTTGAAACGGCGGTCACGGAGTCCAGGCAGAGCGAAGCAGGTTTAGCGGGTGCGACGGACGAGCCCGTGCGGGCGAGCGACAGGACGGGGGAAGAGTTGCTGACCGTGTTGGCTGCGGCCCGATCCCGTGCCGACCGGCAGGCCGCCACCGATGGTCTGCTTGCCGAACCCGACTGGCTGCTCGAGCTGGAAAGGATGAAAGTGGGAGCCCCAGAGCCACGGGGGTCAGAGAGAGGGCCTTTGCAGCGTGTCATCGCGTGCTGATCATCACGCGGAGCGTGATGGCTACTATGAGGCCACAGAGGGGCAGTCGTAGCGCGTCATCGCGCGATTAGTGCGTGCTCATTTCAGCCAGTACTCCAGGAACGCCAGTTCCAACTCCAACGCTTCGGGCGTGGGCACGTGGGTGGGGCGCGCGGTCATGGCGACGCGGTGGCGCTGGCCCAGCAAGTCGTTGACGGCGATCAGGTGATTCAACGCGACCCAGTTCCGCGGCGGGTCCTCGGTGCCGCCGGAGACCAACACGGGGCGCGGAGCCATCAGGGCGTGCAGGTCCACGAGGTCCTCGCCCGCTTCGAACAGTTCCTTGTACAAGCCGGTGCGCGGTTTTTCGGCCGACGGGATGCCGGGCTTGCGCTGCACGTTGGGATCGTAGCCCAGGTACCAGGGCTCCCAGTAGTTGACGTTGCCGTTCTTCTCGTTGAACACGATGCCCGGATCCGACCAGACGGCGCAGGCGAACTTGTCGTACAGGCACGATGCGAACATCGACCACTTGCCGCCATACGACAGGCCGATGATCCCGATCCGCTGCGGATCGACCTGCGGCATCTGAGCCAGTGCCGTGTGGCAGTTGGCGGCCACGTAGGCCAGCAGCGTCAACGGCTGTCGCCGTTGGTGCCGGCCCGCTTCGATCAGTAACTGGCGTGTGTCCAGGCCGATCTTCTCGACGGAACCCGGCGTGCCGATGGACAGCGTCACAAAGCCGCGCCGCACCAGTTGCAGCCCGTAATCGTGGGTGCCCTGGCCTCGCTTGCCTTGGCCGATGCTGGTCAGAGCTTCGTAGAACGGGACGAACACCGCGGGAAAGGGGCCCGTGCCGTCCGGAATCAACAGGTAGCCGTCTGCCAACCGGCCCTCCGGCGAGACCTGCACGTGGACGTGATGCTGGACATAGCCGGGGCACTCGACGGATTCCAGCCGCTTCACGACCGGCCGCTGGACCAGCGGCGGCCAGGGTCCCAGCCGCTGTTGCCACGTTTCGAGGATCTCCTGCCGCCGCCGCGCCCAGTCCTCGGGCGTCTTGGCCACGCTGCCATCGGCAAACTTCAGCGGCGAGCGATAGGGGCCAAGTTGGGCGGCGAATTCGGCGGGCGGCTGGCAGTACTGCTCCAATCGCTGCCAGACTGCGTCGCGATCTCCGGTCGGATCCGCGGCCAGGACCGGGCTGCAGGCGAATAGGGCTGCAGCGGTGAAGGCCACACGAAAGCTGAAGTGATGACGGTTCATAGATTCATCTCTGCGGCAGAAGTCATGGGGGGCACACTGTGCAATCTCGTACTACTATTTCGCGACGTCTAGTTTTTTTCGCGCATTTTGGAGTGCGGCGCCTTGTCGCCGCTTTGGCGCGATGGCGACTCCGCGACGGCGGCTTTGTGTTCCGGCGCCTTGCTGCATCTCCTGAACCCAATCAGCCGCACCGCCGCAGACCGCTGCCCAAAGCGGTGACAAGGCACCGCACTGCAAAACGCGGTTACCGCTGCCGGCAAGGGTTCAGGGCGCGGGCAGCTTCCAGAACTCGTTGTCCACGCGGGCGGTGCTCATGATCTTGTCGATGCGGGCGACCAGGTCGGGGTGGTCGGCCGCCACGTCGTGCTGTTCGCCGATGTCGTCTTTCACATTGTACAGCTGGATCGGCGCGGCGAGTTTCTTCAATCGGATGCCTTTCCAGCGACCTTCCAGCAGGACGGCCTGACTGACGCCGCCTTCATAGAATTCCCAATACAGGTACTCGTGCCTGGCTTGCCCGGCGTCCCGGCCCAGCAGCGCCGGCACCAGGCTGATGCTGTCCAGGTTCGCCGGCGGCGAGGCCCCTGCGAGTTCGGCTGCGGTGGCCAGAAAATCGCCGAGGTAACCCACGTGATCGGAGACGCTGCCCGGCTTGATCTTGCCCGGCCAGCGGGCGATGAAGGGGACGCGGATGCCGCCGTCGGTCAGGCTGCGCTTGATGCCCCGCAGCGGGCCGCCGGCCTGGAAAAAGTTGGGATCGTACTGCGGCCCGCCTTCCTTGTGAGGGCCGTTGTCGGAAGTGAACACCACCAGCGTCCGCTGGTCGATCCCCAACTGCTTGAGCTTCGCCAGCAACTGACCGATGTGCCCGTCCATCCGCGTGATCATCGCGGCCTGGCCCTTCAGCGAACTGTGCCAGTCGCGGTCCGCGTAGGGGCCGTAGTCCGGCACTTCCTGGCCGTCGCCCAGCGCCCGCGAACGTTCGTTATTGGCGTGCGGCACGACCAGCGACCAGTACAAGAAAAACGGCCGCTCGCGCTGCTGCTCGACAAACGCCAGCGATTCCTCGGCAAACAAATCGCTCGCATACTTCACGCGCTTGGTCGCGTACCCGCCTCCTGCGGCGCCGGCGGGCGTGACGATGTTCGGCAGCGGCGACTTCTGATCGTTGCGCCACAAGAAGTCGGGAAAATGGTTGTGGGCGTGATGCTGGCTGAGGTAGCCGTAGAAGTAGTCGAAGCCCTGCTTGTTCGGCACACCTTCGTCGTCCGGCATGCCCAGTCCCCATTTGCCGATCAGGGCCGTAGCATAGCCGGCCGAGCGCAGCACTTCGGCGACCGTCACGTCCGCATCGCGCAGCATCTGGGCGCCGGAATTCTCCGGACCCGCGTTGCCCCGGACTCGCGTGTGCCCCGTGTGCAACCCGGTCATCAGCACGCTGCGGGACGGCGCGCAGACGGTCGAGCCGGCGTAGAATTGCGTGAACCGCATGCCCTCGGCCGCCATACGGTCCAGTTGGGGCGTCTGGATGATCTTCTGCCCGTAGCAGCCCAAATCCCCGTAGCCCAGGTCGTCCGCCAGGATCAGAACGATGTTGGGCCGATCACTTGACTTGGCGATTACGAGTTGTGCGAAAACTGCTTGGGTAACGAGTACCCCGGCAACTGAAATGGCCAGTGTAATCATTCCGTGGGGCAAGTGACGCGGGAAAGACCGGGGGCAACCAGCCGACTTCATGGCGAAGAACTGAAGCATGGTGCATCCTCCTATCGATATCTCGTTCAGGGCAAGAAACCGGAATCAATTCCGATTCCATTGTCGTGTTCGCGATTTACACAGTCAACTCCCGGCGGCAACTGGGATAGTATCTTCAGCGTCACCAAGAGTCAGTCCACCGCAGTTTCCGCGGCTGGCGAAATGTGGTACGATTTGCGTTGGCGTAAGCATTTGAACGGGAGACGGTGGAGAGCAAAGACTGGGGCAGGAACGTTGCGATTGGGCCACTGGTGAAAATGCGAAGTCAACTGTTGCGACGGCCCGCAGGAACGATTGGAATCATGTTCTCCAGAAAGGCATTGGGTGTGCTCCAGCGACTCGCTAAGAACAACCGAAGAGAGAGGGACATCAATATGCCATCAGCGCGCTTGATGCCAGTGATGTTGATCAGATTCGCGAGATCCCGGCGGTTGCAGAACTGAGTGCGTTTCTCCTGCAAGTGCAAGAGAACTCTCACAATCGGGTCAGATTGCGGGCACAGGCCGAGAGTTGCCCCTGATCGGGCCCACCCCTCTCCGGCGCCAGCGAGAGAGCGGGCGCGATGGTGCTTCCGTTGGTTCAGTATCAAGCGCGTACGTCGCCGCTCAGCCTCGCCGTTTGCGAGCGTGTTCGACGTTTCTCCCAGCGGATCGAGCGTGCGCTCGACCAGTTCACGGACGGCCTTGGAAAGCGCCCGCCGTCACTTCGGTCGCTGGGACAAGGTCTTGCGCTGGGCACTGAACAGGTAGCAGTTGGCCTGGGCCTTGAGTCCGCGAGCCACCGCACTGACGCCGGCCAGCACGCCGCGCACGTCGCGGAGGATGGTCGGACTGTCGCCGTAGTAGGAATGCCCCAGCAGGCTCTCGTCCACGTCGGTCGCGTCCAGGACTTCGATCATGGGCCATTCGGGGAAGGTTGTCAAGTTCCCGCCCCCCTCGCCCAGGCGCTTATAACGGTGAGCCTTCTTCGAGGCGACCAGCGCCCAATCATTGGAGGACGAGTAGATCGAGATCCGGTCCGCCGCGTTCACGATGCGAGGCGCGATCTGCTGCTTGAAGATGGCGGCGTCGATGTCGGGCGCCGCCAGGACAATCTGGTTGTAGCGGACCGCCGAGGCGGCGGGGGAGGACGCCAACTCCTTCAACGCCGTGGTCAGCACCCGCGTGCCCAGGCTGTGGGCCACCAGGTGGATCTTGACGGCGCCGGAAGTCTGCACGTACTCGGTCAGAAATGCCATCAAGTGCGGCAGCGTCCAGATCGCATTGCCCTCGCACTCGACGTAGTTGCTGGGCGCGGGCCAGCTGTACAGGATGGCAGCGCCCTGAAAGCCCAGGTCGTATTTCATCTGCGCCGTGCGCCGTGCGGCGGACGCAAAGTCGACGTTGAACCCGTGTACGAACACCAAGACAGCTTTGTCTTCGGACTGATTGACTTCGTCCTTTACGTCGGCCTGCCATTGGCTCCGCTCGACTGGCTGAACGTTCAGCAGGACCAGGTGTTTTGCCGGGTTCTCGCGGAACTCCAGTTTCCAGACCGAGGGCCGTTCGATTTCGCCCGGCTGGTGTTTGTACGGCACGCTGACTTCGCAGTAGCCCAGGTCCAGCGGGGGGGCGTTTTCATCGAACCGGCGCTGATCGGTATAGAACTCGTTGGGAGTGTCGCCGCCGCGCTGACGGTCGGTGGCGTAGAAAACGCGGACGCGGGTGAACCCTTTGTCAACCGGCGCCGGCGCGCTTCGCGTCTTGGCGCCGGGAGCCGATTTGCCGTCCGGCGCCGCTTTGGGTCCGGCGTACGGCCAGCCCGATTTCGGCGCGGAAAACTTGGGGATGTCGTTTCCGGATCTCTCGAACGCCGGCGGGGGTGACGGCTCCGTGCCGGGCGACGTCATGGGGGCCGATGGCCCGTCCGGCGCCTCGGTCATCGGCGCTTCCTCGGCGGCCGCCTCATCGGGCAGGCGATACTCCAGCTTGACGCCCGGTCGCACGTCCCACGGTTCTTCGGCCGTCGTCCCCGGCTCCGCTTTTTCGTCGATCGGCGGTTCGATCTTGGCCTTGGCCCCCGTGTCATCGGGGGGAGATTCCCGTGCTGCGCCGGCCTCCTGGCCCGAAGTTTCCGGACGAGCCCGGGCCGCCTGGCGGGCGTTGCCGCCGCAGCCGCACAATGGCGCTAACAGCATCACAACCACGGGCGTGGCCAGTATCCAGAAGCCCGCGTTTTTCGAAACAGTCGGGCCCCTCATTCTGTGAACGCCGAGAAGCAAACGACGATCCATCTTCGTCAACTCCCTTGTTGAACAACCCGATCTAGGCGACTTCCTCCGTCGCGCCGTTTTCCCGCGGCGGCGGCGTGTTCTTCTTGGCCGCGTTGGCCAACAGCGAGGCCGCGTCCACGGCCGGCTGCTCCACGATCAACACGTTGTCCCCAAAGTCGTCCTCCTCGATCACCTTCCCGCGGTCGTCCAGGCGCACGTCGGCCTCCGACGTCTTGCGTTTGGCCACTTTCAGCAACTGCTCGAACAACCGGTCGCGGTTCGTGCCGTTGATGACGCTCACGGCCGTGGCGACTTCGCCCAGGTAGCGGAGGAAGATCGAACGCCGCTCGCCTTCCTGCTTCACCCGATTGCGGCGGCGCAGGTACATGCCCAGTTTGCGGCCCACCGCCTGCAGGCCCAACCGCAATTCGCGCTGGATTTCCGGATAACCCGCGATGGCTTCCTTGGATTCGCTGGTGAACGGCACCCAGACGCTGGCGATGTGGACCATGACCGTCACCGGGCCGGTGGGCAGCGAGCCGCGGGACTGGGACAGTCCGTAGGGCCGCCAGTTCATGGCCAACACCGCTTCGGTGATCGCGCAATCCCGCAGTTTGAACTGCAGCGGCACGCGGTTGGCGTACCGCAGCAACTGCATGACCTGGCCTTCGGACAAGTTCACGTTCCGCATCGCCTCGTGCAAGCGTTTGACATCGGCCGGTTTCAGCTTGCCGGGCGATTGACGCGTGCCAAACTTGGCCTCCCGCAGAATGCGATCCGCCGCTTCGCCCCCCAACCCGTCAAACGTATTGACGATGAACTGCCGCAGCGTGCGGGCGTCGCTCTCGTGCAGCAGTTGCGAGAGCACTTCCCGGGAAACCTTCTGCACGTGACTGGTTCCGCCGTACGCCAGGGCCACTTCGATCTGGAAGGGATTGCCGCGGTAGACCGAAGGCGGCCGCGTCGCCGCGCAATAGAACTCGCCGGGCACGACGTGGTGCAGCCCTTTTAGCAGCAGTTCCTCGCTGATCGGCGAAATGCAGTCGGTCGCCGGGGCCTTGATTTTCGTCCGCTGGATCGCCTGATAGACCGAGTCGGCTTCCTGGCGGCCGATGCGTTTGGTCGAGGCCCGCGTGCTGACCTTGGCCTCCTCGCAGATCCGCCGCGCCACCGCCGGGCTGACGCGGGAAAAGGAACTGACCAGGAACTGGGACAACGTCGGCGCTTTGGTCTCCTTGAGCATCGTCACCAACCGGCCCAACTCGATTCCGTACGGGTGCGGTTTGATCTCCTTCGGTTCCGCCGGCAGCCGCAGCGTCGAGCGGGGGTACGTCTTCTGGTTGCCTTCCGGGTCAGCATAGTGCAGCGTGATGTGCGGATTGGCGATCACGGTCTGCTCCAAGTACTCGTCGACGCTGCCGCGGCCCCGCTGGTATTTCGCCTCCAGTTCGATCGTGACCCGCGTGCCGCTCTTGACCGGCTCCGGCGGCTTGTCGCCCTGCGGATCGTATTCGGCGACCCACTCGATCCCGTGCCGCTCGATATAGGCTCGGCCCGCCTCGTTCGGCGGGATGTCCACGCCCTCGCCCTTGCCGTTGAGGATCTCGGGATGGTTCTTCTTGGTGTCGATCTGGATCTCGTAGTAATGCGCCGGCTTGCGAAGCGAGATTTTGGACAGGATTTTGACCGGCTTGCCGGTCGTCAGCATCCCGTACATGCCGGCGGCACTGATGCCGATGCCCTGCTGTCCGCGGCTCATCCGCAGCCGGTGGAACTTGGAACCGTACAGCAGCTTGCCGAAGATCAGCGGGATCTGCTTCTTGACGATGCCGGGGCCGTTGTCCTGGACGCCGACCTTGAAGCGGTTCTCGCCCGTCTGTTCGATATGCACCCACAGTTCCGGCAGGATGCCCGCTTCCTCGCAGGCGTCCAACGAATTGTCGACCGCCTCTTTGACGGCGGTCAACAGCGCTTTGCGCGGGTTGTCAAAACCCAGCAGATGTCGGTTTTTGGCAAAGAACTCGCTGACCGAGATGTCGCGCTGCCTGGTCGCCATCGCCTCCGCCGTCGCGCGGCGGTGCGCCTTGCCGGAGTTGTCGGGAGCTGATTCTTGATCGTGGTCGGTTTGATCGTCGAGCATGGTCGAGGTGGTCGACAAGGATGGCACTCCTTTACCGCGGAGCCGGTGGTGCGTTTAACGTGGACGAAGCCGGGTTAGGCTCTAGGGACTGTGCGGATTATAACGACTGGAAGGCCGTTCTCCCACCCGTTTCAGACGGTGAAAACGGACGATTGCGGCTAATTGTTCCAGCCCGCAAACAAAGATTCATCCTTGTCCACAGAGCCATCCGACTAATCCATCTAGCCTATATCGGGATCGACTCCGGCGGAATCCCGTTCGGAGAGGCCCTCGGAACCCCAGAAACTGCACGCCAACTGCCGGCCGACAGCCCGCGATCCCCCCGGCCGGTGCGATTCTGTTTCCTGCGATTGTGATCACGAGGAGAAATCCATGACAGGGAGATTAACCCAAAAGCTTCTGGCGGTCTTGACGATCGGGCTCGCCTGCGGCGTCGCAACCAGCGGTTTACGAGGCCAGGAAAACCTCGGCAACGCTCCCCAGCCGTTGCCCACGGAAACGGGAACCGTCCAGTACGGCGAGGCGATGGCCTCCGCAGCGGACTACGGCTGCCGGCCGTGGGAGTACGGGAATCCCGATCTGTTTTATAACTTTTACGTACCGAACGATTGCGGCGGCGTCCCGGCCGCGATGTATCTGGCGCCTCGCCCCGTTCCGCCGCTGGTCGGACACACTTACAACACCTACCAGCCGCTCATGCCCCACGAAATGCTGTATCCCCATCAACGCACCTACCGCCAATGGTACGACCATGGGCGCGGGTTCACCCGGACCAAGGTCAGCTGGTACTGCAATCCAGTGGTGGCAACGCTCAAGACCGCCCAGCAGACGTTGCGGATCCCGAGGTAAACGTCCGCGGAGAATCCGCCGAGAAACTGCCAGAAGCAGCCCGGTTGCTCCGAAAAGCCGGGCTGCTGGCACCCCGGCAGCCACCCCGATTTCCCCCACCTTATCCAGGAACTCACCCATGAAAACCTTCAGCCAGACCGCCTTGCTGGCGGGAACCATCACCTTCCTCATGGCCGTGGCGTCCAGCGCATTTTGCCAGGACGGATTGCAGAGAATCGACGCTCCGCCGGACAATCTGCAAGTTGTTCCTGAGTTGACTGACGACGCATTCGTGGCAGACGACGACGGTTGTCAGTCCTGTTGCGATGGGTGCAACGGCAATTGCCAAGGCACCTGCAGTCGCCGCGCCCTTTGCTTGCAACCGCGGGCCTTGCTCGGCAGTGCGAATGCCTGTGCGTGCCCCGGCGGCTCTCCAGGCTTTCTCGCCGGCGCCGCCGCTGGCGTGAGCAGCATGGTGCACAGCGGCCAGCCGCTGATTGACCCGTGGGCCAGGGCCGATTGGATCGCCGCCCAGCGAGCGGCGACGCAATCCTGGCACGCCGGCTACTCCCACACGGCCTGGGGCGCTCCGGTGGCCCTCGTCGTCCCGCCGGCCGCGCGGATGCAGACCAGGACGGGATGGGGAGTCTCGCAGACGACCGTATCGCCGATCTACCATCAGTTCGAGCGTCCATATCCCGGCGGCATGATGGCCGAGGGCGGCGCGATGCCCGGTACTCTGCCTGTGCGTCCGACACCCCGCTGGCCGAGCCACACCGACCAGTTCGGCGTGTACTACGTCCGCGGGCCGTGGTAGAGAAACCCCCGTGCCAACCGAATTTCGGAATGCGAAAGACGAGTTGACAGGGGAGAAGGAAGATGCCAATTCGGAGACACGGTTTTGAAACTCTGGCGTTGGCTGGCGATCCTTGCCCTGTACGCAGTGCCGGTCGCCGTGTTCTTCACGGTGGGGGCGGTCGTCGTTTGGCGGTCCGGGCGGTACTGGTGTTGTGGTGGCTGGCGCCGCTGTGCTGGGTCGCCGCGTATCTCCTGACGCGGGCCTGGCGAAAGCAGCTGGCGCCCCCTGCCGAGGCCGATTTCGTCCCGCCGGAGCATTGGACCACGCGTGACCGCGAAGCCCTCGTCATCGTCGAATCCCATCAACGGCAGATCGAAAAGATCGCGCCGGGCCAACTGACCGATCTCCACTTCTACCTCCAATCGGCGATGGATCTGGCGCTGGCGGTCGCGCAGCATTACCATCCCAAAGCCAAAGACCCGCTCGGCTCTTTGACCGTCTTGGATCTGCTGGCCGCCGCTCAGTTGGCAATCGAGGATTCGGCGCAGTGGTGCCGGCAGTACGTCCCGGCCAGCCACTTGATGACCGTCGACCAGTGGCGCATGCTGGGCAAGGCTCCGAGCTGGTTGAGTGCCGCCAGCAACATCACCTGGGCGGCCTCCGTCCTGATGAACCCGGTGAATTTCGGCCGCTACCTGATCGCCCGGTTCACCACCCAGTCGGCGACGCAGCAGTTGCGGGATCACGCCTTGGAATGGTTCTACGTGATCTTCGTCCGCAACGTCGGTTTCTACTTGATCGAAATGAACAGCGGCCGGCTGCGCGGCGGGGCGGCCCGATATCGGCGGCTGCAGGCGGAGTTGCAGCGCACCGGGCAACTGCCGGCCGGCGGCGGGGCAGTCTCCGCCGCCGTCACGCCCGAACCGCCCGCAGAAGCGCTGGAAGTGCGAGTTGCCTTGGTGGGCCAGGTCAAAGCCGGCAAATCGAGCCTGATCAATGCGCTGCTGGGCCGGCAGCAAGCCGCCGTCGATGTGTTGCCGCAGACCAAACACGTCCAGCAATACGAGCTGCGCCTCAGCACGGCGGAGGACCGGCTGGTGCTGCTGGACAGCGCCGGCTACGGCGACGACGGGGCGACGACGGAGCAAGTGCGCGAGATGCAGGAAGCCTTGCGCGGCGCGGATCTGGTGCTGCTGGTGATGGATGCCGCCAGCCCCGCTCGGCGAGCGGACGTCAAGCTGCTCGACGAACTGACGGCTTGGCTGCAAGCCAACCTGCAACGCAAGCCCGCGCCGGTACTGGGCGTGTTGACCCATATCGACCAACTCCCCCCGGCGCTCCAGTGGACGCCCCCTTACGCTTGGCGCGAGCCGTCGCAGCCCAAGGAGCACAGCATCGCCGGCGCGGTCGCCTACACCCGCGAGCAGTTCGGCGCGCGGTTGGCCGAGGTGCTTCCGATGTGCAGCGACGTGGCCCGCGGGCGGGCCTGGGGCGCGTACGAAGAACTGCTCCCGGCGATGCTTCGCGTCTTGGGCGAGGCGCGAGCGTGTGCCCTGCTGCGCACGTTGCACGCCGAATTGGACAGCCACCGCGTGCAGGCGATCTTCCAGCAGTTGGGCCACGCCTGTACGGGCCTTCTCCGCGCCGCACTCGTGCGGCTGGCCGGACCGCCCACGTAGGCTGGTCTCGCCGAGACCAGAGCCGTAGGCCGGAACAAGTCCGCGAAGTTCCGGCACATCGAGCGGCCCGGAGCCTGAGATCTTAATCTTTCACCTGATCTTTCACTCAACCATACCAGCACATTTTCCCGCCTCCCATGTTCCTGCCGGCCTCGCCTTGCTGTACGTTCAAGCGTGCAACGCGCCAATTCACACGGGAGGGGATCGCCATGAAAAGTCGTTTTGCTGCTTGTTGGTTGGTTCTGGGACTCACCTGGTGCCTCGGCATCGCGGCGATGCGGGGGTTGGCGGCGGAGGCCGAAGGGTTGCGCTTGGTGCCGTATCCCAAGAAGGTCGCGTTGGGCGAAGGAGCGTTCGATCTGCAGCGGCCTCTGGTTTTGGAAAGAGCCCGGGGCGTTGGGGAGACCGAGGCCACCTTGATCGCCGCCGATCTGCAGCGGGCCGGCTTGCCGGCTCCGAAGGCAACGACGGTCTCGGGCGACGGCAACTGGCTGCGACTGACCGCGGATCCGAACGCCGCTGCGTCAAGTTTTCAGTTCCGGGAAGGTGCGGGGCCCGAAGACTACCAACTGCACGTCGAACGCGACGCCGTGACTTGCCGCGGCCAAGGATCGGCCGGCCTGTTCTACGCGGCACAGACGCTGTGCCAGCTGATCCGGGCCAACCGGGACGGCGCCCAACTGCCTTGCCTGGCGATCGAAGACTGGCCCTCGCTTCGCTGGCGGTGTACGCAAGACGACATGACGCGTGGGCCAAGTTCTACGCTCCCCACGCTGCAGCGCGGCGTCGAGTTGGGAGCGTCGCTCAAGCTGAACATGTGGACCTACTACATGGAGTACCAGTACGCGTTCGCCAAGCACCCGGACATCGGCCCGCCGGACGGCTCGCTCGAACCGGCTGAACTGAAATCGCTGGTATCGCATGCCAAGCAGCACTTCACGGAGGTGCTCGGCAACCAGCAGTCGTTCGGGCATTTCGGCTGGATTCTGAAGAAAGAGCCCTACGCCGCGCTGGGAGAAAACAGCGGTGTGCTGAGCCCGGTCAAGGAGGGAACATACCAACTGCTGGACGACATGTATTCCGAAGTCTGTCCGCTGTTGCCCTTCGAGATGTTCAACGTGTGCTGCGACGAGACGTATGGACTGGGCGAAGGGCCGTCGAAGGAACTGGCCAAGCAGATCGACACGGGCGGCGTCTACGTGCAGCACATCCGCCGCGTCCACGACTTGCTGCAGACCAAGTACAAGAAGCGGATGATGATGTGGGGCGACATCATCCTGCAGCATCCGGACAAGCTGGACCAGATCCCCAAGGACACGGTGATGCTGACCTGGGGCTACGGTCCGCGAGAGAGCTTCGAGGACCAGATCCTGCCGTTCAAAGATTCGGGGTACGAGTTCTTCGTCTGCCCGGGGATCAGCAACTGGAGCCGGATTCTGCCCGACTTTGGCGTGGCCACGACAAACATCCGCAATTTCGTGCGCGACGGAGCCAAGCTCGGCGCGATCGGGATGCTGAACACCGACTGGGAGGACGACGGCGAGGCGCTGCAAGGCTACCGCTGGCACGGGCACGCCTGGGGCGCCGAATGCGCATGGAACGCGTCGCTTACGTCGCCGGAGGACTTCAACCGCCGCATCGGCGGCGTGCTGTTCGGTGAGCCGGGCGACCATTTCGGCCAGGCCATCGAGTTGCTGGCCCAGACGCATTCGCTGCCGGGGATGCAAGGCATGCTGAACCGGCGGTTCTGGGAACCGGACTTCCAGCCCAACCGCAGTCCGGCTGCGATCGAAAAATCGGCGGCGCGGCTGCTGGAACTGGTCCGTCCCGCAGTCGAACATCTGGAGGCGTGCCAGAAGTCAGCGACGGTGAACGCCGATCTGCTGGACGCGTTCCTGCACGGGGCCCGGCGGATGAAGTTGATCGGGACGCGGATGCAGGACGGTTACCAGGCGGCCCAGCGGTACGCGCAGGTCTGCGAACTGCCGCCGCGCGACGCGCTGCCGGCCCTGGAGGAAATCGAAAAGCTGGTCCGGACCAATCGCGACGCCCACGAGGCGCTGGGCCGCGAGTTCGAACGGCTATGGCGGGCCGACTGCAAACCGTACGCCCTGGATGGGACGATGAAGCGCTATGCGGCCACGGTCCAGTGGTACGACGGCGTGCTCGCTCAACTGACGGCGGCCCGGCAAGCTGCGCAGGAAGGCAAGCCGTTGCCGCCGCCGGAGAAAGTGGGCCTGGCACTGCCGGATCGGTTCACGCGGCGGTATCGGCCGCATCGCGTGGAAACGACGCCGCTGGACGCCGCCGCGCCGTGGGCGGACAACGAGGCCACGTACCGGCTGGGACTGGTCGTCAAGGCCGGTGCGGTGGCGCGAGCCGAGTTGCCGATCCAGCTGGACATCGTATTGCCGGCCGAGGTCGCCGCCCGACCCGCACGAGCGTTCTGCGCGATCGGAACCGGGGCGGCGGAAGAGACTCTTGTGCAATTGGATCCGTCAGAGACCCAGGGCAAGACGCGACTGACGCTGCTGATCCCCGGCCCGATTCCGGCCCGCAGCGAGGCACGCGCGCAGGTCTATCTCGGACTTGCCAAGGCGCCCCAACCCTTGCCGACTGCTGCCAGCACCCGCGAGGCGGAACACGGCATGCGGTGGATCGAGAATGACAAACTCCGCCTGCTCCTGGGACCGGAAGGCGCCCATCTATATCGCTGGGAAGTCAAGTCGCTTGGCGGCCGCGACCTGACGCAGGCCGGCGATCGCGACTGGGCCGGGTTTGCCGATGCCGGCCACAGCGGCCGCAACCTGCCCAACAAGCTGGTCTGCGCGAAGTCCGGTCCGGCGCTGGTCCAATACCGCTGTACGGACGAGACCGGTTTGGAGAAAACGATCAACTGCTTCGGCGGCGTGTCCTGGGTGGAAGTCACCCTGAACGAGCCTGTGACCTACTACTGGGACTTCGACAACCCGGCCAACTTCGCCGCCGGCGGGCCGACGCCGGGCGAGTTCTTGTTCTCCAACGGACGCACGGGCCCCGTGGGGAAGCAAGCCGACGGCGTGGCGGCGCAAGTGAAAGCGGGGGGTACGCAGTGGGCGGTGAAGTTCAATCGCGAGGGCCTCGTGCTCGGCCTGGTGGCCCCCGAGATGCCGGCCAACTTCGTCGTCGCCCCAGGGGCCGGCGCCGGCGGCGTGGGCATCGAATCCTCGCCCCCCATCGGCCATTTCGTCACCTACGCCGGGCAGTCCACCGAGCCGCCTCAACAACTGATGGAACGTCTGCGGCAAACGCTCGCCTTCCGAGACCAGCCGGAAATCGTGTTGCACGCCGTGGAACGGAAGTTATGATGACGGCATGCTCAATGCTGCTTTTTTGCAGGACCTGAAACGAATTGTCGGCGCCGCTCACGTGGCCTGCCAGCGGAGCGATGCCGAGGTTTATTCCTACGATGGTTCGCTGATCTTCGCCAAACCGGACGCCGTGGTGTTCCCCGCCGATACGGAGCAGACGGCCGCCGTGGTGCGTCTGGCGTCTGCGGCGGGCGTGCCCTACGTGCCGCGGGGATTTGGAACGAACCTCTCCGGCGGGACGGTCGCGACACAGGGCGGGTTGGTGATCGGGCTGACGCGGCTGAATCGCATCCTGGCGATCGAACCGGAAGGCCGCTATGCCACCGTGCAAACGGGGGTCACGAACCTCGAACTGCAACAGGCATTGGCCCCGCGCGACTTCCTGTTTGCACCGGACCCGGCCAGCCAGAAGGCGGCCACGCTGGGCGGAAACCTGGCTGAAAACGCAGGCGGTCCGCATTGCGTCAAGTACGGCGTGACGACCAATCACGTGCTGGGCATGACGGCCGTGCTGCCGGGCGGCGAGGTGCTGCAAATCGGCGGCCCGGCCTTGGACCCGCCCGGCTACGACTTGCGCGGCGTTTTGGTGGGCAGCGAAGGCACTCTGGCCGTGATGACCGAGATGGTCGTGCGGATCATCCCCACGGCCGAATCGTTGCTGACCATGTTGGTGGTCTACGACGACGTGGCGGACGCGGCCCGCACCGTGTCGGCCATCGTCGCGGCGGGCATGACCCCGGCGACCCTGGAGATGATGGATGGCTCCGTCATCCGGGCTGTGGAGGACAGCAAGCCCAGCGGCTATCCGCGGGATGCCGCGGCGGTGTTGATCGTCGAAGTGGACGGCCCGCGTGCCGGACTGGACGAACAGGCCGAGCACATCGGCCAATTGTGTTTTCAGAACCACTGCCGCGAGGTCCGCAAGGCCAAGGACGCAGCCGAACGCGAGTTGCTGTGGGCCGGCCGGCGGGGCGCCTTCGGCGCCATCGCCCGCTTGGCGCCAAGTTTCCTGACCGCCGACTGTACGGTGCCCCGGACGCGGCTGCCGGACGCCCTGGCCGAGGTCGCGACGATCGCCCAGCGCCACCAACTGAAACACGCCAACGTGTTCCATGCCGGCGACGGGAATTTGCACCCCGTGCTGCTGTTCGACCCGCGCGATCCCGACCAGGTGCAGCGGGTGCATCACGCGGGGCATGAAATCATGCAGGCCTGCGCGGCGCTGGGCGGTACGATCACCGGCGAGCACGGCGTGGGCACGGAGAAGTTGGAAGGCATGCGGCTGGTCTTCTCGGAAGACGACTTGGAGTTCCAGCGGCAACTCCGGGCGGCCTTCGATCCGCAGGGCCTGCTCAATCCCGGCAAGCTGATTCCTCCGCGCATCGGCGATGCGAGCCCGCCGGAGCCTGCCGCGCAGGGACTGGGCGAGGAGCGGGAGTGGACGCCCAAGGATGCGGCCGAGGCGTGCGAGATCGTGCGGCGTGCCAGCGTCAGCCGCCGAGCCTTGCTGCCGATGGGAAATGGCACGCACTGCGAATTCGGCGATTCGGGCGATGGTCGGGCGGTTTTGCTGAAGAGTACCCGGCTGACGGCCGTGACGGAATACGACCCGGCCACGCAAGTCGTCGGCGTTCAGGCCGGCATGTCGCTGGCGGCGCTGCAGGCCACTTTGGGCGAGCACGGCCAATGGCTGCCGCTGCGCCCGCCGCGGGGGGGGAAGCACACGCTGGGCGGGATCGCCGCGTTGAACGCCTGCGGGCCGGAGCGGCTCCGCTACGGAGCCCCGCGCGATCTGGCTCTGGGACTGAAGTTTATCTCCGCTGCCGGGCGGCAGATCTCGGCGGGCGGCCGTGTGATGAAGAACGTGGCCGGCTATGACGTCACTCGGCTGCTGGTGGGCTCCGCGGGCACGCTGGGGTTCATCACCGAGCTGACGTTCCGCATCCAGGCCCTGCCGCAGTGCTGTATGGCCGTGGGGGCAAGCGGCTCGCTGGAGGAATGCGGAGCGGCCGCAGCGTGGCTGTTACAATCGCAACTGGAGCCGAACCTGGTCGTGGCGGTGCCGGACCACGTAGCCGCGTCGCTCCGTGACGCGGGGGCCGCTCGGGGGGCGAGCGGTCTACGGTGGCAGCTGATCGCTGGGTTCGAGGGATTTCGAGCGACCGTGGACGCCCAGGTGGACGGTTGTCGAGAGGGATGGGAGCAACACGGTTTGAGTTGCCGGCCGGCTGGGGAGTATTCGGCGCTGGAAGGGGCTTGTCAGGCCTTCTTCGATCTTCTTTACGAAGCCCCCTTCGTGTTGCGAGTGGATCTGCCGCCGAATCGTGTTGTCGCTTTCCTCTCGGCCCAGGAGGAGTTGACCGGCGGAGCCGGCCTGCTGGTCGATTGGGGCTGCGGCCGAATCACCGCTTCGCTGCCGGATCTGGCAGGTTCCGCGTGGACGCGCTGCTGCGACGTTGCGGCCGGCGAGGCGGGGACCGCCGTGCTGGACAAGGCGCCGGAAGCGTTCCGCCGCAGGTACTCCGTCTTCGGGAAACCTCGCCCCGATTGGACAATCGTGCACAACATCAAGCAGGCCCTGGATCCGCAGGAGATCTTGGCTCCGGGCCGCTTGCCGGGCAAGAGATAAAAGATTAGATGAGCATTGAAGAACGTTACGACGAGATCGCCCGCTGCAACCGTTGCGGGTTCTGCCAGGTGGCCTGTCCCATCTTCCGCGCGACGGGGCACGAGGCCGGTGTGGCCCGAGGCCGCGTGGCGCTGGTGCGCGCCCTGGTCGAAAAACGCCTGGAGTGGGACAAGGAACTCAAAGAGCCGTTGTTCAATTGCCTGTTGTGCGGCGCCTGTACGGCGAACTGTTTTCCCGGCGTGCAGACGGCCGACCTGATCGTGGAAGCTCGCGGCGAGTATCTGGAACGGGTGGGCCGCGAGAAGTTTCACCGGCTGCTGTTCAACCAACTGCTGCCCTATCCGAAGCGGCTGCGACTGGCCGCCCGGGCCGTCGGACTGTCGCTGCGCACCGGGCTGGCCAACGTCGCCGGCGCGCTCGGTCTGCTGCGGGCGTTCGGACGCGATTTTCCCCGCGCTCAGAAGATTGTTAAACGTCTTCCCGACCACGCGTTTCGGGACAAGGTTCCTGCCGGCGTGTTGGAGGGGCAGGGCGAATTGCGGATCGGCTTCTTCGTGGGCTGCGGCATGGACGCGCTGTTTCCCGGCGTGGCGGAGGCGACGCTCGGCTTTTTGCGCACGCTCGGCCGCACCGTCGAAGTTCTGGAGAACTGCTGTTGCGGCCTGCCGGCGGACACTTACGGCGACCGCGCGGCGGCCCGCAAGATGGCGGAGAAAAATCTGGCTGTCTTGGAACCGCGCAACTTCGATATCATCGTCACCGACTGCTCCAGCTGTGCGTCCTTTCTCAAGAAGTACCCGGCGCTGTTTGCCGAGGGCGATCCGCGGCGCGAGGCGGCGGTCGCCCAGGCCGCGCGGGTCCGCGACGTGGTCCAGTTGCTGCCCGAGGCCGCGAACCCCTTGACGATCCCGCCGGGCGAGAAGATCATCGCGACCTATCACGATCCATGTCACGCGGTGCGGGGCCAGGGTCTGTCTCGCGAGCCGCGCGACGTGCTCCGCTCGCTGCCCGGTGTCGAATACCGCGAATTGCCCGAAGCGGACTGGTGTTGCGGTGGAGCGGGTTCCTACGCGGCCTACCACTATGACCTCTCGCTCCAGGTTCTCGATCGCAAGCTGGACAACATCGAGCGCACAGGCGCGAACCTGCTGGTGACTTCCTGCCCCGCCTGCATCATGCAGCTGAGCTTCGGGATCCACCGCCGAGGTTTGCCGATCCGGGTCTGCCACCTGGCCGAGATCGCCGGCACTCTTGATAAAGCGCAATCCTCCAAGCCATAATCGAGTTGACGACCGCCCAAGGGAGGAACGCCATCATGCCGCACATTCTGGTGCTCGATTGGGACCAGCGGGAGATCCGCTACGCGCTCGGCTTGACCAGCGGCCGAGCCTTGCGCGTGCTCGCCCTGGACACCCTCGCCCTGCCTCCCGCCGGTGAGGACCCTCAGCAGTTCGACCGGGCGTTTGCCGCGAAGATCAAGGGGCTGTTGACCCACTGGAAGGCGGGCCGGGCGCGAATCCTGGTCGCCCTGCCGCGGAGCGCCGTGGAACTGCTGTACCTGACGGTGCCCCCGGCCTCGGATCAGGAGCTTCCGGGACTCGTCGCCAATCAAGCCGAGCAGCAGTCACCGGCCATCTCCGAGCAGACGCTGTTGGATTTCGTTCCGGCGGCAGGCGATGCGGCGTCGCCCAGGCCGGTGCTGGTCGCAGCCCTGGCCGATGAGGAACAGCAGCGGATTCGCAGCCGTCTGGCAGCCGCCGGATTGACGCCCCAGCGAATCGTGTTGCGGCCGTTGGCCGGAGCGAGCCTGTTTCGGCGTCTGATCTCCGCCACGGATCAAACCTGCTTGCTGATCAATCGAGTGGGGCAGGAGTTGGCGTTCAACGTCATCGCGCCGGGCCGCCTTGGTTTCACGCGGACGGTGCGTCTGCCCGAACAGGTGTCCGACGAGGATGTAGCCGACCGGCTGTTGGCCGAAACGAAACGGACGGTGCTGGCCGCGCCGCGCGAGCACGTGGGCGACGAGGGGATTCGGAAGATCTACGTCTTCGGCCGCCAGGCGGACTACGAGTCGGCGGCCAATGACATCGGAAACGAGTTGTCGTTGCCCGTCGAAGTGCTGGATCCGCTCGATGCGGTCGAGGCCTCCGGCGCGGCTGTGCCCTCGCAGCCGGAGCAATTTGCCCCGCTGCTGGGCGCGTTGCTCGACGAGTTGGCCGGCAGCCACCCCATCGACTTCCTGCACCCGCGCCGTCCACCCCACCCTTGGGCGCGCTGGCGGACCGCTGCAATGGCAGCCGGCGGCCTGGCCTTGGTCGTGCTGGCACTGGGCCTGTACGTGTGGAGCAGTTTGGCCGAGGTGAACGCGGACAACCAGCGTCTGGCGGCGCGGCTCCGCGACCTGAACGAGACCGCTCGCAAGGCGGCCAAGCAGAAGGCTCGGATCGAAGCCATTGCCACCTGGAAGAACCGCGATGTGAACTGGTTGGACGAACTGCGGGACCTGTCGAACCGCTTCCCGGGGGCGCGCGACGCCGTGGTGTTGCGGATGAGCATGCGGCCATCGCAAGGGGCGGGCGGGTTGATCGACCTGCAGGGTCTGGTGCGGGACCCCAAGGTGGTCGTCAATCTGGAACGTCAGGTGCGGGACCATTTCCGCACGGTCCGCAGCCGCCGAGTTCAGCAACGGACGCAGGAAGACGACTACACGTGGCTGTACGAAACGTCGGTCTCCGTCGTGCCGCGGCGTCCGGATCAGTACGCTGCGCAGGTCGCCCAAGTGGAGGCCCCGGCGCCGCCGGCCACTGCGCCGCCGAACTCTACCGCCCCTAAGCCTGCACCCGCTGTCTCGCCCTCATCCCGCATCTCTTCTCCTGCCCCGCAGCCAGCGGCGCCGAAACCGGCTTCCACCGGGATCACGCGAAAGGGGGCGAAGCCATGACCTCGACCACCGCGCCTTCCTCGCCGTTGGACCGCTATCGCAAGTTTGGCTTGGCCGCCCTGCTGTTGGCCATGATCGCCTATTTCGGAGGCGAATGGCTGATCGAACGCGTGATTCAAGGTCCCCTCGAGGCAGCCCGCAATCGCCGCACGCAACTCGAACGAGACATCCAGCAGCGAGAGACGTCGCTGCAGCGTCTGCGGGAAGCCAGCAAGCTGCTGGCGCAGTGGGAGGACCAGTCGCTGCCTGCCGACACCGAGGTGGCCCGGTCGCTGTACCAGGCGTGGCTGGTCGAACTGGTGGACGACGTGGGCTGGGCCAGTCCCAGCATTGCCTCCAGCGAGCCCGTCGCACGCGGCGGTCTGTACTACACGCTCACCTTCTCCCTCCGGGGACGCGGCACCTTGGAACAGTTGACCGAGTTCCTGTTTGCCTTCTACCAAGCCGACCTGCTGCACCAAGTCCGCTCGCTGACCATCACGCCCTTGCAGCGCTCCGATCACTTGGATTTGTCGTTGGCCGTCGAAACGATGATCCTGCCCCCCAGCGGTGGATCGGGAGCGAAGCAGGCTGCGTCTTCCTCTCCGGAAAACGTCTACGAGCAGTTTCGCCGCCGGACGTGGCGCGTCTCGGACCGGCTCGCCTTCGGCGACCTGCAGGCCTATGACGTCATCTTCCGCCGCAACCTGTTTGCGCTGGGCGGCGGTTTCGATCCCACCGATCACACCTACTTGACCTCGATCACACAGGTGGATGGCGAGCCGGAAGTCTGGTTCAGCAACCGCGCCACCGACGAAATCGTAAAACTCCGCGCCGGGGGCCTTCTGGAACTCGGCCCGCTCACCTTTCGTCTGGACGAAGTCCTTGACACGGACGTGATCGTCGAAATTGACGGCGAACGCTGGCTGCTGGGCCTGGGCGATAAAATCACCGACGCCTGCGCCCTGCCGCCGGGATTCTGAATACCCCGGCACGCATCCGTCCCCGTAGCACGGCTCTTCGAACCGTGCGAATCTTGCCGGAACCCCGGCCGCGCCGGCACGGCTCGGAGAGCGCGTGCTGCGAAGGTCACAGCATTTTCCGCTGCTTGTACGACCGATACGCCTTGTCGGTCAGTTCCGCGATCGTGAGGGCGTTGCGGCCGTCGTTCAGCGCGGGCGGGCGGCGTTGGAGGATGCAGTCGGCGAAGTACGCGCATTCGGCCGTGTAGGGGTTGACCTTCGGGAACGGCATCTTCTGGAACTTGCGGACCACGTCCTTGCTCTGCTGAGCGTCGTAGCCGGCGGCGCCCGCCAAGAGCATGGCCTCCAGCACGCCGCCGACGCTTTGGCCGATCGTGCCTTCGGTCAGCACGGCGCCCTGGGAACCGTAGATTTCCAGCCGCGTGCGGCTGGCTTCGTCCGGGATGCAGTAGAAGCAATCGACCGTGGCCTGGGCGCCGGACTTGAACTCCAGCAGCGTCGTCGAGGCGTCGTCCGATTTGTAGTCCTGCACCAGCGTGTTGACCATCGCGGCCACGCGCCGCACCGGGCCGGCGTACCAGGCCAGCAGGTCGTACAAGTGCGTGGCCATGTCGATCAGCGCGCCGCCGCCACCCAGCTTGGGATCCTGCCGCCACGCGCCCGGCATCTGCGGATACCAGCAGGACAGCTGGGCTCGCATGTAGACGATCTTGCCCAAGCGGCCCTGGTCGATCATCTGCTTGACCGCGGCGTGCGCCCCGTGGAACTTCATCATGTAGCCTTCCTGCAGATAGACCTTGGCCTTCTTGCAGGCACCGACCGCCTCCTTGGTCTGGGCCAGATTCATGGCCAGCGGCTTTTCGCACAGAATGTGCTTGCCGGCGGCGGCCGCGGCTTGGATCTGCTTCAAGTGGCAGTTGACCGGCGAGGCGATGTACACGGCCTCGACTTCCGGGTCGGCCAGCAAGTCCGCTTCGCGCTCGTACGCCTTGGCCACCTTGAACTCGGCAGCCACGCGTTGGATGTTCACCGGATCCATCACGGCAACCAGGCGGCAATTCTTCGCCTTGAGCATGCCCGGAATGGTCCTGCGAAACGCAATGCCGCCAGCTCCAATGACACCGAAATTGACGCAAGTCTTGGTCATGATCGTGCTCCTGATGGGATTACTATGACTCCACAAATAGCCGCTGCAGCTGTTCCACCGCCGTGTCGGCCAACCGCTCGCCGGCGCCGGGTTCGTACATCGTGCTGCCGGCGGTGACTTCGTAGCCGCCTTGCGGAAACGACTGGCGCGTGGGCAAATAGCCGACGGCATCGTTGGCCAGTTCGGCGACCAGCGTGTGCCCGGCGGGCGAACGCTGTTTCACGTCCAATCCCAACTCGCAGAAGATCTCGCCCGGCAGTCCGACCACAGCGGCGTCGCCAACGCGAATGGCCATGACTTCCACGCGATCCGGCTCGTCCTGCACGGCGTGCATCTCCAGACGCAGACCGGCGAAGAACGCTTCCGGCAGTCCGTCCACTTGGCCGCGCAAGGTCCGGCCCTGCAAGTCGTCCAGGATTCGGCGGCAACGGTCGCGTTCCTCCGGCGGGATCTTCATCCGTTCCAGGACCGCCGTGTCCTTGGCGACCGCGACTCGATCGGCGGCCAGCGGCCGCCGCGTGCGGATTCCTTCGGCGGCGGTGGCGGCCAGCATATATCCGACGCGTTCGATCATGCCGTAGCCGCGACCCTGCTGCAGATTGCGGTAATCGACGTGATTCACATTGCCGCAACAGCCGTTCAGAAACAAGGTCAGAAAGCCATCGCCCTGAATCCGCGCCAGGGCCGCCGCCAGCTGACCGGGATAGTCGGCCGAATACAGCCAGTTGTCGCCCGCCAGGATCGCGGGGTGCAAGCCGAAATTGACGATGGCCGCCACGGGGCCCTCCGCGCGCTCGATGACCAGGCAGGTCAGTTGCGGATCGACCGGTCCCCAGGCGGCGTCGACCTGCTCGGGATCGAAGCCGGGCACGAGCGCCTCCCAATTCATCTGCGTCGTTCCGTCGCGGCGGCGCAGCCGGCGATTGAACGACAGCCGGTCTTCCTGCGCGCGGCCGGCGCTCAATTGGGCCTCGGCCAGACCCTGTTCGGCGATCGCCACGGCCGAGGCGGCCTGAACCAGCATCGCTTCGGCCGCAGCCCGGTACGGCCGGTAGTCCAGTCCGAACAGGAACCGATCGTGCGGGGCCGGCGCGCTGTGCGTGTGCGTGGCGTGGACCAGCACGTGCTCCGGCGGCACGCCGGCCGAGCGGCCGATCGCATCGCGGATCAAGGCCACGTTGCGACGATCAAGCATGCACACGTCGACCGCCAGCACCGCCGCCTTGGTCCCCTGCGGGTCTTCGAAAACGATGGCCTTGGCCATCAGGGGATCGTGTACGCCGCGGGCCAGGTAGTCGTCGCGGAAGTTGCCCATCAAGGGCAGCCCCGGCGACGGCGTGATATCGACCGCGGCGAGACCGACGTTAAGTTGAGACATGCCCGGTAGTCCTGCTACGAGTCCTGCGTAGAACGGAATTCATTCCGTTCCGAACGGATGGAAATCCGCTCCACCTGCCCGCCGTTTCCTTGCGATCAACTGTACGCTTTGATCACCTTCACCAGCCCGGCGGCGATCTGCTGCATGTCCTCGGCGGTGAACGTCGGGTAGGCGAAGCAGGTGAAGGTGTGCTCTTCGTGCCAGCGGGCGTTGGGCACTTCCACCTTGCTGAAGTCAATGCTGGCCGGGTCCGTGTATTCCTTGGACGTGAACGGGAACCCGGTGCGGCCAAAGCCGTTCCGTTCCATAAAGGCCCGCTCGGTGTGGCACTGCGGCCAGAAGACCTTCCAGCAGGGACAGCCCTCGGCGCCGGCGGCGGTGACGAATTGATGGATGTCGCACTTCATGTCTTCGACGTTCAGCGAGAACGCGCACACGAACCAGCCGTTCTGCCGCTCCGGCGTGTCGATCGGCATGTACTTGACCTGCGGCAGCTGGCCCAAGACGTCCATCAGAATGTGCGCATTGCGGCGGCGGGCCGGCATGTTCCAGTCGTCGATCCGCGCCAATTCCGCCAAGCCGATCGCCGACTGCATCTCGGTCATCCGATAATTCCAGCCCACGCGGTTGTGGATGTAGGGCAGACGCTGCTCCATTTCCAGCAGGTTCATGCGTTTCCGCACGTCGTAGCCGTGATCGCGAAAGCTGCGGGCCTGCCACGCCAACTCTTCGTCGTCGGTGGTCACCATGCCGCCTTCACCGCCGGTGGTGAACGTCTTGTTCTGGCAAAAGCTACAGCCGGCAATGTGGCTCAGCGTGCCGGTCTTCTTGCCCTTGTACGAGCCGCCGAAAGCCTCGGCGTTGTCTTCGATCACGAACAAGTTGTGCTTCTTGGCAAAGGCATTGACCTGGTCCATGTCGCAGACGTTGCCGTACAGGTGTACGGGCATGATGGCCTTGGTTCGCGGGGTGATCAACTTCTCGGCCGATTCGATGCTGACGCAGTGATCGTCCAGGTTGACATCCGCGAACCGCGGGATCGCACCGGCCTGGACGATGGAGAAACTGGAGGCAATGAACGTGTAGCTGGGGACAATCACCTCATCGCCCGGCCCGATGCCCAAGGCGGCCAGCGCCACGTGCAGGGCGGCGGTGCCCGTGGCCACGCTGATCGCGTACTTGCTGCCCTGCCACTTGGCAAACTCCCGCTCGAACTCCATGCCCTTGGGGCCGGTCCAGTAATTGACCTTGCCCGAACGCAGTGTTGCCACAACCGATTCGATCGCCTGGTCGCTGAACCGGGGCCATCCGATCAGGGTGTTCGTCACTGCCTTGGGTCCGCCGTCGATCGCCAGTTTCTCGCTGACAGCTGCCATGATCTGTTTCCCTTTCTTCTTTGGGTAATCGAATGTTGGCTGCCGATAGTATACCAGTACCCCGCCGGGGAAAACAAGCGACCATCACCCACAACACGTAGGCGAGTCGCTCCGAGGCGCGAGTCCGCTCGCGGAGCGAGCGGCCTACAGTGGTGCGAATGCTTGGCATCGTTCAAAAAGTGACTGTCCGATGCCATGTGAGCGGAAACATGTGAGCGGCAAGGCGCCAGCCGCCGGTATTGCGGCGGATCCGGAACCGGTGGCTAGCGCCATTCCGCTCACTTATTTCTCGAACGACGCTTACCGTTTCTTCATCGTCACGCCGAGGCCCGCCCCCTCCATCAGCAGAAACGAGGTCTCGAAGTTCGGGTTTTTCGTAATCGCCTCCAGGTACCTCGGATCCGGCCTGGGGGAGACCATGTTGTGCGCGATGATCAGGCCACCAAGGCGGAGCTTGGGAACCAGCTTGTCAAGGTAGTCGAGATAGCCGTCCTTGTCGGCGTCCAGGAACAGGATGTCGATCGGCCCCTCGACTTCCTGAACGGTCTGGTGGGCATTGCCCACCACGATGGTAATCAGGTCGTCGACGCCCGCCTTTTTGAAATTCTCGGCAGCGATCGCGGCCCGCCCCGGATCGAGTTCGTGCGTGATCAGCCTGCCCCCCGTCTTGCGCAGGGCCAAGGCAAACCAAGTGCCCGATTCCCCCGTGGAGGTGCCGATTTCGACGACCAGTTTGGCGCCGCTGGTTTCGGCCAGCAGACGCAGCAGTCGCCCGTCGGATTCGGAGACGTTGGCATATCGCGGCCCCTGCCGGGCTTGTTGGATCGCCTCCAGGACCTTCTTCTCGTCCTCGTCTTTCGGCAGCGGCACGTTCTCGATCGGCGCGCGGGCTTCCGGCCTGGGTCCGCCACGGCGGGGGCCGTCAGGACGTTGTGCCCAGGCGAAAGTGGACAACGTAACGAGCACCGGCACGACAAAAATGGAAAACATCAAACGCGTCATCAGTTTCTCCTACTCGAAAAGCAGACTGGGTTTCGCTAATACGTGCTGTGCGCATTTTGGAGTGCGACGCCTTGTCGCCGCTTTGGCTCGACCTCCGCGCAGTGAGGGCCGCTTTGGGTTCCGGTGTCTTGCGGTGTCCCCTGAACCCAATCCGCCCCTGCGGCGCAGGCCGCTGTCCAAAGCGGTGACAAGGCACCGCACTCCAAAACACGGGCGGATTATACAGTACGGTCGCGGGACTGAGCAGACAACGGCCATTGGCAGTGTCGGAATGTCTGAAAAAAAGTTGTCTTCACACAGGTACCGCGTAGTGACAACCGCCTGAACTTGTCTAAAATAACCCCTCACACAATCTCGGTCTTGCAGGCGGCGGTGCCCCGAGTTCCGGCGTCCGCGGGCTCAGGCCGGGGTAGTTGACTTTGTTATTCGGCGCTGGAATAACCAACCCACCTACATCCTGGCGCGGACTGTCGGCCGGTGCCCATCGCACGCGGTTACAGCCAACGCCTTTTTCATGCCTCGGAGGTATCCATGTCTCGATACGCGTTCGGCGCGTCGGTCCTGCTTCCGATCGTCTGCCTGTGTACCGCCTTGTCGGCGTCCGAATCGAGGTTTGCCCAGACGGGCAGCCGCAGTCAGTACGCGCACTGGATTGATCTGTACGATGCGAATCAGCGGCGCATCGATCCGACGGACCCCAAGGCTCCTCCGTATTCGCCGCGCCGGACCTGTGGTCGCTGTCACGACTACGATGCCATCGCTGCGGGACATCACTTCAACGCCATCGGCGATTCGACGCAGCCGGGCCGTCCCGGCGAGCCGTGGATTTGGACCGACACGCGCACCGGAACTCAAATTCCGCTGTCGTATCGAGGCTGGCAGGGCAGCTACAAACCCGATGCCCTGGGAATCTCCCCCTGGGATTTCGTGATGAAATTCGGACGCCATTTCCCCGGCGGCGGGCCGGGCGAACTGGTTTCGCCGCCCGCGAGGCCGGCGGCCAAAGAAGCAGCCCCAGCCCAGCCGGCCGCCAGGGATGCGCCGGCAGAGGCGAAACCGGCCGCCGAAAGCCCCACGCCGGACAAGCCCGACCGTTGGAAGCTATCCGGCCGGCTGGAAATCGACTGTATGATCTGCCACTGCAACGACCACCAATACAGCATGGAGCTGTGGTGGAAACAGATCCAGGACCAGAACTTCGCCTGGGCGCCGACCGTCGCTTTGGGACTGGGCTTCGTCGAGGGCAAGGTCTCCAGCCTGCCCGACGATTTTGATCCTGCCAAGGTCGAAGAGAATTCGCGGAACAAGCTGCCCGCGACCACCTACGCCACCGGCCGTGTCAATCCCGAGAAGAAAGTGTTTTTCAATGTCATCCGCAGCCCCGGCGACAATGCTTGCTATTACTGCCACACCACGCGTTTGGCCGGCAAGGACGCTCCGGCCGCCTGGACCTGCGACGAGGACGTGCATCTCCGCGCCGGGATGACCTGTTCCGACTGTCACCGCAACGGCATCGAGCATCAGACGGTCCGCGGGTTCGAGGGCGAGGCGCACCCGACGGGCCAGTCCGTGGTTACGCTGTCCTGCCGCGGATGCCACATGGGCGGCCCGCAAGGCGGGCGGTTGGGGGCGCCTCAGCCGCAGCACAAGGGTCTGCCGGTGGTCCACTTTGACAAGCTCTCTTGCACCGCTTGCCATTCGGGGCCGCAGCCCTCACACCAGGCATCGCGCATCCAGACGGCGTTGGCCCACGGCTTGGGGCTGGAGTCGCACGATTATTCGGAGGACCTGGCCCCCGGCGTGGTGGAGCCGGTCTTTCAGAAGGATGGCGGCATGCTGTATCCGTATCGGATGACGTGGCCCGCCTTCTGGGGCTCGCTGCACGAAGACATGCTGGCGCCGCTGAACCCCGAAGAGGTGTACGGCGCCCTGCGGAATACGCTGCGGGTCCGCAAGGGCCAGACGCTGAAGGAGGTGTTGCTGGACGTAAAACTGAGCAAGGACGAGAAGCAGGAATTGCTGGGCGAGCAGCGGGCCGGCGTCGCCGATGCGGAGTTGACCGAAGAGGAAAAAGCCAAGCTGGAAGAACGGATCAAGAACAAAGCCCTGGAGCAGTTCCAGGAAAAACTGGCCAAGGCGCTGGGCGAATTGAAAAAGATCATCCCGCAACCGGAAGCGCAACCGGTGTACGTCGCGGGCGGCACCGCCTATCGCTTGAACGAGGCCGGCAAGCCGCAGCCGTTCTCGCACGAAGCCGCGCAGCCGTACACTTGGAAACTGGCCCACGATGTGCGGCCGGCGCGCGCGTCGGTCGGGGCCACCGGGTGTTTCGATTGCCATCAGGCCGGCACGCCGATTTTCGAGGGCCAGGTGACGACCCTCAGTCCGGTGCTGGAAACACGCCCCCGCACCTACGCGATGTACGAACTGGCGGGCTTCGACAAGTTCAGGCTGGACGCCTGGAACCAGTCGTTCCAAGGCCGCACCCTGTTCAAGTGGCTGGGATTCGCGTCGATGGGCGTTGTCAGCCTGGTGTTGCTGTGGTACGCGATGCGGGGCCTGGCCGGTGTGGCGGCATGGGCCCGCCGCTAAGCCGTAGGACGGATTTCAATCCGTCCCGCACCGGTTGAGATAGCCGGCGAAACGCGGCGAACGGCGGGCGTCAGCCCACTGGTTTTTACCGCGTTGGCTCGGCGGCAGCGAGAGAACCGGTGGGCTGACGCCCACCGCTGGCCGAAGCAAGACAGTCGAGAGAAACACTTGAACAACCAATCTCTGGGAGCAGTTCGATGTTAGCGGAGTTGAACTTGGCGACGATCGGAATGGCTGGAAACGCAAGCGGGATCTTTCTGGGCATCTTGCCCTTGGCGCTGCTGGGTGTACTGGTGGTGGCCTTGGTGCATCTGATTTGGGTGGTCGTCCGGCGCCGCGGAGCCGTGCCGCGGTCGTCTTGGGGCTGGTGGGCATGCCTGGTTTATCTGGGCACCCTGGCCAGCGTCGCCGTGTTGGGCATCACCTCGTTCGCGGCGATGATTCGATTTGGGATCCTGGGCGGATGGTGGCTGTTCTTCCACATGTTCGGGGCCGGCGTGTTTACGTTCGTGCTGCCCTTGTTGGCGGTGACCTGGTGCGAGGCGAACCGTTTCGGTCGCCCGCCGCAACCGGCCGGCGCCGAAGGCCGGGAACAATCAGCGCGCTTCCTGCGGCTGGCGAAATCCATGTTCTGGGTCATCCTGGTCGCCGGCCTGATCGTGATCGGCACGATGATCCTGAGCATGCTGCCGGTGTTCGGCACCGAGGGCTTGACACTGCTGTTGGACATCCACCGCTATGCCGGCCTGGCGGTCGTCGCGGCGACGGTCCTGCACCTGTACGCCGCGTTGTTGCCGCGGTTTGGACTGAGTTGAAGCACCTGGCGTACATCTTCGTACTACGATCCCAGATGGAGCGTCGCGATGATTTCTCCGATGCCCAGCAATAGCACCCACGCACAATTTTGTGGAAGATCCCCTGTGAGAGAAACCGCAAGCCTGCCGGCGTCGGCAGTTAGCCGGCTCACAGGGTCCACGGCTTGCGCATCGGTTCCGAGCGCATGGCGTTGGCCTGGGCGTCGGCGACGAATTCTTCTTTGTCCGGATTCCACTTCAGCTTTCGCCCCAGACGCATCGAGATATTGCCGATGTGGAGCACCGTCGCGCAGCGGTGTCCCACTTCGGCCGGGAAATACGGCAGTTTTCGCGAGCGGACGCAGTCCAGGAAATTCCGATGCTCGCCGCCGGCACAGGTGTACAGATGCGTCTCTTCGGGGCCGATGACGCTATCCAGGATCTTCTGCGAACTGGCTTTCAATGGTTTTCTCCAGGCGTCATTGCCAATCCAGCCGTCCGTGCCTTCAAACCGCAGGCTGGTGCCACCCGATTCGACGTACAGTTCGACGCCGTTGGCATACTTGTACTGCACCTTGTAGGTCATCGCCGTGTTGTACAGACTGCTCGGGTCGGGAAACACGCCTTCACCCAGGACTTCGATCGGCCCCGTGTGCTCCGTATCGTTCGCGCATTGCGCCGTATCGACTTGGTGCATGCCCCAATCGGTGAATTTGCCGCCGGAGTAATCAAAGATGTTGCGCCACTCCTGATTGCCGCAGCGATTCGAGGCGTACGGCGCATCGGGAGCGGGACCGAGCCACATGTCGTAATCGAAGCCGTCCGGGATCGGCGCGAATTGAGGCGGTTGCGGTTTGACCGTCCCGGCGGGCAGCGTGACATGAATCGCCCGCAAGCGGCCAATGCGGCCGTTGCGAACGAGTTCGGCCATGCGGTGATAGACGGGAATCGAGCGATCTTCCGTCGACGTCTGAAAGACGGCCTTGTACTTCTTGACCGCGTCGCTCAGCACGCGGCCTTGTTCGATCGTATAGGTGGGTTTCTCGCAGCAGACGTCCTTTCCGGCTCGAATCGCGGCCAAGGCCATCGGCACGTGCCAGTGATCCGGCGTGGATATCATGACGGCGTCGATGTCTTTTCTGGCGATGATGTCGCGCCAATCGGAATACGCAACACAATCTCGGTTCCCGTACGCCTGGTGTACCATCGCTTGCGCGTTCTCGCAGCGTGATTTCATCACGTCGCAGACCGCCAGGACCTGAGCGTCGTCGAACTCGAGAAAGCCCTTCAGGTTCCAGCCGGTGCCATGTAATCCCACGCCGATGAAACCCAGGGTCACGCGCCGGCTGGGCGCACTGGCCCCAAAGACACGGGCCGGTACGATCGCCGGAGCCAAGGCCGCGGCCGCCGCCGCTTTCAAAACGCTACGCCGCGAGCATCGCTTTTTTCCGTCGTGCATGGATTTGCTCCTGAAGAAAACTGCAGTCACCGCATTCCGCTCGGCCGGCAAACGGAGACTTCATGATAGCAGATTTCAATCCGTCCTGTTCGCAAGATAACGGCCGATGCGGTCGAAGTCGCGGCTTGCCGGCCAGATATGCCCGCGCGCATCGACCGAGCCAGTCGCGAGTCCTCTCCCGCAGACGTGCTTGACGAGCGGCGAATCCACGTGGATGTCCTCAGTCGTCGAAGACTCCCGCGCCGAATTCGCCGCGGCGGGACTTGGGCGCCGGCGTGGCGGTCTGTTGCGCCGGCGGATGGTGCGGCGGCGGGGGCGTGGACTCGGCCGGCTGAATCTGCTTGGTCGAGGCTCGCTCGGCCGGTTCCGGCAGGAACTCGGCGTCGAAATCGTCTTCGCCGTAGTCGTCGTCGTAGCGGGAAGTGTAGCCGGGTTCCTTGGCGCGTTCCAACTCGCCCTGGTACTCGGCGATGACCCGCGCTTGGATCGTTTCGCGGCACGCCGAGTTGATGGGATGGGCGATGTCCGCGTACAACTTGGCTCGCCCCTCGGGGTCGCGCACGGCCCGTTCCTGGGGCTGCGCCGCGCCGCACTGATTGCAGTAGCGGGCTCGCAAATGATTCTTGGCGTGGCATTTCGGGCAATGCGACGTCAGCTTCCGGCTGGGCATCGCCACAAACGGACCGCTGGTGCCATCGATGATCTTCAGGTCCCGCACCACAAAGCTGTCGTCGAAGGTAATCGAACAAAACGCCCGCAGCCGGTCGTCTGAGTCTTCCATGAGCTTAACGCGAACCTCGGTGATCTCCATAGCCGCTCCTCCTCAGGCCTCGAACCGTCACTCGCAACGACACGCCCCATCGAGCGTCCGCACTGCGAACACTGCCCCCAAGCCTGCCGCCCGCAACCGCGCCGCGACACGTCGCGCGTGGTCCGCGTGCCGGCAAATCCCGACAAAACTCGTTCCGCTGCCGCTCATCTGGTGCCCCAGGCAATCGAGTCGCCCGAAGGCGATCCGTAGACGTTCAATCCACGGTGACAGCCGCCCGGCCGCTTCCTCCAGCCGGTTGAACAGCAGTCGTCCTACGTGTGCCGCGCCGCCCCAACGGCCTGCCGCCACGATCGCGCCGGCGTGTCGAGGCTGCTCCGCCGGCCGGCAAGCCCGGTACACTTGGGCCGCCGAGAGCCCGGTTGGCGGCCTCACGATAACCAGGTGCAGCGGCTTCCAACCGCTCACGCATTCAATCTGTTCGCCACGGCCCCGGCACAGGCACGGACCGCCCTGCAGGAAAAACGGCACGTCGCTGCCGAGTTCTGCCGCCACCTCCGCCAGTCGCCGGCGACTCCAGCCCAGGCGCCAAGCGAGGTTGGCGGCCACCAGTCCCGCCGCGGCGTCGCTGGACGCCCCGCCCAGTCCCGCCGCCGCGGGGATACATTTCACCAGCGCAATGTCGGCCCCCTGCTGTACGCCAGAGAGTTCCTGCAGGCGCCGGACGCTCTTGATTAGAAGGTTGTCCTCGCCAGCGGGAATCGCCTCCCAGACGCTGGTGTCCGCTGAGCCGCGGCGGCAGCGATGACTCTCCACGCCGCACGACCAACGACACGTCAAACTCAAAGTCCCTGTCGAGTTCGCCGCCAACGAGACACGGTCAAACAGACCGACGGGCGCCATGAGCGTTTCAATCTCATGAAAGCCGTCAGCGCGTCGAGACAAGACCTCCAGAAAAAGGTTCACCTTGGCCGGGGCCTGGACCTCGACCAACGTGCCGCGACGACGAACGTACATATCCCTCGCGGGTTAAACCACGTTGCCCCAAATGCCGTTCGCAATCACCCGGACGCGCACCAAAAGAACCGGCTGCCTTTGTCCGAAGCCGACGGTCCGGATCATCGCTCATTCACAACCGCCATTGTACTGAAGTGAAATCAGCGGTCAAGGTGAGGCGAGCCTTTCTGCGCTCCAAAGGGCAGGTGCCAGGTGTGCGTTCGGTGCCGGAGGACAAGGAGGGAAGCGACGACCGCCAAGCACCTTCGGTTCTGTGCCGACCGACGAAGGACCGCATCTTCGTAGCACGCGCTCTCCGAGCCGTGCAGGATTCGCTGCACGGCTCGGAGAGCCATGCTACTTTGGTTGCGGCTTTGCCGCGGTAGGTTGCTTTGGGATGCGGAACGTGCCACGATATGGGTCACAATCGCAACTGCGCGATCATGACTTCGCTTGGCAACGATCACGAAAGGCGAATCCATGCTTGACCTGCACCCTGCCAAGTGGCGAGCCCTGCTCGCCTGCGCCGTTTGTTGGGTGATTTCGATCACCCATGCTCCGTCGCCCGCCGCCGGTGCGGAAGGCGTTTCGCCTTTTCCAGGCACCAAGAGCGATTGGCACGGGTTCGACCGTTACGAGTTCCCCGTGCAGGGGAAAACCGCCTCGGTCGTGGTGCCGCAACAAACCGCACCGGGCAAGCCGTGGGTCTGGCACGGCGAGTTCTTCGGCCATAAACCGGCTCCCGACATCGCCTTGCTGGGCAAAGGTTTCCATGTCGTCTATCTGCGCGTGTCGGACATGTTCGGCTGCCCGGACGCGGTGGCCGCTTGGAATGCGCTGTACGCGGAGTTGACCGGCAAGTACGGCTTTGGCAAGAAGGCGGCGCTGGTCGGGCTCAGTCGCGGCGGACTGTACGTCTACAACTGGGCCGCGGCGAACCCGGACAAAGTGGCCTGCATTTACGCCGACGCGGCCGTGTGCGATTTCAAGAGTTGGCCGGGCGGCAAAGGAAAAGGGAAGGGCAGCCCGCGCGACTGGAAACTGGTCATGGAACGATACGGGATGACTCGACGCCCATCGTCGAGTTTATTCTGCAGCACGCGGCGAACCCGTGAGCACCTTTATCTTTCACCCAATCTTTCACCTAATCCCTTCCCGCTTCCCACTTCCTACCGCCTTGGAGCAGGAAGAGATTAGGTGAAAAATTAGGGTCTCAGGTCCTGGCGGAGCCGGATAAGTTCAGCGACAGGTGGAGAGCGAAACATGACCCGTTATGATCCGTCCTCCGACAAGGATGCAGATGCGTCGAGCCGGCGATGGCTTCCGTACCGCTGGGAATTGCTCGCTCTGCTGTGGATCGCCTTCTTCCTCCATCAGGCCGATCGTCAGATCTACGGCAACTTGATCCCGCTGATCCAGGCCGATTTGCGCTTGAGCGACGAACAGCTGGGTCTGGTGGCCTCGGTCTTCACCTGGGTGTACGGCCTGATGGTGCCTCTGGCCGGTTACGCGGGTGACGTGCTGCGGCGGAAGTGGATCCTGGTGATCAGCTTGCTGGTGTGGAGCGCCGGGACGCTGCTGACCGGCATCAGCGCCGGTCTGCTCGGCCTGCTTCTGTTCCGCAGCATTGCGTCGGGGGCCGGTGAGGCTTACTACGCTCCGTCGGCCAACTCGCTGATTACGCAGTTCCATGACAAGACGCGCGCCTTGGCCATGTCGTTGCACCAGACGGCGTTGTACGTGGGCATCATCGCCAGCTTTGCGGCGGGCTACGTTGGGGAACTGTACGGGTGGCGTTCCGCGTTTTTCGTTTTTGGCGGGTTCGGCATCGTCTGGGCCGCCGTCATGATTTGGCGGGTCGAGGACAGCGGTCAACCCGGCCAGGCGGCGAGCGAGGCGGCATCGAGTCGTCCGCCCGTGGCGGACGTCATGCGCGAGGTCTTTTTGCGTCCGACGGTGTTGATGCTCAGCCTGGCCTTTGCCGGGCAAGTGTTTGTGAATGTCGGCTATCTGACGTGGATGCCGACGCTGCTGCACCGCAAGTTCGATTTGTCGGTGACGTATGCCGGGCTGGCCGCCTTGTCGTTCCATCACGCGTTCGCCTTTGTGGGAGTGGTGCTCGGCGGGCGGATCTCCGATTTGCTGGCCCGGAGGCGGCGGATCGTCCGCATGGAGTTCGAGTACCTGGGGCTGTTGCTGGCGGCGCCGTTCATCTACCTGATGGGTGCTGCGAGCCAGTTCTGGCTGTGTTGCCTGGGGTTGTCGGTGTTCGGCTTGTTCCGCGGCGTGTACGATTCCAATCTGTTCGCGGCGCCCTTCGAGGTGATTCCGGCGCGCTTGCGTTCCAGTGCGCTGGGGGTGATGCTGTCGTTCGCGTTCCTCATGGGGGCCTTTGCGCCGATCGTGCTGGCCCGGCTGGCCAAGAACCTCGGCCTGGACGGTGCGGTCGCCTCTTTGGCTGTGGTGTACGTGGCCAGCGCCGTGTTAGTGGTGGTCGCCGCCTACACGACTTTCCAACGCGATGCGGAGCGGGCAAGCGGAACCAACAACGTCGATTGATGGAGAAAGGTAATCCAATGAACGCAGATCTGGTTTTGGATGTCCGAGCCGAACTCGGGGAAGGCCCGGTTTGGCATCCCCGCCAACAACGATTGTACTGGGTGGATATCAACGCCGGCCTGGTACACGTCCACGACCCCTGCGGCGAGCCGGACGTGGTTTATCGCGTCGGCCAGAAGGTCGGCGCGGCCGTCCCGCGCCGCTCCGGCGGGCTGATGCTGGCAACCCAAGCCGGACTGGGCGAGTTTGACCTGTCGAGCCGGACATTCACGCTCGTGGCGGCGCCGGAGAAGGACCTGCCCGACAACCGCTTCAACGACGGCAAATGCGACCCGCGAGGACGATTTTGGGCCGGCACGATGAGCTTGATCCGCAAGGCGGGGACCGGCAACCTGTACTGCTTGGACACGGACGGCACGCTGCGCCACGTGTTCGGCGGGGTGACCACCTCCAATGGCCTCGACTGGAGCCCGGACCAGCAGACCATGTACTACATCGATACGCCGACGATGCAGGTCGCGGCCTTTGACTATGACGCCGAGTCGGGCAAGATCTCCGGCCGCCGCGCGATCATCACGTTTCCGGAGGGCATCGGGCGTCCGGACGGCATGACCGTGGACGCCGAAGGCATGCTGTGGATCGCGCATTGGGACGGCGGCCGCGTCAGCCGCTGGAAGCCGGCCGAGGGCCGTTTGTTGCAGGAGATCCGTTTGCCCGTGGCGCGAGTGACTTCCTGCTGCTTCGGCGGCCGAAGCTTGGACCGGCTGTACATCACGACGGCCCGGACCGGTCTGACGGAAGATCAACTCCGCGACCAGCCGCACGCCGGCAGCCTGTTCGCCGCCACGCCCGGCGTGGTCGGCCTGCCGGCCCACGAATACGCAGGATAGGCGGCAACGGCCCGGCCGCTGCGCCGGCACCAACCGGTTTGCGACCGCCGAACACGTTCGTGTCGCACGGTCGCCAATCGCGTGGAGAATGGACGCATGAGCAACATGTTCGACTCGAACGACGTTTCCCCGCGGAAACGCTTTGACGTCGAAGTGGCGGCGCGGTTCTTGAAGCAAGTGGAAGCCTGGCGGGCGTCTTTGGCGCGGAACATCGCGCTCCACAACCAGGGTCTGTCTGCCGATGATCTGAACGCCGCCGTTCAAGGCATCATCACGCGCATGGTCTTTCTGCGTCTGGCCGAAGACCGCGGGCTCGAGCCGGTGGGACAACTTCGAAAACTCTGCGAGGGGCCCGGCATTTACATCCGCTTTGCGGGGAGCATCTGTCGCCAGGTCGATGCGAAGTACCATTCCGGCCGCTTCGATTTTGGATACCAACCGGACAGACCAGCATCCCAGGCTTACGTCCCGCCCTCGCTCGCCGTAGACGATGAGGTGTTCGGACCAATTCTTCTGAGTCTTGCTCCCGCTCAGGGGTCTGGCTGCGGCTCACGTGGCTTACCCGTCGAGATCCTGGGCACGGTCTACGAACGGCTCTTGGGCAAGTTCATCCGCCTGGCACCGGGACGTCAACTTGAAATCGAAGACAAGCCCGGAATCCGCAAGGCCGGCGGAGTCTACTACACGCCCCCCTGCATCGTGCAGTACCTCGTTCAACGGGCCGTAGGCGCGCAGATTGCCGGCAGGAGTCCGGTCGAGTTGGCCGGCGGAAACGGCAAGCCGCCGTTCCGCATTCTGGACATGGCCTGCGGCAGCGGTTCGTTTCTTCTGGAGGCTTACCAGTGCCTGCTCGATCACTGCCTGAATTGGCACCGCAGTCACCGGCCTCGGGCCACTGCCGAGCCGGTCTTTCAAGACCCTCGCAACGGCTCGTGGCGGCTGACCATCGAGGAAAAGAACCGCCTCCTGACGACGCACGTGTTCGGCGTGGACGTCGATCCGCGAGCCATCGAAGTGACCAAGCTGTCGCTGCTGCTGAAGGCACTGGAGGGCCAGGAGGATGCCGGGCTGTCAAGCCAGGGCACGCTGTCCTCTGATCGTATCCTGCCCGACCTGGACCAGAACATCCAATGCGGCGACGCCCTGATCGGACCAGACTTCGATGCCGATCACCAACGCGGGCTGTTCGAGGGGAAAAAACGGCCGGAAATCAACGTCCTTGATTGGCAAACCGATTTCCCCGACGTTTTGACATCCGGCGGATTCGACGCGATCATCGGAAACCCGCCTTACGTGAACGCCCGGATCGTGTTTCAGCAGCAGGGCGAAGCGATCAAGCAGTACTTCGCACGGCGCTACCAAACCGCCCGCCGCGGTTACGACTTGTACGTCTTGTTTGTGGAGAAGTCGCTGGAATTGCTAAGGGACGGCGGCCGATGCGGGCTGATTCTTCCCAACAAGATCGCGGCGCAGGATTATGCGGAAGCCTGCCGGGCGCTGCTTCTGGAGCGGACCAGGATCGAGAGCATTACCGATGTTTCCGCTGTGCGCGTGTTTCCGACGGCGTGCGTTTATCCCTACCTCATGGTCTGGCAGAAGACGCCGCCAGATGCGAATCACTTGATCCGCGTACTGCACGCCGGCAGCGAGCAGGACCTGCAATCAACCGAGGCGCTGAGATGGGTCCGGCAGCAAGACTTGACCGCGGCCTCAGGGCTGGCGATTCACGGAACGCTCGATGTGGAATCGCGAGTCCCAACGCAGCCTTTGGCACGGCGCGCGGCATTGCACAGCGGCACGACCGGCTTTGCCGCGCAGCGCCTGGCCGATGCGTTGTACGAGAAGGCAGATGCCCCCGGCGGCGAGTGTTTCGAGTTCGTCGCCAGCGGCAACATCGACCGTTATTTCGTTGGCCTGGGCAACGTGCGGTTCATGCACCGCCAATTCGCCAGACCGGTTCTGCCCGCGGATTACCGGCACTTGACACCCAACAAGCAGAGGCTGTTTCGCGAGAGAAAGCTGATCATCGCCGGCATGACCAGGCGACTGGAAGTCGCCCTCGATGACCGGGGCGGGCTGGCGCTGGGAGTCTCGGTCTACGCGGCGGCCGACATGATCGACGATTCGCGTTACCTGCTGGGGTTGCTGAATTCCAGACTCCTGTCGCACCTGTTCCGAATCCGGTTCCACGCCAAACACCTGTCCGGCGGATTTCTGGCGATCAACAAGGGCCAACTGGCCAGGCTGCCGATTCGGGTCATTGACTTTGCGGTTGCGGAACAGCGGAGAAAGCATGACGAGATCGTGGCCCTCGCCGGGCGAATGACGTCGCTCAAGCAGCGCCGTGGCACCGTTGGCGCCGGCCTTAACGACGCCATCTTGGAACGTCAAATCGCTTCGACCGACGCACAGATTGACCGGATCGTCTACGAACTCTACGGTTTGACGGAGGACGAGATCCGCATCGTTGAAGCTTCGATCACGCAGGATCCGGCGCACTCGATGTCGGTTGCCGCCGGCGATTCAAGCCCAGTAGCGTCAGACGCAGAAAGTTCAGTGCCTCCTTGACGGTCCGCGCCAACAGCATCTCCGGGTGGCCTGCGAACGGCGTCGGGTGGCGGTGCACAGCGGTCGAGTCGGCCACTGCCAGCTGAACCGGTGGTGGGCCGCCTGGCAAAGCGTCAAGCGGCGGAAAAGGCCCCAAGGCCAGGGCGTAATCAGCCTCGAAGACAGCTCGGCAGCGCACGGCGAGCGTCCCCACATCGACCTCTGTCAACGGACGAAGTTCCGCGGCTGCCATCCCGGCAGCTCCGAGGATGCCCGCCTGGGCGGCCGGATCGCGAAGGACGCATCCGCCTCGGAACACCCTTCGCTCCGTGTCGGCCGAACTCAGCCACGCGGCCAGGATGCCGCCGGAAGTGCACTCGACGATCGCCAGCGTCTGACGCCGCTGGGCCAGAATCCGGATCACGACGTCCTGCAGCGTGTCCCCGTCCTCGCCGAAAACCAGATCGCCCAAGCACTGGTAGATCGTGTCCGCCGTGGGTTGCATGGCCGCCCGGCACGCTTCCGCCGTCGGGCCTTCCGAGGCGATTCTCAGCGTAATCGTCGCTTGACTGGCCGTAATCCCGACGGCGGGCACGCGACCGCGGCGGACCAGGTCGGGCAACATGGCCTCGATCGCGCTTTCGCCCGCGCCAAAGCAATGGATCGACCGATGACAGATCACGCGGCGGTGGCCGCCGGTCATGGCGGCCAAGGCAGGCCGGACGGTCGCCGCCCACATGTCGCGCATCTCGGCCGGGACGCCGGGCAAGGCGAAGATGCGCGCCGGGTTTCGGCCGGCCCTGGACACCTCGATGTCGATCCCCGGCGCCGTGCCGTTAGGGTTCGCGATGACGTTGCTGCCTCGCGGGAACATCGCTTGCACCACGTTTCGCTCCGGCATCTGGCGGCCACGCCGGGCGAACAACGCCCGAATCTGCTCCACCACAGCCTCGTCGCGAACCAGTTCGACGCCGCAGACTATGGCCAGGCAATCACGCGTGAGATCGTCGGCCGTGGGCCCCAGCCCGCCCGTACTCAGAATGACATCCGCCCGCTGGACGGCCTGCCGAAACGCCTCGACGCCGGCCTCCAGATCATCGCCGGCCGTCGTGTGAAACAAGGCCCGGATTCCCAGGTCGCCAAGCTGTTGGCTGAGCCACTGGCTGTTCGTGTCCAACCGCTGACCGCTGGTCAGTTCGTCACCGACGGCAATGATTTCGGCTCGCATCTGTGGTCTGCCCTGCCCGGATAATCAACACGATTTCTGATCGAGCCGTCAACAGAAACGAAAATGCCGCCAGCGGCAAGGGGCCACTCGTATCGACAGGTTTGCCAGACTGGTCTCCCTTGACCTTCTTCGCCCAGCGTCCGATATCGTGCGGAAACAGTGGGAAATCTGGACCAGGTTTAGCAGGCTTGCGTGTTTTTGCGAGTTTGCTAGAATCACTCCCCTGTTTCACCTTCTGAATCGAAGGCTTAAGGTGGTGCCAGATGACCGCCGACGACGAAACCGACCGATATCCGTTTCTGCGGCGAATAGTCTGAGAAGGTGTCAAAAAAGGCGTCAATCCGGCAGAAGGGCGTTTGTGCAGGATCGAAAAAACAGCATGAAACATCGGTAAAATGCGGTTTTGCCCCTATAGCTCAATGGTAGAGCATCTGACTCTTAATCAGAGGGTTGAAGGTTCGAGTCCTTCTGGGGGCACATCAGAAGCCGTTAACCAGCAATGATTTACGGCTTTTATTTTGCGCGGAAAGTATTTCCAGAAATTCCAAAAAAGGCAGGATTCTGTACCACTTTCCATGAATTCTGTACCGGATTCTGTACCACATTCACTCGTTCTTCAATCCTGGCATCCGACGAACCCTCCCACAATGTTCCGCGAAGCCTGCTCTGCCCGCAGTCTCTTTCGCCAAGTCGGCCTCGTGAACTGGTGATGTCAACGACGCCCAGTTCTCCCCGTAGTAGCTCTCTGCCAGCGGCACCATGGCCGTCCGCCTCGACCGAAATATGCCCCTGGGAAGATCCCAGGGGCGGCGCTCAAAAGTCCCGGTCATGGTGTCATAAGGTGAATTGGTGCCATCCCTCGACGAGTTCGCGGCGCATTTGCGATACGCGGCCTGGAGTCACGCGAAGCCTTCGCGCAACGAACCAGGTACGCTCACCGTCGAGGAACATCCGACATGCCCTCCGCTTCAGCCTCGGGAGGGTATCGAGGTACGCCTGAAAATCCACCCGGAGCACCGCTTCCTCAACCGGATCGCTGTCCCCAGCGAGGTCGAGGAAAAAATCCGTGTGAACCGGCAGCCGACGAAGTCTCGTCGCGTCCCTCTTGCAGTTGGGGGAGAACGTTCTTCGCTTTGATCTTGCTCTCCTGACTGCGTAGAACGCGATGGAGAGGGGGCTGACTGTCTTGCCTTTCTTCTGGATCGCCAGCCATCCGATGTAGGCAACGGCGACGGCTTCGGCAGTCAGCTCCTCTCTGTCATTACATCCACGGAACGCCTTCCGGCAGTACCTGAGGATGGTTGGATACACAGCGAGAAATCCCATGTGCAACCTCCTTTTCAAAGAACTTTTGAGCGTCAAGGAGGTTGCCCACGATCGTCCGCCAGCGCAATCATGGCACGTGAAAAACGTGTGGTCGCCGGATTCCTTTTCCAGCGGCGTAGCACGTGGCAGGGACGTACGATGGTCGATGCCAGCGGCAATTCCGGTCTACATCCTCCTCATTCTCGCAGTTTCAGGAGCAGCGCAACGAGCTTCGCCACTTCCGCGCGGTTGATGGGATCGTCGGGGCGGAACGTACCGTCGGGGTTGCCCTGAACGAGACCGTACACGTAGGCCGTCGCGATCGCTTTGGCATGTGGATGATCGGGGGGCAGATCGCTGAAACCCCTGCCGTTTGTCCATCGCGACGCCGTCGCCCCGAAAGTATCGCAGGCCGAGGGCGTACAGTGCTGGGGCCAAGCCAGCGTTCGCCTTCTCCAGGAGGTCCGGATTGTCGTAGAGGGGAACGCCGTCGGGGGGAAGCGCTGTTGCTGCTTCATCTTCTGCCGCAAGGTATCACATATTGTCCCCAAACGCTCCCGTCACAGCGTCAAGATTCAGCACGGACGGCCCCAGCCTTTTCCAAGTCCAGCGGCGTGAATCCGTTCTCCGCCGTGACGGTTCCGCGGAATGTGTCAATGGGTTTGAGACAGTGACCTCGGGAATTTAGTGTAGTTC
>CAZAQY010000046.1:0-5678 GCA_964486845.1 uncultured Pirellulaceae bacterium
TGCCGCACCGATGGCCTCGACTTCCTGGCGTAGTCCAGGAGGTCGCCTAGAATCTTCGTTGTGTCGCCCTTACAGGGCTTTCACCGGGGACGGCATCCCAACCCAGGGCGGCGCTTCGTCCGCCTGCGGCGGACTCCGCTCTGCCCTGGGCTGATTTGTTGCGGCCCCTTCGGGGCGAGGAAGAACACAACACAGACCAAGCATTCCAACGCGACGCGTGAGCCATGCCGATTTCCGCCGCCAAGCTGAAGACGCTGCGAGTCAACCCGGACTGGGCCACGCTGCCGCTGTTCGACCGGACGGGGTGGACGCGGCTGGCGTTCGGGCAGTTCGCGGAGAACGTCAACCAGCGGGTCGAGCCGGCGGAAGCGGCGGACGAGATCTACGTCGGGTTGGAGCATCTGGACCCCGGCTGCCTGCACATTCGGCGGTCGGGAAAGGGCAGTGATGTCATCGGGACGAAGCTTCGCTTCCGGAAGGGCGACATCATTTTCGGCCGCCGCCGTGCGTACCAGCGGAAGCTGGCCGTGGCGGAAACGGAAGGAATTTGCTCGGCTCACGCGATGGTCGTGCGGGCCAAGTCGGACGTTGTCCTGCCGGAGTTCCTGCCGTTCCTGATGATGAGCGACAAGTTCATGAATCGGGCCGTCGAGATCTCGGTCGGTTCGCTATCGCCCACCATCAACTGGACGACGCTCAAGGTCCAGGAGTTCGACCTCCCGCCGATCGAGCAACAGCGACGGATCGCGCAGATCCTTTGGAAGGTAAACGAGGCAGTGGAGTCCCTGGATGGCCTCCTTAAGTCACTGGAGGCTGCCCAAGATGCCGAGTTCGCGAGCGGTCTTCAGACCCAAACAGCTCCGCAGCGACTTGATCATTTTACGTCACTGATTACGGATGGGGATCACAATCCCCCGAAACGCACACCCGCAGGCATTCCTCATGTCCTTGTTCAGAATATTGTTGGGGGGGCAATTGATTTCGCAAACTGCACCAAGATTGCGGTCGCGGATCTTGAGCGTGCAAAAAAACGGTATGCACCACAGAAAAGCGACATTCTCTTAGTCTGCGTTGGCGCCACGATCGGAAAGGCAGGCGTGGTTGGGGACTTCACGGATTTCTCGACCGACCGAAGCCTCGCAGTCATTCGATTCAATCCCGCGAAAGTGATACCGGAGTACGGGTATGCCCTTGTAATGAGCCGCCCATTTCAAACGAAGCTCCTACGCAATTGTGTCGGAACGGCGCAACCCCACTTGTTCCTCGGCGACATTCGTAGGATCCAGTGTGTCATTCCGTCTCTCGCTGTCCAGACACGAACGGTCAAAGTACTCCGCCAACTTGACGCAGCACGCCGGGCCGCATTCGACACCTTGTCCCAGTTGACGACACTGAGCGGCGAGCTGGGCAAAGCCCTTTCGGATGGCGCAAATGTTTAGCGAATCCAACACCGTCGAGCAGATGATCCTGGATACGGTTTCCTCTCGCGCCCACGGCGGAGCTACCTTGGTCGCGCACGAGCCGCCGGCGCCCGGGTGGGGTGGTTCGCTGGGGGCCGACTTGCGGCCGACGCGGTGGGAATACGTGCCGGGCGCCCAGCTTCCGCGGCAGAGCGGTGACGTGATGGTCGAAATCTGGGTGCGTGAGGCGTTGATCCGGCTGAATCCGGAGATTGCGGCTCAACCGGATCGGGCGGACGAGGTGATTTACAACCTGCGGGCCAGCATCCTTTCGGTCCAAGCGGACGGGCTGGTGCGGGCTAACGAGAACTTTATGGCCTGGCTGCGGGGCGAGAAGACGATGCCCTTCGGGCCCAACGGCGAACACGTGCCCGTGCGGCTGGTGGACGCCGCACGGCCCGGCCGCAATCGGTTGACGGTGGCGAATCAGTGGACCTACCAGGCCGGTCCCGTGGAAAAGCGGTTCGACGTCGTGTTCCTGGTCAACGGCCTGCCGCTGGTGATCGGCGAAGCCAAGACGCCCACCCGCAGCGCGGTCACGTGGTTCGACGGCGCCTTCCAGATCAACCAAATCTACGAGCGGGAAGTCCCGGCTATGTTCGTCCCGAACGTGTTCTCGTTCGCCACCGAAGGCCGCTGCTACCGCTACGGCTCGATCCGCATGCCGATCGACATGTGGGGGCCGTGGCGCGACGAAGACAATCAGGACGAAGGCGAGTTGCACCACGTGCAAGCCACCGTCCAAAGCATGCTGCGGCCGGAGGTAGTGCTGGACATCGCCCAGAACTTCACGCTGTTCGCCACCGACAAGAAACACCGGCGGATCAAGATCATCTGCCGCTACCAACAGTTCGAGACGGCCAACAAGATGGTCGCCCGCGTCGTGGCGGGCTATCCGAAGAAGGGTCTCATCTGGCATTTCCAGGGCAGCGGCAAGTCGCTGCTGATGGTCTTCGCGGCCCAGAAACTGCGGCTGCACCCGCAACTGGGAAACCCCACGGTGATCATCGTCGTGGACCGGATCGACCTGGACACGCAGATCACGGCGACGTTCAACGCTGCGGACGTGCCCAACATGCTCGGCGTGGACTCGCGCGAGGAACTGCACACACTGCTGGCCCAGGACGTGCGCAAGGTGCTGATCACGACGATCCACAAGTTCGCCGAGGCAGAGGGCCGGCTGAACGAACGCTCGAACATCATCGTGATGGTCGACGAGGCCCACCGCACGCAGGAAGGCGACTTGGGGCGCAAGATGCGCGACGCGCTGCCCAACGCGTTCCTGTTCGGCCTGACCGGCACGCCCATCAACCGGGCCGACCGCAATACGTTCTGGGCCTTCGGCGCGGACGAGGACGAACGGGGCTACCTCAGCCGCTACTCGTTCCAGGATTCGATCCGCGACCGGGCCACGCTGCCGCTGCACTTCGAAGCGCCCGAGGTCCGGCTGAAAATCGACCGGGCGGCGATCGACGAAGCGTACAAGCAGATCACCGGCAACCTGAGCGAGCAGGACCGGGACGACCTGGCCAAGCGGGCCGCCAAGATGGCCGTGCTGGTCAAGAACCCCGAACGGGTGCGGGCCGTCGTCCAGCATATCGTCCAGCATTTCCAGACCAAGATCGAGCCGAACGGCTTCAAGGCCCAGGTCGTCGTGTTCGACCGGGAATGCTGTGTGCTGTACAAGCAGGTGATGGACGAACTGGTCGGCCCGGAAGCCAGCGCCATCGTGATGACCGCCGCGCCGGGCGATCCGGCGGAATGGAAGCAGCACTCTCGCGACCGGGACGAGGAGGAAAAGCTGCTGGACCGGTTCCGCGATCCGGCGGACCCGCTGAAATTCGTGATCGTCACTTCCAAGTTGCTGACCGGCTTCGACGCGCCGATTCTGCAGGTGATGTACCTGGACAAGCCGATGAAGGATCACAACCTGCTGCAGGCCATCTGCCGGACGAACCGCACGTACGGCCAGGAAAAGACGCACGGCCTGATCGTGGACTACATCGGCATTTTCGACGACGTGGCGCGGGCGCTGGACTTCGATGAAAAGGCCGTGCAGCAAGTCGTCTCGAACATCGACGAACTGCGGCGCGAGTTGCCCCTCCAGGTGCAGAAGTGCCTGGCCTTCTTCCCGCACGTGGACCGGACGGTGGGCGGCTACGAGGGCCTGATGGCGGCTCAGCAATGCCTGCCGAACAACCAGGTGCGGGACCGGTTCGCGGCCGAGTACTCGGTGCTGGCCCGCATCTGGGAAGCCTTGTCGCCCGACACGTGCCTGAGCCCTTACGAAACCGACTTCCGCTGGCTGACGCAGGTCTACGAATCGGTCAAGCCGCCCAGCGGGAACGGCCGTCTGCTGTGGCACGCCCTGGGCGCCAAGACGGTGCAATTGATCAACGAAAACGTCCACGTCGAATCGGTCCGCGACGATCTGGAGACGCTGGTGCTGGACTCGCAGGTCTTGGAGCAAATCTTGAAAGACGCCAACGCGGCCGACGCCGACCGGCGGGGGAGAGAGGTCGAGATCAAGCTGATCGCCCGGCTGCGGCGGCACGCCGGCAACCCGAAGTTCGTGGCCCTGGGCGAGCGGCTGGAGCGGGTCAAGGAACGGCACGAGCAAGGCTTCTTGACCAGCCTGGAGTTCCTCAAGGAAATCCTGGAACTGGCCAGAGACGTGCTGGAAGCCGAGCGGACGGCCGATCCGGTCGAGCAGCGGGACAAGGCCAAGGAGGCCCTGACCGAGCTGTTCAACGAGGCCAAGAGCCACGACACGCACATCATGGTCGAACGGATCGTGGCCGACATCGACGAGATTGTGAAGAAGGTCCGCTTCCCCGACTGGCAGCGGACGACGCAAGGCGAGCGGCTGGTCCAGAAGAGCCTCCGCGACGTGCTGTACCTGAAGTACAAGATCAAGGACCAGGACCTGTTCGACAAAGCCTACGCTTATATCCGGCAATACTACTGACACCGCCTGCTACTTCTCTGTGCCTCTGTGTTTCTGACGAAGAAGTGAAACACAGAGGCACAGAGGGCACAGAGGAGGAGATCGGCAGCAGGTCAAAGCTCGATCAGCGGCGGTGCGGCGCGGAAGGCCAGGGCTTGCTCGCACCAGGCGGCGACGGATAGCAGGCGTTGTTCCTGATCCGGCGGGGCGATCAGTTGCAGGCCGCACGGCAGGCCGTCGGGGGTCAGGCCGCAGGGGACAGTCACCGTGGGCAGACCGGCGTGGCTCCAGGGCGAGTTGAAGCTGGGGTCGCCGGTCGAAGCCAATCCCGCGGGGGCCGCTGTGGGCGTGGCGGGCGTGGCGGCGATCACGTCCCCGTGGATGATCGCCTCCATGTCGCGGCGGAATTGCTCTTGGTGCCGCAGCGCCAGGGCGTAGTCGATGGCCAGCGTCGACAAACCGTCCTCGATCAACGCCCGCACGCGCGGGCCGTAGGAATCTTGGTGTTCGGTGAACGTCTGGAAGTGGGTCTCGGCGGCATCCACGGCCATCAGGCAGCGATGCATGGCTAGGGCGAGGACAAAGGATTCCGGCAGGCTGAGCATTTGCAGTTGCGCCCCGGATTTGAGCAGAGCGTCCGAGGCCGTCACCATGACGTCGCGGACGGCGTCGTCCGCCTGCTGCAGGAAGAACTCGCCGATCCCCGAGATGGCCGGGGGAGCGGACAGCGCGGGGAGGTCCAGGGCCTGATCTTCGGCGCCGGTCATCACGGCGAACATCGTCCACAGGTCGGCGGCATGGCGAGCCAGCGGCCCGATGTGATCCAGGTGACGGCTGACCGGCACCACGCCCGTCGCGTCGACGCGGCCGAACGTCGGCTTCAGGCCGGCCACGCCACAGTATGCGGCGGGACGGATGATGGAACCGCCGGTCTGCGAGCCGAGCGAGCCCATACACATTTCCAGCGCCACCGCCGCCGCGCTGCCGCTGCTGGACCCGCCCGGCGTGTGCTCCAGGTTCCACGGGTTGCGCGTGGGCGAGGGATCGAAACAGGCGAACTCGGTGGTGACCGTCTTGCCCAGGATGATCGCGCCGGCCGCTCGCAGCCGGGCGACGACCGGAGCGTCCTGATCGGCGACGCGGCCTCGCAGCAGCGGCGAGCCGGCTTCCGTGGCCATGCCCGCCACGTCGATGATGTCCTTCACGCCGATGGGAATCCCGTGCAGCGGACCCAGCAGCCGGCCTTGGCGAGCCAAATCGCCCAGCCGTTC
>CAZAQY010000046.1:5778-8928 GCA_964486845.1 uncultured Pirellulaceae bacterium
TCAGATGAACTCCCGCACGATTTCCGGCCGCGGGGCGGGGATCACTCCTTTCTCGACCAGCAGACCTTTGCGGCTGACGACGGCGGCCGCCACCTCGACGGCCTCTTGGACCGAGGCCACGTCGCCGGTCAGCGAGACCCAGGCCTTGCCGCCGATGGCCATCGCCAAATGGATGCAGACCAGCTGGATTGGCGTCGCTTTGACGGCGGCATCGGCGGCTTCGATGATCGACGCCACGCTGAACGACTCGACCACCCCCAACGCTTTCAGTTCGGGCAAGTGGGCCACACCGCTGATGGCGGGGAACACGGCCGGATGCACGTTGGCGATCACGAAATGATCGACGACCGTATGCGCGCCCGCTCGGACGCCCGCCTCGACGCTGGAATTCACGGCGTCCACGTCGCCGCCGATCAGCAGCATGTACTTGCCGGGGCAGATCGTGCGATTGACCAGGATTTCGACGTTGGCCGTTTTCAACACCGTGTCGGCGATGACGAATCCTTTGGCGATGCTCGATGTCTCGATGAGACCGATGGCCGTGCCGTGCTTCTTCATGGTAGTGCCGTGTTCTTGCGCGTTTTCGGAAAACGACTCGGCGGACGGCACGCGGAGCGTGCCTGCTACTTTGCGGTGATTTCAATTGCGCGCTGGGTGACGGTGGTCACCCGGCCGTCGATGCTGGCGTGAATCGGACAGCCCAACTGGCTGTCGTCGACGGTTCCGATCACGTCGCCGCGGCGCACGCGGTCCCCTTCCCGGACGATCGGTTTGGCCGGCGCGCCGACGTGCGCCGCCAGCGGCAGCGTGACCGATTTCGGCCGCCAGTCGAACCGCTGGAAATGCGACGGGCGATCGTACGGCGTCAGGCCCAGTCGCGTGTACAGCGTCTTGATCGGGATTTCGCGGCCTTTGCGGACCGGATGCGGCTGGCGGAACAGCGTCTTCAGTTCCGTGTCGGTCCAGCCGAGACGGTTCTCGCGCAGCAACCGCTTGGCGTCGACGCAGATGTTCTTCGGGTCCAGTTGCTCCGGGCAAGCGATCAGCGAGCAAATGTTGCACTCGCAGCAGTACTGGGCCCACAAGCTGCCGCGCTGCTTGGCATCGCCTGTCATCAGCAGCGTCCGCATCACGCGGTGCGGTTCGATGGGATAGCCCAGCGTGTAGCGAGGGCACAGCTCTGTACACAGCGAACATTGATCGCACTGGCCGTGTCCGATGCGGGTGTACGTCTCGCGCGACGCCGTTTTTCGCCGGACCAGGTAATGATCGGACGGCAGCACGATCAGCCCGCCCATGTTCTTGGCGACGGGCTCGGACAGGCTGTCAGCGACGCCGCCCATCATCAGGCCGCCGGTCAGGACCACGGGCTTGTCCGTCGTACAGTTGCCGGCCAGATGCTCGATACAGTCGGCGATACGGGTGCCCACGGGCACGACGGTGGTGACCGGCTGCTTGACTTCGCCGCAAATCGTCAGGTACTTGTCCGTCACCGGCTGGCCGTCGACAGCGCGGGCGATGTTGACGATCGTCTCGACGTTGTCCACCACGGCGCCGACGGCCAAGGGAATGCCGCCGGGAGGAATTTGGCGGCCCGTGATTTCGTACACCAGGAGGTACTCGTCGCCGGCCGGGTAGACGTCTTCGTACACCAGCGTGCTGAATCCTTCCGCTTCGGCCTCCTCACGAAAGCCGTCGATCACGTCTTGGTTCTTGCGTTTCACCGCGATCGTGACGACTTTCGCCCCCGTCGCTTCGCGCATGATCGCCAAGCCGCGGAGGAACGCGGCCCGGTCCTGGAGCATCGTTTCCCGGTCCTTTTGCAGCAGCGGTTCGCACTCGGCGCCGTTGGCGATCACGTGCTCGACCTGGGCCTGGAGCTTCTTGTAGGTGGGAAATCCGGCTCCGCCAGCCCCCACCACACCCGCCTCGCGCACGCGGCGAACGATTTGTTCGGCTGTGAGTGTCATCTTGCCTTGTGAAACGAAGGTGTTTTTTGCGGTCTTCCGGTTGTCTCGTCGTGTGCAAAATCATACGCCACGCGTCGCCCGCGTGCCGATCAGGGGTCGGACGGACTTCCAACGATTCTCAGCCTCCCAGTCTTTCGGCCACCGATGCCGCTTGCCGCAGGTGCGGGATGGTCTGGCGGTGATCGCCGCAGACGTACACACTCTGCCCACCGTCGGCTACGGTGCGAACCAACACGGTTTTCCAGGGTCGGTAGTAGTACTGCGGAGTCGCCTTGGGAGCTTCCTGATGAAAGTCGCCGTGCAGCGGCAGCAAGTCGAACACGGCGGTCGTGAAGTGACGAATCTGCCGATTCTGCTGGTGAGCCACATTGCGAGCCATCGATAGCGCCTTGAGGTAGACCTCCGGCCCCATCACTGCCGAGCCGGCGCACAGGTACACGCCGCCTTCAAGGTGACTGACCGTGTCGCACACGGAAAGGAAATCCCGATAGCTGGCGACGCCGTACGCGGCCGGATCGAAGTTCGGGTGCTGGTGGACGATGTCGTAGCCGATGCCGACGTGCGCCGTGACGGGCACGCCCAGCCGGACTGCCGCCGCCAGCACGCTGGTGTCGCGATGCGGGAAGTCGCTCGACAGGATGGCCTGTCCGACCGCTTCGCCCAGGCCCATGCCCGCAGCAGCGCCCTCCCGCACGATGTCGTTGATCTCGGCCGTCTCGCGCCACATGCCGAACTCGCCCGTTCGGATGTAGCGGGCGACGCTTTCACACGTCGCCCCGATCCGAGCCAATTCGTAGTCGTGGATTGTGCCGGCGCCGTTGGTGCCGACGTGGGTGATCAAACCGCGCTCCATCAAGTCGATCAGTTGTCTGGCGACGCCGGCGCGAATCACATGGGCGCCCATCAACAACAGGATCGCAGCGCCGCGTTGCCGCGCCGCCACCATGCGACGGCCCAGTTCAGCCAGACTCTGCATCGCGGCGTCACTCAACGGCGGCGGCAGTTCGTCCAGCGCCAGCAGACTGCCGTGCTGAATATCGTGCTGCCGCTCGGCCAGCGGCTTGATCAAAAGCTGCGACGGGTCAAATCGTGGGAAAGGCATGGTTCGTCAGTGGTCAGTGGTCAGTGGTCAGTGGTCGGTGGTCAGTGGTCGGTGGTCAGTGGTCGGTGGTCAGTGGTC
>CAZAQY010000046.1:9028-41276 GCA_964486845.1 uncultured Pirellulaceae bacterium
GTGGTCAGTGGTCGGTGGTCAGTGGTCGGTGGTCAGTGGTCGGTGGTCAGTGGTCAGTGGTCGGTAATCGGTGAGCGGTGAGCGGTGAACACGTATCCCGCATCCCGCATCTCGCATCCCGCATCTCGCATCCCGTATCCCGTATCCCGTATCCCGCATCCCGTATCCCGTATCCCGCATCTCGTATCTCGTATCTCGCATCTCGCATCCCGCATCACTCCAGTCCGATGCGGTGCAGCAGGGCGTCGCGTTGACGGTAGTCGCCGATGATCAGATCCGCGCCGGCGCGGACCAGGCGGTTGCGTTTCCAGTCGTTGACGCCTTGCCGCGTCTCTTCGTTGCTGGCTACTCCGATGGCAAGGCCGCCGACCTTCTTGACCTCTTCGATCTCCACGAACCCGTCGCCGAAGCCAAGGATCTCGCGGCCGGAGAGGCCCGTATCTCGAATCATTTTTTCGACGATCATGGCCTTGGAGAATCTCTTGTAGTCGTCCAGAGCCCCGTAGATGCGCGGGCCGAAGTACGATTCCAGGCCCAGCACGGCAACCTCGCTGCGCACGTAAGCTAGGTCCGTGCCGGAGGCCAGGTACAGCGGCAATCCGCGATCCTGCAACGTTCGCAACAGATCCTCCGCACCGGGAACGGTCATCGTTTCGCGAGGGATCCTGCCGCTCTTGACTCCTTCCACCCGATCGCCCACCTGACGCCACAACAACTCGTGGTACTGGTGTTTGTACTGCAGTGGTTCCAAAGGCCGCCCGCCCCGCAGCGTGACCTCTTCCGCCAGCCGGATCATTTGGTAAATCGTCTGGCGGCCATTCAGCCGCATCACGTATTCCTCGACATGGTCGTACAGTTGCTCGCGAGTTTCGCCGGTGCCAGTCGCCGCCAAAACATCGACCATCATCGGGATCATCACGTCTTGCCAATTGCGGCGCAACAGCGACAGGGTGCCATCGAAATCGAAGATGGCGGCTTGAAAGCCGCCGCGGGGGAAGTCCGGATTGACGACTTCAACCGAATCGCAGGTTTCGGCGTAAGTCATTGCGGGACAATCGGTTTTCATGGGGATGCACGGAGACTGTCACGTTTTTTTGAAGCGACAACGGCTCGAGGCGGCCGGAGGCCGCTTTGTCGTTGGGCGAGCCCGATTCAATCGTCCGCCGTGTAGTGTAACGTATTTTCCAGGAGTTCGCAGCGGCTTGACTTTTGTGTAAACTCACGTTTCGTGCGCGGCACCCGTGGCGCGGCGAACTTGAGGCAAGGGTACCTTAGAACCGCTAACAAAACCGAAATCGGAGACCTTCGGTCGGCGGTTGCGGCGGGGCCAGAGACCCGCGCCGAACGGTAGCAAGAGCACCCTAATCTTTCGCTTAATCTCCCCGGCTGCAAGGCAGTAGGACGAGATTAAGGGAAGGATTAGGGTTTCGGGTTCCGGGGAAATTGGCTACGTTCAGTTTATTGCGAAAGGGATAAATCAGCCATGTTGAAAGGTAATGCCATTGTCGGGCAGTCGGGCGGTCCGACGTCCGTGATTAACGCCTCGCTGACAGGAGTGGTCGAAGCGGCGGTCCGCTCGAAGATGATCGACCGCATCTTCGGGATGCGGTTTGGAATCGAAGGCGTGTTGAACGATTTTCTGCTGGACTTGGGCGCCGAATCGCCGGAGACCTTGAAAGGGCTGCGCGCGACGCCCAGCAGCGCTTTGGGCTCCAGCCGCCTGAAGTTGAAGGACGAGCACTTCGAGCCGATCTTGCGGCAGCTGAAGCGGTACAACATCCGGCACTTCTTCATGATCGGCGGCAACGACACGATGGATACGATCTACCGGGTCGTCGAGTACGCCCGCGATCACGGCTATGAGATGCACGGCGTGGGCGTCTGCAAGACGGTGGACAACGACCTGTTCGGCGTCGATCACACGCCGGGCTTTCCCAGCGCGGCGCGGTATGTCGCGCTAAGCGTGATGCAGGGCGGCTTGCTGGCCCGCGACATGCAGCGTGTCGATCAGTTCGTCATTTTCCAGACGGTGGGGCGCAGCGCCGGGTGGTTGCCGGCGGCCGCGGCGTGCGCCAAGCGGTCTCCGGCCGATCCGCCGCACATCATTCTCATGCCGGAACGCCCCTTCCAGCTGGATGCGTTCCTCGACGCGGTTAGCGAGGCCCAACGGAAGTTCGGCTTTGTGTCCATCGTCTGCGGCGAGGGCATCACCAATCCGGACGGCTCGCCCGTGAGCGCTTCGCAGGTCAAGGATAATTTCCAGAACGTTGAATTCGGCGCGATGGGCGGCACGAGCGTGGCGATGGTGCTTCACCGGATCATCAGCCAACGCTTCGACTGGCGCGGCGAATTCCAGGTGACGGAATCGCTGCTGATGTGCGCGGCCGATCGCGCGGTGAAACTGGACATCGACGAAGCCTATGGTTGCGGCCGAGAGGCGGTCCGGTTGGCCGAAAAAGGCGTCGGAGGCGTGATGGTCACGATCGAGCGCGTCTCCAAGCCCGGCGAGGCTTATCGCAGCCGGTTCGGCACCATCCCCCTGTGCGACGTGGCGAACGCGGCTCGCCCCATGCCGGACAAGTTCATTCGCCGGGACGGGATGTTCGTGACCAAAGCGTTCCTGGACTATGCCCGGCCGCTCCTTGGCGAGTTGCCGACGTATGCCGGTTTGACGATCAAGCGTGCCAAACCGTAGCGGGGAGCGGCGCAGCCGGCTACGTTCAGTGACGCAACCGATCGAGGCAGGGAGGCTTTTCCGGTGGAGGATTTGGCCGCATGACGAGTTGTTGGCGTTTGGTCGTCGTCGCGCTGCTGGTCGCCCTCGCGGCGCCGGGTTGCCGAGGCTGTTTTCAGTCCGAGGACGATGCCGCAGCAAAGCAAAGGGAAGAAGAAAAAAAGAAGGAAAAACCCAAGCCGGATTTTGAACCGGGGCGACTGCAAATCCTGTTGCGAGATCAGAGCAGCGCGCAGAATCTGGTCAAGGCGGGCCATTGGATGACCGCCACGCAGCGGGCGAAGGCCAACAACTTTGACTTCCACGCAGAACTGGAGTCGGCGGCCACGGATCGCAGCCGGGAGCCGTTCGTCGTTGCGAACACGGCCTTTCGCATGACCATGTTCCGGCCCGTCGTGTTGCCCAAAGGTCAGACGCGCGAGTTGGAAGCGACGTTTTTCATTCCCAACGCGCCTCCCAGCGGAGACTTGGCGGCTCCGGCGACGGTCTGGTTGCGCAACACGCTCCGCGCTCGCCGCGGGGGGCGCGAAGTGTACGCGGCCGACGAGCCGGCCACGATGATGCCGGCGTATCAGTATTTCTTCCTCGTTCTGGCGGCCGATCCCGACCGCTATGCCTACCTGAAACGCCTGGATTCGATCGCCCCTCCCGTGGTCGACGAAGGAAACCTGGCGGAGCCGACGATGCACTATCGCGTCCTGCTGGCCCCGTCGGACCGCCGTGTGCCGGTGCCGTCCCAGCCGCTGGCCTGGACACCGATCGCCTACGTTCTGTGGGACGGTCTGCGCCCCAGTCTGCTGACGCCGGACCAGCAGCAGGCCCTGTTGGATTGGCTGCACTGGGGCGGGCAGGTCATCGTCAGCGGCCCGACTTCCTTGGATTCGCTGCGGGGCAGTTTTCTGGAGCCCTATTTGCCGGCGCTGGCTACCGAGGCGGTGCGGCTGCAGCCCGCGGACTTCGATCCGCTGAATCAATTCTGGTCGCTGGCCAACGCGCGGACGAAGATCAGGACGGCGCTGAGCGTGCCTGCCAACAAGACGCTGGTCGGAGTGCGTTTGCAGCCGCATCCGCAAGCTGTGCCGCTGCCGTCGACGGGCGACCTGGTGTGGGAACGCCGGGTGGGGGCCGGCCGAATCGTCGTCACCGCTTTCACGTTGTCAGACCGGCCCGTGGTGAACTGGGGCAGCTTCGACAGCTTTTTCAACGCCTGTCTGCTGCGCCGGCCTGCCCGCGTTTTCCGGCTGTCGCCGGAGGCGGAACCGGACGCGCGTTGGGCCGCGTTTCCGGGGGCCGGCCACATGCGGGACGGCCGCTTCGTGAGCCGCCTGCGCTACTTCACACACGACGCCGTAGCCGCCGTCCCAGCCGAGAAGCCGGCGCCGGGAGTCGCGGTTCCGGGGCCGGCACCAGTCGCGGCGTCGCTGCCGCTTCACGCCGCGGAGCCGGGCCAATCGCAGGTCGCCGCCTGGAGCGATACGAGCCCGGTCTCCGAGGCAGCTCGGCAGACGCTGCGGGAGGCCGCCGGCATCTCGATTCCCGAGGCGGGCTTTGTGTTCCGCGTGTTGGTCGTTTACTTGCTTGTGCTCGTGCCCGTGAATTGGGTCGTCTTCCGCCTGCTGGGCCGAGTGGAATGGGCTTGGCTGGCGGCGCCGGTGATCGCCATCGCCGGGGCCGTCGTCGTCGTGCGGTTGGCCCAGTTGGACATCGGCTTTGCCCGCAGCCGGACGGAAGTTGCCGTGCTGGAACTGCAGGCGGGCTACCCCTCGGCACACCTGACGCGCTACACCGCCGTCTACACGTCGCTGTCGACCGCCTACGACTTTGCCTTCGAGGACGATTCCGCACTGGCCATGCCTTTTCCGCACCAGGTGCCGTATGCGCCGGGGCTGCGCGAGCCGATCAACAACGTGAGTTTCCGGCGCGACCAGCAGATCACGTTGAGCGGCTTTCAGGTCGCCTCGAATTCGACGGGGCTCGTCCACTCCGAGCAAATGCTGGACCTGGGAGGAAGCGTGCAGCTGACGGGACAGGAATCATCCGGTTGGTCGGTCAAGAACGGCACCCGACTTTCGCTGGAGGATGTCGGCGTACTATCCAACAAGGCGGCGGGACAATCGGAACTGGCCTGGGTGGGAAGCCTGCCGCCGGCGAAGACAGCAGCGCTGGAGTTTCGCCCCGGCGGGACCGCCGACGCTTACTTGGCCGGCGCTTCCGAGGACGGCAGGCAGAAGCTGCGGCGATTGCTGGAGTTGGCTTGCCGCGACCGGTCGCAGCAGGCGGGCGACGTGCGTCTGGTCGCTTGGACAGCGCAGCCGCTGCCCGGTTTGAGCATCCGTCCGCAAGCCTCGCAAGAGTCGACCCGAACGTTGGTTTTAGTCCACCTGCGTCGCGGCGCCCTGCCGCCGCCGCAACCCGATCGGAACTTGAAAGCCGAGTTGGTGGCCGAGCCGGCCACCTTCAGCGATCGGGAAAAGTGGGAGGATGAGCCTCCCTAGCGCAGAGAGTGGGTCGCGGGCGCCGAACGCGACTCAATCGGCATGGCAAGGCATCGACCTGACCGGGTCCCGTTCGGCGCCCGGAACCCACCAGCCGACCCAACCGGGCGTGATGAGGACCTGCCGCGATGGATTCCCTGGTGCAACTTGCAGCGGTGGCCGTCCTTGCCGGCGGCTGTGCCGGTTGGGGCGTCGCGTTTGGCAGGCTCGCGCGCAAGCAGCCCGTCCTGGCGCACCATCCTGGTCGGGCGTCTCCCTGGGGATTGATCGATCTGGCCCTCGCCGCCGTGATGCTGATGTCGTTCCAGATGGTCAGTGCGTTCGGTCTGCGCTACGGATACGGTATCGATCCCACGCGGGGCTGGGAGCATCTTTCGCCTGGGGAAGTTGCGTTGGCCACCTTTGCCCAGCCTGTCGCCAACCTGGCGGGGGTTGCCGCGGCCTTGGCCGTGATTGGGTTGCGCACGCGGGCTGGGCGCCGGGACTTCGGAATCTCGTTGCAGCACGTGCCTCAGGATTTGTGGTTAGGCCTGGCAGCCTTCGTCATGCTGTCCCCGCCGGTCTATGCGATTCAAAAGCTGCTGGTCGCGTGGTTTCCTTATCGTCATCCGCTGATCTCGATGCTCCAACAGCATCCGGAGACGGCCGTTCGAGCAGCCGTCTTCTTTTCGGCCGTCGTGGCGGCACCGATCGTCGAGGAGTTCTTCTACCGCGTCCTCTGGCAAGGCTGGCTGCAGGAGGTCGTGCCGCGGCGGGAACAGTTTCAGCAGTTGGTCTTCGGCAGGCCGGCGGTGCCGGTCCGGTCGCCGAGCGACAGTCGATCGCCAGCCGCCGAAAACGGGGTGGGGCCAAGCGATCCACCGTCGCCGGCCGCAGAGGCAATGGCAATTGTCGCCTGTTCGACATTGTTTGCTGTTATGCACATTTCCCATGGGCCAGCCCCCATCCCTTTGTTCGTGTTAGCGCTGGGGCTAGGTTACTTGTACGCGAGAACCGGCCGAGTCCTGCCGTGCATCGTCGTCCATGTGTTGTTGAACGGTTGCAGCCTGGTCATGTTGCTGATGAACCTGCACCAGACGTAGATTGGGTGCCAGCGACCGGCGGCGGACTTCCTTGCCTGTGACATCGCAGGACTCGATGGGCATTCGGATTCATCCCGTACTGGGGGTCGTGCCATTCCTCTGCGGGCATACAGAGAATTTTCTCTTTTTTGTTCGCCGATGGGCCCGTGGGCCTGAACTGCCTGGAAGATTTGCTGTAAAATGAGAGCGATCGAATGCTCAGACGGACGGGCCGAGGCGAGGCGTTGGCGCGCGATGGTTGAGTGTCACGAATGAGGGGTGCAATATGTCTGTGGCGTTTAGCTTTGAACATTTCATCTCTTTGCCGCTGGTTCACAAGCTCAAGGAAGCGCTGCTGGCGTTCTTCCGGGCGTCAGAAGTCGGCGCTTGGGAAGTCGATCCAACCCAACGGGACGACCGAGCGGCGATGCATCTCATTCGGGGAAACTGGGAGCTGAGCGATTCGCCGGGCGGAGAAATGTGCGAAAACTGTGGGAATGCGATCAAGGCTGAATTGAAATCGCTGGCGAAGTACCTCAAGCAATCGTATCACCTGCCGAACGCTCCCGAAGTCTCCTCGCAACCGGCCGCAGATCCGTCGTGCCTGGTCTGAGCGTCTATGAGAATCGACAACGATCCGAAGCTGGATTTCGATGACGTCCTGATTCGCCCCAAACGGTCGGAGGCGCCAAGCCGCAGCGACGTGGACCTGGAGCGTGAATACGGATTCTTGAACAGCACGCGAACTTGGCGTGGGATTCCCATTGTCGCGTCCAACATGGACACCGTGGGAACGATGGAGATGGCGCGGGCGTTGGGACCGAACCTCTTGACGTGCCTGCACAAGTACTATCCGGAACCGCAGTTGGCCACGTTCCTGCAGCAGGCCGCTCATCGCGATCATACCTTCGTCACGATCGGGATTGGCGATGAGGACTTCGACAAGCTGGCGCGCTTGGCCCAGCAGGCGGAAGTGCGGTTCACGTGCGTGGATGCGGCCAACGGATACACGAAGTACTTCGTCGACCGCGTGAAACGCGTGCGCGAGACATTTCCCGGTTTGACGATCATGGCCGGCAACGTGGCCACACCGGAAATGGTCCAGGAACTGCTGATTTCCGGAGCGGCCGACATTGTCAAGATCGGCATCGGTCCGGGCAGCGTCTGTACGACGCGGACGACGACGGGCGTTGGGTACCCGCAGTTGTCGGCGATCATCGAATGCGCCGATGCGGCTCACGGTCTGCGCGGGCACGTGTGCGCGGACGGCGGATGTCGCGTGCCGGGCGACGTGGTCAAGGCCTTTGCCGCCGGGGCGGATTTCGTGATGCTGGGAGGCATGCTCGCCGGCCACGACCAATGCGCGGGGACGTGGATCGAGGAAGCTGGACGCCGCGTCGGGATGCAATTCTATGGGATGTCCAGCCGCACCGCCCAGGAACGATATGCCGGCGGCGTCAAGAGCTATCGTGCCTGCGAGGGCAAAGAGGTGGTCATCCCGTATCGCGGCTCGGTCCAGGAGACCGTTCGCGAGGTCCTGGGCGGAATCCGCAGCGCATGCGCCTACGTCGGAGCGGCGCAGTTGAAGGATCTGTGCAAGTGTACCACCTTCGTCCTTTGCCACCGGACCCACAACGCGGTTTTCGGCCCCTGAGGCGTGGAGAATCAGTCGCGCTTCTGCAGCATGGCTCTTCTTCCCGTAGCATAGCTCTACGAGCCGTGCTGATTCTTACGGCCTTTCGCCATGGCCGGCACGGCTCGGAGCGCCATGCTACGAAGGGCGTCTCTGTTTGCGCGGACGCCGGATTGAATGTTACCGCCATTGCGCTTACAGTTTCGGCACTCGTTGCCGTTGTTATGCGGCGAATATGCAGGAGTCAACTTGTTTTAACTTTGACCTCAACGCAAGCGAACCACCTCATGAACTACCTTCAGATGCAGGATCCCGAAGTTTGGGTGGCCTTGGATGCCGAACGGAAGCGTCAACAGGACGGCTTGGAACTGATCGCCAGCGAGAATTACACGAGCCCGGCCGTCCTTCAGGCCGTCGGCAGCGTGCTGACCAACAAATACGCGGAAGGCTATCCGGGGCGGCGGTATTACGGGGGTTGCGAGCACGTCGACGTCGTCGAAAACCTGGCTCGCGAGCGGGCAAAGACACTGTTTGGGGCCGAGTTCGCCAACGTTCAGCCACATTCCGGTTCTCAGGCGAACATAGCGGTCTACTTCACGGTCCTCCAGCCCGGCGACACCGTCCTGGGACTCGATCTGGCTCACGGCGGCCACCTGACGCACGGTATGAAACTGAACGTCTCCGGGCGGCTGTACAATTACATCAACTACGGAGTGACCCGCGACACGCACCGGATCGACTTCGATCAGGTCGCGTCTCAGGCTCGCCAATTCAAGCCGAAGATGATCGTGGCGGGGGCCAGTGCGTATCCGCGCGAGATCCCGCACGGCAAGTTCGCCGAAATCGCCGCCGAGGTGGGCGCGAAGCTGTTTGTGGATATGGCCCACTACGCGGGCCTGGTCGCCGCCGGCCTGCACGATAATCCCGTTCCGGTCGCGGACTTTGTCACGACAACGACGCACAAGACCCTGCGCGGCCCCCGGGCCGGCTTGATCCTGTGCAAGAAGGAATACGGCCAAGAGGTCAACAAGAGCGTGTTTCCGGGTCTGCAGGGCGGGCCGCTGGTACACGTGATCGCCGGCAAAGCCGTCTGTTTCGCCGAGGCGCTGCGGCCGGAGTTCAAGGTCTATTCGCTGGCCATCATCCAGAACGCCAAGACGCTGGCCGAAACTCTGGCGGCGGGCGGCTTGACGTTGATCAGCGGCGGGACGGATAACCATCTGATGCTGGTGGACGTGACGCCCTTGGGAATCACGGGCAAGATCGCCGAAGAGACGTTGGGCAAATGCGGGATCACGGTCAACAAGAATATGATTCCGTTCGATCAGCGCAAGCCGTTGGATCCCTCCGGAATCCGCATCGGCACGCCCGCCCTGACGACCCGCGGCATGGGGATCGCGGAGATGCGGACTATCGGCGGTTGGATTCTGGAGGCACTCCAACACCCGGATGACGCTGCCGTACACAGCCGAATTCGCGGACAGGTTTCGGAACTGTGCTCGCACTTTCCGGCGCCGGCGATCTGAGTTTGCGGCACAAGAGGCAAATTGACGGCGGGCGAGTGAAGAAGTCCCGCTTTTCGAAAAGCCGGGCTTGGGTGACGGTGGGGCCGCTGACAAAAAAACGCGGCGAGGTTCCTGATCACGGACCCCGCCGCGTTCGGTGTTCGTCGTCGTCGTGGCCGTTCAGGCCGCCGCCCGCAGCTTCAACGTGCGCTGCTGCTCGTGGTAAGGCTTCAACTCGTCCCGCAGCACCAGGACGTTCGCCGGCGCTTGAATGCCGACCCGCACCTTATCCCCCGAAACCCCCATCACGGTCAGAATAATCGAATCACCCAATTTGATTCGTTCGCCCGCCTTCCTCGACAGAATCAGCATGCCCGCAACCTCCTTGTCTATGAATACGAATAAAAGTCTATGAATCCAGTGTCTAATTCCAGATGGGAGCGCTGGCCAAACGAATCCGGTGGACTCGCTGGCCGGTCGAGCCGTAAAACAGGATACTGTTGGATTTGGTCTCCCAGATCGCGATCAGCTTGACGCTGCGCGGACCGTGCAGGCAGAAGTAGATACCACACGGGTCACCCCGTTTTTCGAGCACCTGCTCCGTCAATTGAAATGCCCCAACCTCCAATTCGTTTTGATCACACAGTTGTTGTTGAACGTAACTTCGCAGATCCACCAAGGTCCTTATCTTAAGGCATGATTCCTGCATACCGTAAAAATCTCCTTGCTAGTTGACATGGGCTGACGTACACAACGAAATGACGAGTTGTGTTTTGGATTCTCAGGAGACAATATCGGCAATATGGGAAGAATAGCTTTGCTGGGAAGTTGAGTAAATGTATTACAGACGCGGTGTCTGAATCGCATGGCCGGTTCGACTCTCAAAGGAGGCGTCGATCAAACGCTGGAGCCGTGCCATTTCGCTTTCGACCGAGAATTCGCGTTCGATCCGTCTTCGGGCTGGTTCGACAAGGGCCAACCAGTCCTGGTGATGGTCGATGGCATCTTCGATCGCGTCGGCCAAATGCTCGCTGGAGCCAGTTTCGACCAGTCGGCCGAACCGACCTTCGGCCAGCACTTCTCGCGGACCGCTCAGGCAATCCGTAGCAAGCACGGGAACCCGACATGCCATGCCTTCCAGCAACGCCAATGGCAGTCCTTCATAGATCGACGGCAAACAGAACAACTGGCAGCGGGCTATGAAGGCAAATGGATTGCTGAGGAACCCAACGAAAGTCACGTAATCGTCAAGCTTTTCTTCACGGACGGACGACTTCAGGTTCTTTTCGAGGGGGCCCTGACCGAGGATGCTCAGATGGACATCCTTCCTACCACGTCGATGCACCATGTGGCTCATGGCCTTAAGCAAATAGATTTGGCCTTTCTGCTCATCTAGGCGTCCGACGGTGACGACATGAAACAGACCCGGTTCGGGGCAGGGGCCGGCTTGGCGAGCGAGGCGGTCGATTTCTGCAAGATCGACGAAATTGCGGACTACCGGGGTGTGTTCTCGCGATAGCTGGTACGTTTGCTGCATCCCTTCACGCACGCCTTCGGAAACTGCGACGGCAAAGTCGGCGTGCCGGTAGGCCCGCGCCAGCAGCAAGCGCTTCAGGCAGCGAAATCGCTTCACTTGGTGACGGAAATCGAGCCTGGGGTCCGCCATTTCGATGGCGATCCAAGGCGTCGTTCTTTGGCCAACGGAGCCGTAAGCCACCAAGGTCGCTAGAAAAGTGACGGAACACACCACGTCGATTCGTTGGGCAGTGAGGACTTGAGCCAAATCCCGAACTTGCCACCAAAAAATTCGGCCCGGCAACGGGATTCGAGGCGGTTGGTGGCGATCCCAGAAGGCGATCACCGGCACATCGTCGGGGACGAGCGCAAGGTATTCACCGCGGCGGTAATGCAGATACAGCAGCGGCTCGTAACGCTCGCGGTCCAAATACCGCAGGTAGTTGATCGTCTGACGCTCGGCGCCGCCACCGGACATCGAACCAATCGTGAACAGGACTCGAGTCTTTCTTGGTGACATCAAATTTGACGGCGTCCAGAGCCGATGAGAAAATGTTTGGACACGTTCGCGCCCTCGTGATTCCGGATCGAATCGAAATCGAGAAGCCGGGCCTCTTCGGAGAAGCCGGGCTTCAGGCCCATCGCGGCCCGGGGCTGCCGCATTCGACCCATGGACCGTCCCCTCGCCCGCTGCAACGCTCGTGGACCCAACCCTCGTTTCGCTGCCTCCGCCCCTGGAACCATCCGGGAATTGGCTGACTCGATCCCTGACAGCGCTGCTCAAGCAACGCCGTTTGCCAACGCGCCTGGCTCGCACGCTGGATCAAGCGAAAATTGCGATCGGGCTTCCCACCAAGACGATCCGCGTCCAAGGGCTCCAATTCCGGGTCCGCCGGCTGACGGCAGACGAGTTCTTTGTTCGCGAGGTCGTCGCCGATCGGCAGTATAACCCCGCTGGCTTTGAGATCAATCCGACGGACACGGTCGTCGACGTCGGCGGAAACGTAGGTGCGTTTGCAATCTGGGCGGGAAGTTGCGCCAGTCGGGGTCGGGTCATCACGCTGGAACCCGTGGCAGAGAACTTCTCCTTGCTCGTGCGCAACATCCGCCTGAACAGGTTGAAACATGTTGTCCCGGTTCGCGCAGCCGTTACGTCGCAGCGTTGCTCTGCAACGGTCTATATCAGTCCGGAGGGCACCGGTAATCACTCCCTGCTGGCCGAATTCGCGGGGCGGCCCCGCGGCGAGGAGCACGTGGAGGGCGTGACGCTTCCCGACGTTTTCGAGCGTTATCAACTGGACGCGTGCGACTTCCTCAAGCTGGACTGCGAGGGCGCCGAATACGAAATCCTGTACGGCCTGGCGCCGGCCTGGTTTCGCCGGATCGGCAAGTTGGTTCTCGAATACCACACCAGGGCGAGCGAGCACAAACGGTGTCAGTCGGACAACCTGGTCGCGCGCCTGCAAGACGCCGGCTATCGGATCGAAGCCTACACGGATGTGGCGGATACCAATCGCGGCATGATCTACGCGCGGCGAAGCTGACCGGACGCCGCATGGATCGTCGGCGGCAAGTGTGACATTCCGTACGGCATTTCGTCCCTTTCCTCCAACAGCAGTGGCGTCGTCTGAAGTTGGCGTGCAGAAATCGCTGCCGGGCGCCAGGACTGCCTGAATTCCGACCGGAACAATGACCCAAGCTTCCTGTGCCGACTCACCACGGAGTAACACTGCCATCGCCCGACTTTCGAAGTAGGGAGGCGGTGGATCGCCTTCACTCGGTGTGTTCAGTTGGCTCGCTCCGATGGAGTTCGGCGTATTGATGACCAATAGGACGTCGATGGGCGGGACCGAAGAAGCGACATCGTCGAGATTGCCGAGACGCTGCTTAGCGACGGCCTTGTCCAGCTGCTCCCCGGCCTCGGCCAGCGCTGCTAATGAAATCGGCCCACGTACTTGGCTCCCCAAGGCTTCTGATCCGGGCCGCGCAAGAGGCAGCGCCGCACCCAACTCTTGACCCGCACGGGAAGCACCTGTTTCAGCTTGCCGAGCAACCCGCCTGAAGCCTGCAGCGTTGAGGAGTCCTGCGTCGCTGCGGCCGGCGAACCGAACAGTTGAGCGTAGAACCCCTGCAGGGGAACCCGGTCCGACGTCGAGGTCGCGGTCTTCTGAGCGACGACCACCAACAGCAGTCGCCGTCGCGACTTCATCAGCACCGGCGGACTGCCCGGATCGATTTGAAACATGTCCCAAAAGCTCGACTGGTAATCGACGCCTACTTCCTCCGCGACGTACACCTGCAACTCGGCAAAGGCATTGGCTTGGTAGAAATCGGCCAGCAGTGCCGGACTGAACTGATAGAACCCGTGATTGGCGAAGTTGTTGCAGGGGCTGATGTGGATCACGCGGCCGCCGACTCGGAGCATCCGGGCGACGTTCGACAGCGCCGCACGCACGTCGAAGACGTGTTCCAATGTCCCGGAGTCCAGGACTCCCTGGAATCGACCGTGCAGTCCGGCACGAACCGGCTGATTGAGGTCGAGGACCAATTCCGCCCCCTCGAAGCCAGAATAGTCCAGCGCCAGCACTTCGTCGGCTCCGAGCGCTCGCAACACGGCCTGGTCGCTGGTGTTGCGGGCCAGCGGCGTATCCTGCCAAGAGGGGATGTTTGTCAGACGCGAACAGTCGTGAGGAAGTTCGCGGGGGCCAACGCCCTCTTCGCGGCAGATTTGAGTGAATTCGTCGAACGTAGCGTACAGGCACTGTCGGCCGAGCGTGAGCCACGCGCCGTGCAGCGGCTGGCGGCGGTGTTCGCGCACCAGGAAACGGAGCGCGGGTTTCGAGAGTCCCATAGCGGATTCATACCTACCGGGCTGCGAGATGCGAGTTGCGGGATACGGGTTACGAGTTACACAATACAGGTTGGGGGGTGGGCTGTCGAGTTACCGGCGAAAACTGGTAATTCCGTGGCAGCGCTTCGCGTTCCTCTGCACAGCAGCATTTCAAAGCCAGACGAACGCCGGGAGCGACGAGTGTGACATTCGCTACGGCATTTCGTCCCTTACTTCTTGCAGCCAGCGGCGAGGTCTGGAGCTGACGTGGAGAAAACGATGGCCAGGCGCGTTTCACCCAAACATGCTGTGGCGGACCATGAACGCTACGATCCAAACAAAAAGGCCGGCAGGTCCGCTCTCTGAGGCACTGCGGGCTTGGCTCCTGCCAGGTTGGTGGGCAGGACTCGCGGAGTTCACCGCTCGCTGGGGGAGACCGCTGAAATACCAGTAGTCGATGCGGTGAGGTCGTTCTTGGCGCGGGCCGTTTTCATTCACACCCCCCCACCGCGACACCGCGACCTGGGACCAGTGCCTCAGCAAATCGCGTTGTTCGGACTCCGCACGCTCGGACAGGACCCTGCGCAACGCTCTGTCCAAGACGTCCGACACGCCGGATTGCCGGAAGCACGTCCGCCGTACGCCGTAGGTCGCGAGAGCCAAACCCAGGGTCGCCGCCAGCAGGATCGCGAATTGTCTTCTTGTTGTCTGCGGCGGATTATGCCATATTTGCAGCGTTGTCTCCACTCGTTCCGCGGGCGAGTCCCTCAAGCAGGACGGGTCTCCGACCCGTCCGGGACGGACCTTCCAAGCAGGACGGGTCGGAGACCCATCCTACACTCGCTGGCCCAACACAGCCATGAAGCCGTTCACGCTGTCGGTGGTGATGCCCAACTACAATCACGCCCGCTACCTGGCGGACGCGATCACGGGCATCGCGGCGCAATCCCGGCCGCCTGACGAGTTTTTGATCCTGGACGATGCTTCCACGGACGACAGCCTGGAAGTCATCGAGCCGTACCTGAAGCAATACCCGTTTCTGCGGCTGATCCGGCACGAGCGGAATCGCGGAGTGATTGCAGCCAACCAGCGACTGTTCGCGGAAGCGAGCGGCGAGTTGCTGTTTGCCGCCGCGGCCGACGACGTCCGCTTGCCCGGATTCTTCCAACGGGCCGTGCAGATGGCCGAGCAGTATCCCCAGGCGGGCCTGGTCTTTGGTGCGATCGGCATGATTGACGAGGCAGGACGCCGGATGGGACGGATCGACGTGCGCCGCTGGCGCGAGCCGTTGTGCGCCGATCCCCAACGGTTCTTGCAGGAGTACTTGATGGTCGAACTGCCGGCTCACTCGCCCTGTTCGGGGGCGATCTATCGCCGCGAAGCCTTGCAGGAGGCCGGCGGCTACCGGCCCGATTTGGGATCGTGGTCGGACACCTTCGCCTTCCGGGCCATTGGTTTGAAGTATGGAGTGTGCTATTTGGCGGAGGAAGTCGCCCAATTTCGCAAGCTGGTTGGGAGTTCCAGCCGGCAGAGTGTCGCTCAGCCTCGGAAACTGCTCGACATCATCGCCCGTGCCGAGTATTGGATGCGATCCGCCGAGTTCCGCGATCGGTTTCCCGACCATTACGTGCGCCGTTGGCGGCGAGCCTGCCGGCGGCAAATCCTCTGGGATTACACGCTGGGGCCGGAGTCGGGAGCCCGGCCGCGGCGGTCCTTTTGGAGCCGCAATCTCCGGCGCGTGCTGCGGGCCTGTCTCGCCTTGTTGCTGCTGTTGAGTTACCGCGGCGAGGGCGGCGGGCGCGAGTCGGAGGCGGCGGATCGCCGAGCCACGAATCCTGCCTGGAAGATTTGCCCGTGACCGAACCTGCCGCACGCGGCCCCTTACGCCGTTTCGTGAATCGCCTGGAAGTGGACCAGGCCGTCTTCTACGCGCTGTGCCTGCGGGGTTGGCAGTTCCTGGCCGGACCGGTCAGCGTCGTTTTGATCGGCCTGTTTTTCACCCCTGAGACGCAGGGATTCTACTACACCTTCGCCAGCCTGATGGCGTTGCAGACCTTCTTTGAACTCGGCTTCTCGATCGTCGTGATCAACGTCAGCAGCCACGAGTGGCTGCACCTGCGGTTGGACGAAGGCGGTCGAATCGCCGGCGACGTGGACGCCTTGTCGCGGCTGGCAAGCCTGGTGCGACTGCTGCTGCGTTGGTATGGCGTCGCGGCCCTGCTGTTTTTCGTCCTGGTTGGCACCGGCGGCAACCTGTTTCTGTCGCGTCAAGCCGGCGCGGAGGTCGCCTGGCGTGGGCCTTGGGTTTGGCTGGTCGTGATCCAAACCGGCTTGCTGTGGTCGTTACCCTTCACCGTGCTGCTGGAGGGCTGCGGCCAGATGGCGATCGTTAACCGCTATCGGCTGTACGGGGCCGTGACGGCCAACGTGGCGGTCTGGACGGGTATTTTGCTCGGAGCCGGACTCTGGACCGCGGTGGCCGCTGCTGCCGGCCGGTGGTTGTGGGATTTGACGCTGCTTCTGGTACGGTATCGCCGCTTTTTTCAATCTTGCCGGCAGGCTTCGACAAGTTCCCAGTTGTCTTGGAAAACGGATCTCTGGCCGATGCAGTGGCGATTGGCCGTCGGCGGCGTGGTGAGCTACTTCGCGTTTTCGCTGTTTACCCCCGTCATGTTTGACTATCACGGTCCCGCGGTCGCCGGCCAAATGGGCATGACATGGCAGCTGGTGACCGTCATCCAAGCGGTGGCGTTGGCCTGGGTGCAGGCGCGAACGCCGCTGTTCGGGCGTTTGATCGCCAAGCAGGACTATCGGGAACTCGACCGCGTCTTCTTCCGCCTGACATGGATCTCGCTGGCCGTCGCCGTTGCCGGCGCGGCGGCGTTGAGCTTAGCTGTCTGGGGGCTGTATGCCTGCGAATTCCGATTGGCCCTGCGCCTGCTCGAGCCGTTTCCCACCGCGTTGTTTCTGCTGGCCATCGTCTGCTACCATCTGCCGAACTGTCAGGCATTCTATCTTCGCGCCCACAAGCGAGAGCCGCTGTTCCTGCTGGGCGTGGTGGCGAGTCTCCTGATCGGCGCTGGCGTCTGGTGGTTTGGCAGCCGTCACGGGCCCACGGGAGCGGCCTGGGCCTATCTGGCCATCGTCGTCTGCGTCGTCTTCCCGTGGCAGACCTTGATTTGGTGGCAGTGCCGAAGGGAGCACGAACTCGTCCGGAAGGAGAACGCCTTGATCCGCGCCAACGGCACCGACCCGCCGAACCTGCCGCCGGCGGGACCGGGGAACCGCGTCGAAGGATGACGGCAACGGCCAACTCTGCCGAGCCGCCCGGCACGAGTCTTCGAAGTTCGCCAGCAACTCCTGGGTGGATGAGTCATCGGGCGTCTCTGTCATTCCGGAACAGTCTCGTGAGCGGCCCAGAATCTGTTATTCTGAGGGGGCGCGGGGAGAGAGTTATGTTTCGAGTATTGATTTTGGTTTACTAAACGCATAAACTCTTTTGTTAGCCGAGCCGATCATGGAGATATCGTTCGCCTCCAGCAAGTTGGCGAAGTTGTGCAACTTGCAACAGGAAATGCGGGGCAAGCTGGGACCGCGGTGTGCCGAGCGATTGCAGCAGCGCCTAGAAGAACTAGGGGCGGCGGCGACCCTTCAGGACATGCGTTCTTTGCCGGGGGCACGATGTCACGAGTTGACGGAGGACCGCAAGGGCCAACTCGCTGTCGACTTGGTCCATCCTCGGCGGTTGGTCTTCGAGCCGGCGCATGATCCCGTGCCGACCAAGGCCGGCGGCGGACTGGATTGGCCGAGGGTCATGGAAATCGTGATCCTTGAAGTTGTTGATTACCACTGAGCGTCTGTCGAGGAGGAACTTCGTAGGGCGGAATTCATTCCGCCCGAGCGGACTGAAGTCCGCTCTACCACGCAGTCACGGAGTTGTCTCTTGGCAGCCGCCAAGGAGCGGAAACATGGTACGCGGCAAGCAATCGCAGCGGGAGCGTTACGCCTACGAACCGGACTTCGCCGTCCGGCCCGGTCGAACGCTGCAGGAAACAATCGACGCGTTAGACATGGATCAGCGGGAACTGGCCAAACGCACGGGGCTGTCGGTCAAGCACATCAATCAAGTCATCAAAGGTGCCGCCTCGATCACGCAGGACACAGCCATCCGACTGGAACGCGTCACCGGCGTACCTGCTCGGATGTGGAACAGCCTGGAAGCGAACTATCGGGAGCGACTGGCGAGGCTGGACGAGCGGACTCGCTTGCAGGCCAGCCTGGATTGGCTCAAGACGATTCCCGTCAAGGAGTTGGTCCAGCGGGGCAAGATCCGCGCCCAGTCTGATGCGACCTGCCTTCTGGAGGAAGTCCTGCGGTTCTTCGGCGTGGCCAGCGTCGCAGCCTGGAAGGAAGGCTGGCAGAAACCGCAGTTCGCGTTTCGTAAGTCGCCAGCGTTCGAAGGCCAGACGGGCGCGATGGCAACCTGGCTTCGGCTGTGTGAACTGGCTGCGAGCGACGTCCGCTGTAAGCCGTACAGCCGCGCACGCTTCCAGGCGGCCTTGCAGCCGATCCGTGCCTTGACCGTCGCGGACCAGCACGCCTTCTTCCGCGCCATGCAAGCCCATTGCGCCGAGGCCGGTGTGGCGGTCGTCTTGGTGCCCGACATCAAGGGCGCCCCCGTCAGCGGCGCGGCCAAATGGCTGTCGCCCCGCAAGGCAATGATCGGCCTGAACCTGCGTGGCAAGAGCAACGACCGCTTTTGGTTCAGCTTTTTTCACGAAGCCGGCCACCTGCTGCTGGACAGCAAGAAAGAGACCTACGTCGACGTCGATGCGGTCAGCGATCCGCGTGAACAACAAGCCAACCAGTTCGCCGCCAACACGTTGATCCCGCCGGCGCGGGCCGCCGAGTTGGCCAGCTTGAGAACCGAAGCCGACGTGCAAAGTTTCGCCCGCTCCGTTGGCATCGCCCCCGGCATCGTCGTCGGCCGCCTGCAACACGACGGGATCATTGGGTTCAACCAACTGAACGGCCTGAAATCCTGGCTCCGCTGGCCGACGGACCAGTGAACGTAGATCTGCCCAACAAACAGGCCCGCTAGGGCACTTTTCCGCCAAGATTCTGCGCGAAAAAGCGAATACCTAATTGCCTTGCATGTTATTGCCGCCAGCGCGGCGGCAGGCGGGGGTTGAGCGGCGCCGGGAGCACATCTTTTCGGGATGGGCTGATTCCTCGAAATGCTTCAGGCTATTGCTAATCATTTACAGATTTGGTATATTCTTTATAGTTTCTGCCGGCCGTCCCGATCCGAATCGCCGCCGGCAAATTAGCGCGGCTGTCACTCAGGCAAAGCGAGAATTCTCTAGCCACAGGAGGTCTTGTCATGTCCGTCGGTTTCCCCCAGGTTCAAGTTGGCCAGCCCATCCGTTACAGGACGCTGTCCGTGTTTCCGTTGTTCGACGGGTCGATGACGCCCGTCGAGTACACGCTTTCGGATGAAGGCATCGGGTCGGGCTCCGTGGCCGTGGAAGAGGTTTCGGAGAGCGGTTCGGTGCCCGATTTGTTGGTCGAGAACAAGGGCGACGTGCGGGTGCTGTTCCTGGAAGGCGAGGAACTGGTCGGCGCCAAACAGAACCGCGTGTTGAATACGTCGGTGCTGATCGCCGCCCGCAGCAAGACGAAGATTCCGGTGAGCTGCGTCGAGCAGGGACGTTGGGGATACAAGTCCCGGAAGTTCGGCTCCAGCGGCAGCCACTCGTCGTCCAAGTTACGTTATTTCCTGAAAAGCTCCGTCAGCAGATCGGTCCTGGCCAGGCGGGGGCACCGCTCGGACCAGGGCAAGGTCTGGGAAGAAGTCGCACGCCAGCAGTCGGCCTTGGGTACGCCGTCACGTACCAGCGCGATGGCGGATACCTTCCAAGCCCATGAAAAAAACGTGGCCGAATTCCGGGAAAAGCTGCAGTACGTGGACGGGGCCTGCGGACTGGCCGTGGCCATCGGCAAGAAAGTCGTCGCTGTCGATCTGTTCGACAAGGCGACCACGTGCCGGAAAGTCTGGCAGCGGCTGCTGAGCGGTTATGTACTCGACGCGTTGGAAGCAGACGCCGAACCAGGTCAGACAGAGCCGGATCAGGCCGAGGCGGCCGACGTCGAGCGGCTGCTGGCAACGGCCAGGGCCATGCCCTGGCACAAGGCGGACTCGGTGGGCGAAGGCGACGAGTACCGGGCCAACCAGGGCGACGACGTCCACGCTTCGGCGCTGACGCTGGACAATTCGCCGGTGCATGTCAGCGTCGTGGCCGCATCGTAGACGCGCCGCTCCGCGACGCGATTCTGCTCGCGGATCGAGCGGTTTACGTTCAAATAACATCAATCGGAGGGGCTGAGGATGGCGGATTACGAGGCGTTGGCCAGACGGCTGGAAGATTGGTCGGGCACGATCGGCGAATTCTCACAGACGCTCGATCGGGAAAAAGTCCCGTACTTGAGTTTCTCCAAAGTCACTTGCGTCGAGTTCTGCGGCTATCGGTACCTGCTCGAATACGTCAAGCTGCAGCGTCCCCGCCCCGAACCCGACTACTTCGTCAAGGGGCAGGCGTTTCACGAGGTTGTCGCGAGTTTGTACCGCGATCTGACCCAGGGCCGACCGGCTGACGAAAACGATTTGTTGGACGTTCTCGGCCGAACGCTCCCAAACCCGACGATCGACGTCGAAAACGCGGTTCGGCTCGCCGCGCGGAACGCCTACCAGGGCTTCGAAGTGGTCGGCGTGGAAGAGCCGTTCGTGCTGTCGCTGGATGAAGACCTGCCGCCATGCGTCGGCGTCGTCGACCTGATCCTCCGCCGCGGCAAAACGTTCTTCGTCGTGGACCACAAGACGGGCAAGAAGTTCAACGGAGCGGACGACCTGCAGCTGGTCCTCTACCGCGAGTACGTTCGCCGACAGTACAAGGCCGTCCGCTGTCTGGCGTTTGTGGATGAGTACCGCTGGGTGCCCAACCTGGCCACCATCCGCAAGCCCGCGTTTCAGAGAACGCGAATCCCACTGGGACGGACCGACTGGCGTTTGGCAACCCAACGGCTGGTTCGGGCACACCGCCAAATTCGAGAAATCGAAAAGACCCAGGACGCCTGGGCGTTGGGGGAGTGCTACATGTGCCCGTACAAAACCACATGCCCGAAGGCCTCCGTGAGCTACTCCGGTTCTTGGTGGTAGTGTCGCGAAGACTCGAATCCCTTTGTTTGTCTAGGAGTTGAAAGTGAACGATTTCGCCGGCCGCTGGTGCACCACCTTTGGACGCATGGACTTGGAACAGTCTGGGACGCACGTCAAAGGCGTTTATCAAGCCCTCGAAGGCATCCCGTGCCAGATCGAGGGCCAGGTCCGGAGCGACGTGTTGAAGTTCGATTACCGAGAGCCCAAGGCACGCGGCACGGGTTCGTTCCGCCTCCAGCGGTACGGGATGTTTTCGGGACAGTGGCGCGAAGACAAGACGGGCAACGAAGGCGTCTGGCACGGGTATCGTGGTTTCGACGGCGTCTGGGATACGACGTTCGGCCCGTTGCGGCTGATTCAAGAGCCGGATCGGGTCGTCGGGATCTACGAGTTGCAGGAGGGGGGCGCTTCGCTGGAAGGGCAACTGCGAAGTTCGGAGACTCCAGCCAAGGCCAGCCGGCTTAGCGCTTCCGAAACGCCTCTTGATGCGGCGCAGGGCACCACGGGGACGACGCAGGGTGAAGCCAGCCGCTTGGCTTTCCGTTATCAGGGACCCACGAGCCAAGGTGAGGGCTGGTTCGAGTTGGACGAAAGCCAATGGTGCTTTCACGGGAAATGGCGGGTGGCGGGGGCCCGTTCCTGGGAACCCTGGGTGGGACAGCGCGTGTTTCCCACGGCGAACCTGAAATGGTTGGTGGTGCTGGAAGCCCACTGGCAGCGTGTACTCCAAGAAGAGAACTACTCGCTCGGCGGCATGCTGCGGGAATTCTTTGCCCGCGTGCCGGGACTGGAGGTGCGGCACCGGTTTTTCGCCAGCGAAGCCGACTTGGAAAGCTGGTGCCGGGAAATTTTGTGCGTCCCCGAGCCGGTCGTTCTGGTCGTCGCCACCCACGGCACTCCGGAAGGACTGTGCGGACATAGGGGAATCCTTCGTCCTGATGCCTTGACCAAGACTCTCCGCTACGCGAACAACGTGGACGTCCTGCACTTTTCCGCGTGCTACCTGGGAAATGGCTCAGACGGCGGTTTCGCCCGCTCGCTGTGCCGGGAGCTGCCCTTTCCCATCTCCGGCTATGCCGCCTACGCAGACTGGGCTGCCAGCGCCCTGGTCGACTTCACGTATCTGGACATGATTTTGGAGCACGGCCTGACTCCCGAGGAAGCGGCGGGCCAAGTTAAACAGCTCCTGCCATTCGCAGGCGATCGTACCTCTCGCCAGTGCCCATACCCTGCCACCCGATTCCGCTTCTGGCCAGCAGCTGGGGGACGACGCCCGTCGGCGAAGACACTGCCTTCGATTCCGCGAGCCGATGAAAACCGCGTCAAAAAGCCAGCGACTGACACGCCGAAGAAGACGGCCGCATCGTCACCGGCCCGCACCAGTACTGAGCAAAAGCCAAAGCAGCGCGATAAACAAAGCAGCGCGGCGCCTTCCCCGGTCTGGTCGTTTGTCGTGTAGGTGGGTGCATCGACTGCCTTGCTCCGGCGAACGGCGCGGCGTTAGCCCACCGGTTTTTGCTCCGGAGAACGGTGCGGCGTTAGCCCACCGGTCCCTTCGACGCAATCCGGTCGCCGCGAACAAGACCGGCGCCGATTCCGCCCAAGTCAGACAATCGAAGTCAAGGAGACATCGGATGGCCAAAAAACCCAAGAGATCGAAGTCCGTTTCCGAGTGGTCCTCCCAGTTGCGCAGCCATGCGCTGGCGTGCCGAGCCAGCGTTCCACTCCCGAAGCGGGACGAGTTGTCGCCCGCCGAGGATTGGCAGCGCCGCATCGTCGGCAGTTCCCTGGTGAACTGGTTACGGAAGGTCGGCCCGCGATTCCTTCAGGAAAGGGCGGTGCTGTCCAAACTTCTGGAGATCGACCGCGAGCCGTTCATCGTGTTCACGTCCGACATTCCCGGACTGGTCGCTGCCAGCGAGATCTTGGGAGCGAACCACGAACGGGCCGGGTTTCTGCTGGAGGACGAGTTTGGCAGTTTTCTGCGGCAGGTCGAAGATCCGAACTACTGCTGGCATGTCCACGTCTGGTCTGTGTTCCGCAACGTCATCGCCCCTACCTTCGAGGCCGAGGCACGGACCAAGTACCCGATCCCAGACGGAAGCACCTACTGGCAGCACAGCGAAGGCACCATGTGGGCCGTCAACGCCGGCCGCGGCGGAGACCACCTCTGGCGTTGGGACGGCCAGACTCCGGAACTCCTTGAGGAAGCGTTGACGCACTGGGTTTCGTGACGTGTCGCGGCGGACCGTCGCGAATGTCGAGTGAGCCGTAGCGACGAAGCCAACGTTTCGGCATTTTTTGCCGAAGGACATATTCGCCGTAGCCTGAGGCCAATCGCTGCGGCAACGACTTCTGCGTACAATCGGAGTGGCCGAAGGTCGTATCCTCCGGTTCCCCAACGCTGGAACGAGTGCATTTCCGGGCGAACGGGTGGGGCGAATCATCCGTTGGCCATGACGAACGAAGCAACTAGAAGACCACTGGTGCGGAGGGACATGGCTTCCGGGCGCAGCCTCGGTCGCCTTTTAGTCATTAACCGTCTCGTTTGACCAACAATTATTCGGAGATTAATCATGCCGAAAAACCCCAAACCGAAGGCGGCGAAAGACGTGGCGTCGCCCAAGGTCGGCCAGACCGAGAAGCGGCGAAAGGCGAGTTCTGGCAAGAAACCGCCGCAAATTCCAGCGCAAGGATGTACTTCCTATGCAGAGCAAGGCATCCCGACGATCGACGCGGATCCAACGGGCGGGCTCTGGTGGCAGGATACGGTCGGCGGGACAGACCTTGCTGTCTCACCTGTTTCCCCGATGACTGCGGACGCCGACATTCGCGATCTTCCCGAGCCCCGCTCGGCGTGGATCGTCTTCGGATCGGATGAATCGTTCCTGACTGACGACGATCTGTCCGAATCTGGTGGAAGCGGCAAGTGGACGGCAGCGAAGAACGTCGAAATCGACGACACCCTGTTCTTCTACTTCATTGCTCCCTACAAGGCGATTCATTTTGTTGCGAGGGTCGTTTCTAAACCGGTTTTCGATGAGTGGTCGGATGGTGGATTTCAGTGGTGAGTAGAATACGCCTCAATGGTTCGGATCGAACCGATCACGAAGGCCGACATCTCCACGATGTTCGCAGAGGAGAGGTTTCTTCCTTATTTCAGTGGTGCCAAGTATCTCCGACCGGACTTCGCAAATCGCGTGCTGGAGCGAGCCAAGGTCGCATTTTCTCCGTTCGACTCGGCACGCGACATCGCTCTACAAAGGGTGGTCGGCAGGAAAGAGTTGGGAGATCCGAAGACGATCGACCTTGATGGTCTACGGCGGCTCGACTCTACCGCGTTCGTTTACGAGGAGGATGTCGAGTGCTACTTCGTTGAACCGTTGCTCCGCCTTGCCGGAGTCGGCAGGCAGGCACGCATTCAACGCAGGTATGATTTGCCCAAGAGGAAGACAGCAGACTATGCGGCACTCGATTGCGGACAAAAAGTCCTTTGCATTATCGAGGTGAAGCGTGAGCTGTCGGAGAAAAAGGAATGGAAAAACAGCTTGGACTACCGGCAGGCGAGAGATAACGCTCGGGCGTGCAAGGCTCCGGGTTTCGTGCTGATGGATCGTGATCGGGTATTCTGTTTTCGCACGGTCGACGAAGTGCCGTGCCTGACGCTCGATCGCAGCAGTCTGGGCAGCGACGGACTGCGTGCCCTGCGAGCGCACATTTTGGGTCAGGGGCAGGCGGGCGCCAGTAGTCGCCCGCGTCGCTAGCTCAAGATCAAGCGTTGGCTGAAGCGGCGCCCCTTCACTTGTTCGCGCAAGCGGCAGCGTGGGCCGTCGCGACCGTTTCAATTTCGAGGAGCGTCATTCGTCGAAAAACTGACGAATCCTGGGCCGAATCCCATTCAAACCTGCAACTGTTGAGGACAGGCATGGCTGTGACGACGTTCGAACCTTCCCCGGAGCAGCGAAAGGTGATCGCGTACCGCGGCGACCACCTGCAGGTCATTGCCTGCGCGGGTTCCGGCAAGACGGAAGCGATTTCGCAACGAGTGGCGGCTTTGATCGTCGAGGGGACGCCGCCCGCTGGAATCGTCGCGTTCACGTTCACCGAGCGAGCGGCGACCAGCCTGAAGACGCGCATCCTCCAGCGAGTGGCCGACAAGCTCGGCGCGAATGTCCTGGATTCTCTTTCCCCGATGTTCGTCGGGACCATCCACTCCTATGGATTGCGGCTGTTGCAGCAACACGTGCCGGAGTACGCGGACTTCGAGTTGCTGGATGACCACCGGTTGGCCGGGCTGCTCTGCCGGGAACACAAGCAGTTGGGCCTGACGCAGCTGCGGGAAGGGGTCTTTGCGGCGATCAATCTATTCCGGCGCAACATGGACGTTGTCGAGAATGAATTGATTCCGCTCGAACGGCTTGCGGGCACGCCGTTCGGCGACATCTACGCCCGATTCCGCCAAACGCTGCGTCGTTACCACTTCTTGACCTTCGGCCAGATGATCAGCGCCGCAGTCGAGGCGCTGGCACGCCCCGAAGTATACTCGGCGGTCCACGGGGGGCTGCGCCACCTGGTTGTGGACGAGTATCAGGACGTCAATCCCGCGCAGGAAACGCTCATCGGATTGCTGAGTCGCCCGCCCGTACGTCTTTGCGTGGTGGGCGATGACGATCAAGCTATTTACCAATGGCGTGGTTCAACCGTCGAAAATATTCAGACGTTTCGAAAGCGATACAGGGCCAAAGTGCTTACGCTGTCCAGCAACTATCGGTCGCGGCCGGACATCGTCAGCGTGGCGAACGAATTCGGCCAGTCCATCGAGCCGGAACTCCGCCTGCCAAAGCGCATGCTCGCGCGAAGAGAGGTAAGCAAGCCCGCCGTCCAGGCTTGGTCGGCAGAAACGCCGGACGACGAGGCAATCGTCATCGCCGATGCGATCACCCATCTCGTCCGGCTGGGATACCGTTTCCGAGACATCGCCATCCTGTTGCGGTCCGTAAGAACCTCGGCGGTTCCCATCGTCCGTGCCTTACAGGCCAAGGGCATCCCATGCACTTGTGGCGGCCGAACGGGCCTGTTCCGGCAGTCCGACATGCAAGCTATGGGGATGACCTACGCGTGCCTGAGCGACAACAACTGGCCCGCGGAAGAACACTCGAAAGACGAACCTGTCGACGTTGAGACGGTGGCGAACACGTTTGCGGAAGCGTTCGGGTTGGGGGCACCGATGACGGCCAAGCTGACTCAGCACCTGCACACGTGGCGCAACCGGGTGAACGCCGACGATCAACCAGCAAACCTGGTGCGCGACTATTATTCGCTGCTCAGATTGCTGGGCGTTCATCGGTGGCGGTTGGAAGACCCGCTGCTGGCCTCGCGGATGGGCACGCTCGCCAGGTTCTCGCAAGTGCTCGCCGATTTTGAGCATGTGCGACGCCGTGCGCGATGGGTTGACGATGGCCAATCCAGTGTCTATAAGGCGGGGCAGGACCGCGGAATCTGGTATTACCGGCACTTGTTCAACTATCTGCGGTACTACGCCCGCGACGCCTACGAAGACTTTGAGGGCGAGGAGGCGTTTGACCCGGACGCCGTGGACGTGTTGATCGTCCACCAAGCCAAGGGGTTGGAGTGGCCCGTGGTCTTCGTACCCTGCCTGGTCCACCGGCGTTTTCCCGCTGCCAAGACCGGGCAACAGGAGGAATCGTGCTTGTCCGAGGATGTCTTTCCCCCGAAGCTCCGCGAGCGCTACGCGGGTACGGAGACGGACGAGCGTCGCCTGTTCTACGTAGCCATGACGCGTGCCAAGGAGATGTTGTACCTGTCTCGGTTCCTCCGTAAAAAGAATGCGGCCAGCTCCAGTCCCTTCCTCGTCGAGGCCGCTGGTGGCGACCCGCCGCTCGTCACGTCCGCTCTGCTTCCTCCCGAATTCGTGCCGGACGCAAACGAGGAGCCGCTCAAGCCAACGCTGTCGTTCTCGGACTTGGCCCACTACGAAGATTGTCCCTACGCGTTCCGAATGGGCGCACTGCTGGGATTCCAACCACAATTGGTGGCGGAACTCGGCTACGGCAAGGCCATCCACCACGCCTTGCGGCGGATTGCGGACCAAGTTCGGGCAACCGGCGAGATTCCGACGCCGAAACAGATCGAGACACTGCTCGATGCCGAGTTCTACCTGCCCTATGCCTACGCGTTCATGTACGAACGTCTGCGGCAGGAAGCCCGCAAGGTGATCGACCGCTACCTGCTGCGATACCGAGACGACCTGTTTCGGGTCTGGGAAACCGAACGGCCGTTCGAGTTGCACTTGGACGAGGCAAACGTCACCGGGCGAGCGGACGTAATCTTGGATCGCGAAGGCGGGGAAATCGGCGCTCTTGCCTTGGTCGACTACAAAACGGCGGCAGATCCGCGTACCGACGGTATCTACGCTTTCCAATTGGCGATCTATGCTGCCGCCGGTCGTGGAGAAGGGTTGGACGTCCGCGCCGCCTACGTCCACGAACTCAAGGCCGGTGATCGGTTGTCCGTACCCATCGCAAATCGTGAAACCAAGGACGCGAGACGTCGAGCCGGAAAGCTGGCGAAGGCGATTTCACTACGGAAGTTTGAGGCCAAGCCGGACAGGAACAAGTGCGCTGGATGCGATTTCCGGCTAGTGTGCCAGCATGGCCCGGCCAAATGACAGGCTCCAAGTCGAACGAGGAAAGATGACATGAGCACGTTTGTCTACAAGGTAAATCCGACGGGAGGGGCGGGCCAATACAGTGGCGACTGGTTTGTGTTCTTCAGCGAACCGCAACCCTGCGACTGGGGACTTGCTGAGATTGTCTGCACGCAATGTCGCCCCCAGTCCGGAGACCGGATCATCTGCTACCAGTCGAACATCCGTGAGATTGTCGGTACTGCACGAGTCGTAGGGTATCGACATGGGAAGCTCATGCTTCATGCGACGGAAGGGCCCTTCCCCCGCGGAATCAAAATCACAGACCTGAAGAAGATCGACCGACGAATCCGGGACCTGGACGCTTTCCAGCAGGGAGTCATCAGAACGTTATACCCGATCAGCGAGGATGACGCCGACCACTTGCTAAGTACTATCAAGCGGTTTTGGGTGGACGCCGACGATTGAATGGCTGCGTTTGAGGATCCGGAAGGCGGCGACGGGCATCTGGTTGCCCGCACCGCTCGCCAAAGAATAATCGACGGACTCTGGCAAAGGGGAAGACGAGCATGACCACCCAGAACCACGATATCCTGGAGCGTTTCTTCAGTCGGCGTTCAGTCAATCTCGTACAGGCGCCGCTCTTCGATCAGGCTCCGCCCCCCATGCCGATGGACCTTGACTTCGCCAAGGTCGAAGGCATGATGCTGGGGTTGGCGATTGGGGACGCGTTGGGCAACACGAGCGAAGGGCAGGTGCCCTCGGTGCGGCGGGGGCGGTATGGGGAGATTCGGGACTACTTGCCGAATCGGCACGCGGAGGGCAGGCGGGTCGGGCTTCCGTCGGATGATACGCAGTTGGCGTTCTGGACGCTCGAACAGATGTTCGACGACGGCGGATTTGTGCCGGCGCATGTGGCCGAACGGTTTTCCCGCGGGCGGATCTTTGGGATCGGCAGTACGATGAAGCAGTTCTTGCGGAACTACAACAGCGGCCTGCCGTGGGACCAGTGCGGGGCGCCGTCGGCCGGGAACGGGGCGCTGATGCGGATTGCGCCGATCCTGATTCCGCACCTGAAGACCGGGACGACGGACCTGTGGGCCGATGCGGCGCTGTGCGCGATGCTGACCCACAACGACGCTGGGTCCACCGCAGCCTGCGTGGCTTTTGTGTCGATGCTGTGGCAACTGCTGGCGATGACCGCACCGCCGCCGGCGCAGTGGTGGCTGGAGACGTACGTCGAAACGGCGCGTGAACTCGAAGGCGACACGCGGTATCAGCCGCGCAGCGAACAGGTGGCGGCTTACGAGGGACCCGTCTGGCGTTTCGTGCAGGAACGCGTCGGGGCTGCCTTCCGCGAGAACCGCTCGATGCTCGATGCCGGAGGCAGCTGGTATTCTGGTGCGTATCTGTTGGAAACCGTGCCCAGCGTGGTGTACATCCTGATGCGTTACGGCCATGATGCGGAGGAAGCCATCGTCCGGGCGGTGAACGACACCAAGGACAACGACACGGTCGCCGCGATCGTGGGCGCCGCCGTCGGGGCGCTGCATGGCCGGGCCGGATTGCCAAAGCGCTGGACCGACAAACTGCTGGGCCGCACGACGGACGGTGATGACGGTCGCGTCTTCGAATTACTGGAGTCGGCAGCGTTGAAGTGGGGAAAGGCAGATGTGAGTTGATTGCGATTTGCGGCGCGGGCTCACCGGCTGAAGCCGGCACTACGAGCGATGGGTTGCGGCCGCAACCCATCGCGTTTTGGAGAAGCCTTCCTGACCTGGATGTTCAAGTACTACGCGAGGTTGTGTGATGATGCATGGCAGCAAGCCCAACGGTAGTCCGACAGCGCATTTATTGCAGTCCCTCCTGAAGTTGCTCGCCAAACGCTGGAAAGGCGTTACGGTATCGGTAATTCTTGTAGTAGGCACGATCGGCTTTACGCAAATCGAACTAACTGGCGGCGAGCGGCTGAACTTGATCGAATCGTTCTACGAGACGCTTCGTCTGTTTATTCTAAGCGCCAGTGGCACGCCAGTCGACGGCTCAAAGATCTGGTTGTATATCATGTGGTTTCTTTACCTCCTGGCTGCAGCGCTGAGTGCCACCTTCCTCGTGGAAAGCCTCCGGACCATCAAACAGGCCCTCGACAATCCGGATCGAATTGTCCGCAAAATGAAGGACCATTTGATTCTGTGCGGTCGTGGCAAACACGGAAGGCTCATCGTGAGTCAGGTGCTTGCCAGGAATCCCGGACAGGATGTCGTGATCGTTGAAGTCGACACTTCGCTTCCGCCGTTCCTAGAGTTCGCCACCGGCATGCGAGTGCCCGTGATCGTGGGAGACATGACCGACGCCATGAGCTTGCGACGTGCAGGAATCGAGCGAGCCCGCCGATTGTACGCCGCATCCGGGAATGACGTGGCAAATCTGAACACTTGCATCCTGGCCAAGGAATGCGCTGCCGCGGCAGATTTCAAGTCCGTTGCCCTGATATCCGACGTCGACCTTTCCCGCGGAGTCTCTGACCTCGCCCGGTCTGAGGGCGTTGTGCTGGTCAACCCGTATGAGATTGCTGGGACGAACTTGGTAGAGGAGCTTTGGTCGATGATGGGATCGTCCAACGGCGGTATTTCGTTTGTTGTCGTTGCGGGATTCGGACGATTTGGCCAGATGTTTACCAAGGCCTTGCTCAGAAAGGCCGGCGATGACTGCAAACTGAGCGTCGCGGTTGTCGACCGTATGGCGACGAAGAAAGTAGAAGTGTTTAGACGAAGTTTCGACATCGGGGACCGGTCGCTATCGGCAATCGACGGCGACGTTGATGACCCTCGTGTCTTTGAGACTGCCATGACAAGAGGCGTGTCCGGCACATCCGCAACCGAACCCATCGTGATTCTCTGCACAGACAATGACACGGCGAATCTGAACACGGCATTGCTTCTTCAAGAATGCTGGAAAGTCACTGCGACGGTGGTCACACGACTGTTCAATCCTCCGCCTGGGTTCTGCAAACTGATCGCAGGCAGTAGAATTCATGCTTTCCAGATCCCCAAGTTGATCGAGAAGAAGCTACCGGAGGAGTGTTTTTGACCGGAGTAAATCATTAAGAGCGATCCGTGGTTGGCAGGCTCAAAGGACGGAGGACACGTCAGAAACCGGTTCGCCGCAAGTCGTGCCGGCGAGGGTTCGATGCCGCCGCCCGACGTTGAAGATAGAGAAAGGCGTCATGTTTGGCTGGTTAGCACGCCTCTTGAATCCGCAAGTCCCTCGCGCCGAAGAGGGCGAACGCCAATGGTGGCCTCGCGTCGACGCACGCGAACGGGAATGGTGCAAGTACCTGATCCGCACGGAGCCCATTCAACGTCTCGGGGACCCACGCTTAGAGGTCGGGCTTGCCGACAGGTCTCGTTGCGACATCCTGACGACCTCGGTCGTATGGGAAGTGGATTTTGCGCGGAAATGGCGTGAAGGCATTTCCCAGGCACTTCTGTACGGAAAGCTCGCGCGCCGCCGCTCCGGTCTGATCCTTCTGTGCAGTCGTGCCCGCGACAGGATTCACGTTCACCGCGCCAAACAGGTGCTGTCCGAACTGGGCCCGGAAATTCGCCCTCGACTGCTGCTGTGCAACATGCACACCGGCCAGATCGAAGACGCGATGCCATCAGTCGTTGACGCAACCATCGTCGCCGAAACGCCGTCAACGAAAAAGACCGGGCATCGTTTGGCAGGATGTCTGTTGCTTTTGATGGGCGTATGTTGTCTGCCGTGTTTGCTGGTTTTCTTTGGGAATTCGCCTCGGCCCGAACAGGCCCCGCAGGATTATCACGAGCCTGTGCCGGCGACGGCGCCAATCGTCGCCACTGAACGGCCGGCCGCGCCGAATTCAGAGTCAACGCCGCACACCGTGGGAGGGGGGCCGATTTCTGTCGACATACCGACGCCGCTAAGCTCCAAAGATCCATCTAAACCTGACGATCGGTCCCAAGACCAGGTGGCGATGCCGACCACTCCGAGCCGTCAGGAAGCCGGATCGGTTTCTCGCCCGCCTGCTCCGGCTGTCGCCGGGATGCGGACTTGGACGGACTCGTCGGGCAAGTACACCGTCGAGGCGGAGTTTGTGGACTTCGAGGATGGCCAAGTGCGGCTGAAGAAACGGGACGGAAACGTCATTCCCATCGCCCTGAAACGGCTGAGCGTCGCGGATCGAAAGCATCTCCAGGCGAAGTTTGGGATCGAACTTGAACGGAAGCCCGTTTTCGGCCGCGTGACGGCCGTCGGCGACAAACGACTGGGGCTCTGCGAAATCCACTTCACCGACCCCGTCGATGCGTTCAAAGGCCAAGCGGTGGAACTGTATCGCAACGGCGCGTTGATCGGCGCGTTTCGCGTCGTCGCTGCCCGTAGCCAGGACGTCGTGGCGGAAAACGCCATCCTCCGGGCAAAGGTCGGAGATGAGGCCCGCATCGTCGAACCACCGCCCGAGGGTTCGAGGCCATAGCTGTCTAGCCGGTTGGTGCCATTTACGGTCGGTCAATCCCGATTGCACTTTAGGACAGCCTACCATTGGCCGCTTGTTCACAAACAGAGGCCAA
>CAZAQY010000047.1:0-41200 GCA_964486845.1 uncultured Pirellulaceae bacterium
GTGCTGAAGTTGGTCACGTGGACTTGAAACACGTCGTCCAGCGGCAGCACGCCAATCCCCACGTCGCCGGCCGCACCGTACGTAGAGGGATTGGCCGGCTCGGCGCTGGTGCTCACCAGGGCCGACGGCGACAGCCCGGCCAGCCAGACTTTCTGCCACGGCGACCGGCCTGTGACGCGATGACGGTGCATCAGCGGCAGATTCTCGGCTGTGCGGTTGGTGAACGTGTCGCGGACCACGATCCACTCGTCGTGCTGCTGGATCTCCTGTTGATGGTCGAAGTACTTGTTGGAACCGCGGACCCAGGCCGGCTCGGTCGTCGAGAACTCGGATTCCACGCGAAACGTCGCCCCGCCCACGCCGATCTCGACCGTGCCGTCTTGCTGCCGGACCAGCCGGTAGTCGACCTCATGCTGCACGGCCGGCCGGATCAGGGGCAGCGGGCCGGTCGGCGCCGGGCGTTTGGGACGCGGCGCCACGGGTTCGCGGACCTGCAATTGCACGTCGACGATGACCAGCGTCTTGTTCAACTCCGCGCCGGCCGAGTTATGAATGATCAGCCGGTTGTCGCCGTCCTGCACCAGATCCGTCACGCGCAGTTCGTAGCGGCACAATTTGGGTCCGCTCCGCAAGGCGTAGCTGGGGTGCGTGTTGGGCGAGTCGAAATCGGGGCTGTACGGGACGTTGAAGACATCGCCGCCGGCGGGCGACATCAATTCGCCGTTGACTCGCGGCTCCGGGCCCTCCCAGTTGACCAGCCGGCTGCCGTCCAGCGTTTGGCCGTTGACCGTCAGCCGCATACCCCGTGTGTAACCGGCCGGCCGGGGTGAATCCAATCGGGCCTTCAGCGTCAGGACCAAATCTTTTCCGGGCGGAACGCTCAGGGCGGAGAAAGGAATCTCGCGTTTTTCGCTCGCCGGCAACTCGGCCGCGGCCAACAGTTCCTGGCTGCGGACCACGGCCGGCGGTATTCCGTCGGAACCGGCCAGCGCAGCCGCAATCAGGCGCTCGCACTTCCGCTGCCGGGGTTCTGTCCGCAAGGCGGGCATCTTCTCTTGGGCCGGCGTGGTTCCGTCAGTGTCCGAGACGGCCACTTCGAGCCCCAAGGAAGACCCCTTGTCCGGACGCAGGTCGGGCTTAAAGGGAATGCCGTAGACCGCGGCGTCCTCCGCCGCTGTGCAAACCGTCACGACCGCCAGCGCTGCCGCCGCCGCGAGACAGGTCAAGTTCTTCATGGGAACCTCTTGCCACTGGTTGGGGAACACAACTCTTGATTATCACGGTGCCGGAGGCTTCGTCAACCGGTGCTTGGCTCCGTATGCCTGGCTCGGGAGGACCGCTTCACTGGTGCCCTTGTCGAAGGCCCGGTTGCGTGAAATACTGAACCGCACATTTCCGTTTTTCCCGTGGGAGACCCTCACCGATGTACACAATCAGAAAAAACAGCCTCGCGGCCCTGATCGTCCTGCTTGTGCCCGTGCTCGTCAGCTTACACGCGGCAGAGGCGATTACAGATGCTCAGCCTGCAGCGCCGGCTTCCCTCCGGTTGACGTTGCCGCCGACGGTTTACGCCGTGCCGGGCGTGGAGATGAGTCTGTATTTCGCGAACGTCATCCTGGCCGCGCCGGCGGAGGAATTCTCGTTTGCCGTCACCTGCGACGTCGGCGAAACGGATGCGCAGCGCTGGAAGCTCAACGCGACGGCGGAGCAAGTCGGAGAATATCCTCTGACACTCAAGGTCAGCGACAACTCCGGCCGGTTGTCGGCCCAGGGCACGACCAAGGTGCGCGTGGTTCCCGCGGACGCCGGGCGGGGGCAGGATATCGCGCTGCTCATCGTGGGCGACAGCCTCACGCACGCCTCGCAGTATCCGAACGAGATTGCACGCCTGCTCTCACAGCCCGGAAATCCCACGTGGCGGATGCTGGGCACGCACAAGCCGGCCGTTGCCGCGGAGAACGTCGCGCACGAAGGCTACGGCGGCTGGACCTGGCGGGCGTTCAACTCGCGCTTCAACCCCGGCGGCACGCCGGCGGCCAGGACCAACAGCAGTCCGTTCGTGTTTGCCGCCGGCGATCCGCCGATTCCCACGCTGGATGCCGGACGCTACATTGCCGAACGCTGCGGCGGGCGCGCGCCGGACTATGTCACGTTCATGTTGGGCATCAATGATTGCTTCGGCCTGAAAGCCGACAACCCGCAGGCGCTCGAGGCCGGCATCACCGCCGTGTTCCAGGAGGCCGACCAGCTGCTGGCCGCGTTCCGCCAGGCCGCCCCCCGCGCCGAACTCGGCGTCTGCTTGACCACGCCGCCAAACATCCGCGACGCCGCCTTCGTGGCCAACTACAAGACCGCCTATCCGCGCTGGAACTGGCGGCAGGTCCAGCATCGGCTCGTCGAACGGCAGTTGGAGCATTTTGGGCAACGTGAAGCCGAGAACATCTTCCTTGTGCCGACCGAACTGAACCTCGACATCACCGGCGGCTACCCCGACAACAACGCCGTCCACCCGAACGTCACCGGCTACCAGCAAATCGGCGCCAGCATTTACGCGTGGCTCAAGTCGCGATTGGCCGCCGCTGCGGCCGGTGAATCGGCGCCGGCCAACCTCACACGCGCGTGCCTCGTCGACGGCAAACCGGCAGGGAACGACCTGTACGCGGACATTGCGGGTGTCAGACTGTACGCCTGCAGCGAAGCATGCCTGAAACAGATCCAGGAAAAGGGAGCCCACGTCGGACTGGTCGAGAAGTCGGGACGCGAACCGGAACTGATCCCCGTCCAGCAGTCGCGTGAGCGGACGAAAGAGGAGATTCTGGAAGGAATGGTGCTGATTCCGGGAGGCGAGTTTGCCAGGAGCGGGGAGTACCTGGTCCGCCGCAATCGCAAACCGGAGCCGGAGAAAATCGAGGGCTATCGCGTGCAGGTTAGCTCGTTCTACATGGACCGGTATGAGGTGACCATCGAGGATTACTGCCGGTTTCTCAACGACGGAAACGACAAATACTCGGCGGGCGGCATCTCGCGGGACCCGGGCGGCAAGTTTGTTCCGCCGAAGCCCGAGTTGGCCAAGTACCCGATCGGAGGCGTGAACTACTTTCAGGCCCGCGGCTATGCCCTATGGGCGGGCAAGCGGTTGCCCACGGAGGCCGAGTGGGAGTTCGCCCACGGCGGGCCTCAAGGCCGGACGTATCCTTGGGGCAATGACGAGCCGGGCCAGACGCGGGCGAATTTCGGCCCCAGCTTCGGGGGCCGCAGACCGGTCGGCAGCTTTCCCGAAGGCCGCACGCCCGAAGGCGTCTTCGATCTGGGCGGAAATATCGGCGAGTGGTGCGCGGACTACTTCGACGAAAACTACTACCGAGAACCGGGGCCGGAGAAACTGGTCAAAGACCCGCAGGGGCCGAAGACTGGATTCCTGCGGGTGTACCGACTCGGATGCCAGTGCAAGGATGCGACGGCCACCGACTTGCGCGGCAACCTGCGCTGCTTCGCCTCGCCCTTTCGCGCCGCAGGGTGTGTCGGGATCCGCTGTGTGGTCACGGCGGGCAGTTGACGTCCCGCCATCGGACTGCTGACAAGGAGATTCGGGCAGGAAAATGAAAACCTGTTTCGACATTTTCCTGCCCCATTTTCCTGCCAGCCCCACCGTTAGCCGGAAAGGGTCAGGACTGTTTTCTGGGGACTACCCTCCGGCCGTTCCGGGTAAAGAGCCGGGAAAAGAGTCCTGACCCCTTTTCTGGCGGCACCGCCTTGCTACCAAAGGCTGTTGATCAACTCGACGGACCGTTCCACCAGCACCTGACCGCCTTCGGGGCCGACGCGGTTGCTGGCGACGATCGCGCTGTAGCTGCCGCCCCGGACGGCCCGTTCCGTCGGCAAGTAACCGCTCGAGCCGTTGGTCAGCTGGATCACGAAGGTCTGCACGGCCTTGCTCCGCCCCTGCATCTGCACGCCGTAGTCCAGGAACAGTTCGAAGGGGTTGGTAACGATCGCGATGTCGCCGATCCGCAGGGCGTGGACTTCCACGGACAGCATGGGCTCCTGGTCCTGCTGGTGGTAACGATCGACGACGTTCTGGAGCCACAGTCGCCGCCGCGTGGTACCTTGCTTCTTTGCCAGGGCGTCGATCTCGGCTTGGGCCGCAGCCGCCTCGTTCTCGGTCACTTTCCGCACGGGCAGCGGCACGTCTTCGACTTTGTGCGCGAACGGGACGTTGGTCCGCACGTCTTGTCGGACCAGCGGGCACACGTCGCTGATCTCGGTGGCGAGCCGCCGCCCGACCTCTTGGGTGTACGACAGCCCACGCAGTTTCAGCATCCGCTCCTCGGCCGCCTTGCGGTACATCCGGTGCGGCGACTGGTCGCCGGCGGCGGCCGGCCAGCCCAGCACGAGCACGTCTTTGTACTGGCCGGCCTGGAACTGCTGGCGGACATCGTGCCAGAAATCGGCGTTGATCATGGAGCGAGATTCGACTTCCTGCGAAGGGCAGGCCACGTTGACGGCCACGGCCAGCGGCGGTTGCTGGACGTCGTTCCAGAAGAAGAGCATCTCCAGGCCGTGGTCCTCGTAGCCCTCGATACCGCGGAAGTCCGGACCGTCGGTCTTGCCGTACATGGCGGCCGAGCCGTTGGCGTAGACCGCGCGACGGTTGTAGCCGACCACCGCGTGCCCCAATCCCCAGCTGACGCCGCCCGGCCGGCGCTGCTTCCAGGCGTTGCCGATCGCGTCCTCCAGGCGGTCCACGAGAAACGTCACGAATTGGCTGGGCTGCATCACGCCCTCCTTGGGAAGCTCGAACTTGCCTTCCTCCGTGACTCCCGAGGTGTGCGTGTGTGTGGCCGTGAAGATCACCTTGCGGGCATCCACTTCGGGCAGTTTCGCCGCCAGCCGTTGGCGGGCGGCCGCCAGCAGCGGCGGGCGGATCGCCACCAGATCGCACGACACCAGCACCGCCTGATCGACGCTGCGGCCGTCCTGCCGAGCCTCGATGGCCACGGCCGTAGCCGTGATCGGGCTCTCCACGCCTTTGGAAATCCGCAAACCAAACTGCCCGTCCAGGGCGATCGGCTGATCCGGCGTGATACTCGTCGTAGCCGCGCCGATCAGCAGCTCCGTGTCTGCGGCCCAAGTGCCACGGGCGGCGATGCAAAGGAGCGCACCGGCGATTCCGCAAAAGAGCGACCATCGTGTAAAGCAACGCATGGGTAGTTCCTCCTGGCTAAGCGCTATCGAGTGAAAAATCCACCATTCGAAATCTCTATGGCCCAAACGGGAGTACCGCGTCACGTCTGGAGCTGCGCATGCTGTGTGCCCGCACCGGAGCAGAACCAGGCCGGGCGAGCCTCAAGGCCGGCATCGTTTCGTGTTCTGCTATTCGGATTTTGGAATTGTCTCGGATTTCGTGCTTCGGATTTGAAATCTCAAATCTCAAATCCGGTTGGGGCCGTCAGGCCGCGTTCTGGCTACTTCTTCTCCCACAGTTCCTGGATCGCTGCGACCGTGCGGTCGACCAGCATCTGGCCGCCTTCCGGGCCCACCATGCCGGTCATGACGGTCGCGCTGTAGTTGGTAAAGGGCTTGTCATCCAGCGCACCGCCCGCGATCGCCCGCGGCGTCGGCAGGTAGTAGGCATGGTCCCGCTTGGCGCCTGCCAACTGGATGAGGAATGTCTGCACGGCCGGGCTGCGGGCCTCAATCTGCACGCCATAATCGAGAAACAGCTCAAACGGATTGGTGGCGATGGCCACGTCGCCCAAACGCAGCACGTGCAATTCCATCTCATAGATCTTCGCTTCGCCCTTTTGCTGGGCCGCGTACCGCTCGGCCACCGAACCGTACAGACCCCGCGTCCAACGGTCCGACTTGCCGCGTGTCTGCTTGGCGTCGATGTCTTCGCAGACTTTCTTGGCGACGGCGTATTCCGCTGCGGTGATGACCCGCATGGGTAGTTGCAGCGTCTGCACTCGGTGCACCAGCGGCACGTCTGTGCGAAGATCCTTGGCGATGACGCCGGCCACGTCCTCGAAGGCGTCGGCCACGCGGCGCCCGATCTCCTGGCTGTAGGTCAGGCCGCGGAATTCGCACATCCGCTGTTCGCTCTTCCGGCGCGTCTGCGCCCGGGGAGTCTGATCGCCGGCCGGAGCACAGAATCCCAGCAGCGCCACATCCTCGCCGTGGCGCTCGTGGATCAATTCGCGGACGACGTGCCAGAAATCGGCGCTTACCTTGCTGCCGCCCTCGGCTTGGGCCGTGGTCGCCAGTGTGAGCGCGGCGGCCTTCAGCCGCTTCTGCGCGTCGTAGAAGCACAGGATGTGGACCGCGTGGTCCTCGTAGCCCTCGATGCCGCGGAACTCCGGCACGTTGGTGGGACCGTGCATCTTGGCCGTGCCGTCGTTGTACACGATGCGCCGGCCGTGACCGGCGACCGCGTGGCCCAACCCCCAGGCCACAGCCCCCGGCGCCCGGCTCTCCCAGGCCTTGACTACCGCCTGGCCCATCTGTTCGTACAGCCAAGGCACGTACTCCTTGGGCTGCATGGCGTCCTCGTAGTCCTTCTCATCGTAACGGTCCTGGAGCAGCACCGGCGCCGTATGGGTGTGCGTGGCGGCCAGAAACAGCTTGTTCAGGTCGAAGCCAGGCAAGCGGCCGTCCAGGTGCTTGCGGAATCCGTCCTGAATCCCCGGCCGGATCACGCACAGATCGCACGCGACCAGGATCGCCTGGTCCAGCGATTGCGGGCCGTTCCGCGATTCCAAGGCCAGAACACCGGCCTTCAGGCGGCTCTGGATCTCGCGTCCGATCCGTACGGTCGTGTTGCCGGTGAGCGGGACCGGCCGGTCCGGGGTGATGTCCGCCGTCGCGGAGCCGACCCAGAATTCGACCGCCTGGGCCGGACCGGCAGCCAGTGCACACCAAAATCCGCAAGCGGCGAAGACCGCGAGGCAAGAGACAAGCTGGTATCGACGGCAGAAGCGTTTCATGACATCCTCCTCAAGCTGCAAGTTAACGTTGGCATGTGTCCGGTTATTACTGTGGCGAACGGCATCAATCGCGGCTTGCCGCCGCCGGGTACCACATTTCCAGGAAACTGTGGACGATGGATTTCATCACCTGGAACACGATGTCCTGGCGGTAGCAGGTCGTCGCGTGGCTCAACGCGGCGCGGCCGTCGGCCGAGACGGCGGGGCCCAGCAAGCCTTCCTCCTTCAGTCGCGCCACCGCTTCGGAGCCGGCGACTTTCACGGCGTTGCGCAGCATGTGGGCCAGAAGGACAGGGCTGCTGTCACGCTCCAGCGCCGTCCAGACATTGGCCTTGCAGATGCCGTCGTCGAACAGCTTGCCGATCTGCTCGGGCGGCACGGACGAACAGCCGTGGAGGACCAGTTTCGGGCCGATCCGGCGGCTGATCTCCCGCGCCAGATCCCCGTGATACTGCAGCGAAGCGGCACTGGCGCGATGTTCCGTCCCCAGGTTAGCCACGATCATGTCGGCCCCGGTTTCGCGCACGTAACGCTCTGCGTGCTCCGGCGTGGTCAACTCGCCGGCTTCCTCGCCCCCGGCGTCGATGATCTCGTCGCACGCGCCTTCGACGACGATTTCAGAGCCCTTGGTGCGCACGAATTGACGCGTGGCCGCAATGTTCTCTTCGAAAGGCAACGTCGAGGCATCGAACATGATCGACGAGAACTGACCCATGTCCCAGTCCAACAACTCGCGGTCCCGGTCGTGCTGGGTGTGGTCCAGGTGGACCATGACGTCGACGTTCGCGTAGGGCGAATCGTCGCGGGCGAGGACCTGGAGGTCGGCCAGGAACAGCCGCAGGCCAGTGTCCCAACGCCGCGAGTGCGTGTACCAAGCCGACTGGGCGCGGTGCAGGTACTGGTTCGTAATCCCCACGGTGATCGGCACGCGATCCAGGTTGCGCTGAATCGCGAAATCGGACGCTGCCGACAGGACGGCTTCGGTCGTGGTGAGATTCTCGGAGCAGAAACACGGAATCACCCATTTCTCCCGCGCGGCGCCGGCGTACAAATCCAGCACTTGGTCTCGCGAAACGATCAGTGGCATACCCGGACTCCTAACGCGGCGGATTGATCGTGCTCAGAATCAGCCCCACGGATGGCACGAGCCGATTCATCCTCTTGGAAACAACCAGAGCTTGTTGCCGGTCTCTCGCCCGGCGGGGCGCTACGCCAGCGTCAATCCGAGCAGGCGCATCGCGTTTTCGTAATAGACTTTCTTGAGCACCTCGTCGGACAGCCCTAACCCGTACAGCTTCCAGCGGGTGTAGACACCAAACCGGCCAATGTAGTCGGGATAGTCAAAATACTCGTCGCGGGTCTCCAGAAAGCGGAAATAACAACGGTAGGCTTCGGCCGAGACCGGCATGTCCAGGCCGAACAGGATCCGGTCGGCATAGCGCCGGAAGAACTCGGCCGCCGTGTAGGGCTGGCGGCCCAGTTCGTCGATGCGGGCCGATAAGTCGATCGACACGTTGGGGTGGTTGTCGAGCAACTCGCCCACCGCCGCCAGGTCCTCCGGCAAGTTGGCCACGTGCGGCAGCCAGAACCTGGTCTCCGGGTGCCGGGCGATCATGCGGTTGCGCTGCTGGAGGATCTCCCACTTGCTGAAATGCGAACCGTGAAAACTCCAGCCGGGAAACTCCTGCAGCGTCAAGTAATGCTCGTTGCGCTCGTCGATCGGCTGAAAGAAGGCAATCGGGTCCGAGACGTGGATCAGGACCGGAATCCCCAACTCGCCCGCCCGCTGCCAGATCGGTGCCAGTCGCTCGTCGTCGACCCGCAGCATGGCCCCCGTGCGGTCGCGGAACAGCAGCCCCAGTTCCTTGGTGACCTTCAGCCCGCGGGCTCCTGCGGCCACGTCGGCCTCCAACTGCTCGATACACCGCTTGACAAAATCGTTGTCCTTGATCAGGACGGGATCTTCCCACTGGGCAAAGTCGGCCATCGTCAACGCGGCGAACCGGCCCGGATAACGCTGCACGTACTGGTCCATGAACGTGCGGATGTCGCGGCGCGCGATGCTGTAGGTGTTGTTCACCAGCGGCAGAGTCGTGTTGCCGGTCACATTCACCCAGACCCGCACGCCCACGGCGTCCATCACTTCGATCAATTCCTCTGCCGGCAGGTCGCCGAACAGATGGTTGTGGGCATCGATCACCGGGAAACGAGCCTGCTCGGGCACGTGTGACGCCACGCGGAGCAGGCACTGTGGCCGGAAGTCTTTCAGGAGCACATCTTTCATAGAACGCAATGATCTCCTTCCGAAAATGGGACAGGCGCCGATCGTCCTGATCGAAGCCAGTCCCATTTTCACGGCAGGATCGCCTCGATTCCAGTCTGTTTGCAGAACTCGATCAGATCGCCGTACAGGTGTTCGCCGTAACCCAGGCAAGCGTACTCGTTGGTCCAATGCTCCAACAGGACGTTGATGTCGCAGTGGGCCGTCACGAAAGCGTGCGGCCAGAAGGGGATTCCGCACTCCAGTTGCCGGGCTTTGAGCTGATCGGCCGGCGGCTCGACGACCGAGCACCGCGTGAGGACCATCTCGAAGCGGCCGTCGACCCGTCCGAGCCGGGCCAGCACGCCTTCGCCCGGCTTGCAAACCAGCTGGATCGACAGCCCGCCGGCCTCGCCTTCCGTCGGGATGCCGTGCTCGGCGAACCCGGCCGGGCCCAGCTTGCCGGCCAGCGACGGCGGGCAGGCGCCGTCGCCGATGATCTTGATCTCCCGACTCTTCTTATCGATGTGCTGCAGGTCTCCGTAATAGATCGGCTCCCGGCTGAGCTTGGTCAGCAGCAGGACCGTCATGGCCGTGTTGAAATCGCCCAGCGTCGAAGTGCCGCAGCCGTCTTCGAGCATCATGCTCTGGGCGAAGCAGGTGGCCGAGTAATCGTCGGCCAGTCCGGGGAACGACTGGATCGTGTAGAAGTCCCAGCCGTTCTTGGCCACCAGCTTCTTGATGGCCAGGTACAGACGAATGGACCGCTCGTTGACCACATCTTTCTTGGGCATCGCGCCGAACAGTTGCCGGATGCGCGGTTCGATGGCGGCCAGCTCGCCGGGTTCGATCTGCTGGGCCGTGCGCATCAGTTCGGTCGTGTCGCGCGAGTCGATGTCCACGCCGAAGACTTTCATCCACTGGCTGGGGTCGGCCGCGCCGCAGGTCTGGCCCATGCCGCGGCCGCCGAACGTGCCGATCGTCGCCATGTTCAGCCAGCTGCGCAGATGGGCCGCCCGGCAGAAACTGGCGATGCTGCCCACGTCGGTCGGATCGTCGGCCGCGCCATAGACGAACTTGTGCGGGATGCCCACCTCCAGCAAGGCCCCGTGCATGACCAGCCCGCCGACGGGCCGCCAGCCCTGCGAACCGGGATGCGTCCAGATCAGCACGCCCTTGCCCGTGGCCGCAAAGTCGCGTACCGCGGCGACCAGATGGGCCGCCCACACCCAGGTGGCGGAAAACAGCACGACGCCGCAGACGCGGTCGTCGTCCTTCATCTTCTTCAGCGCGGCGCGGGCCTCCTGCTTCGTGGCCAGGACCGTGTCGTGCTCGACCAACTCCAGGCCCTGGTCTCGCAGCGTCTGCTTCGCGCGGGCGACAAGCGCGTCGTCGATAAACGGCTGGCCCATGGGGTCCAGCAACCCGTCTTTGTGAACGCCATAAACGAGAAAACCGATGGTGGGACGAATCATTGGGCAATCTCCTTGTTTGAGTCTCAGTCCTTGGCGCGCCCTGTGCGCGCATCTCGTAGAACGAAATTCATTCCGTTCCGAACGGATTGAAATCCGTTCTACTCAGGGTTTCAACCGTTTCCACGATTCTCGCATAGCCGGGTACAGTTGGCGATAGGCCTGGAACTGCTCGCGGTAGCGAGCCGCCCGCTGCGGATCGGGTTCGATGGCCGCGCCGGTCTTGACCCAGGTTGTCACCAACTCGCGCGGCGCCGTGCCGGTCTGCGCGGCGCAGGCCAGCAGCGCCATGCCCAGGCAGCCGGCCTCGGTCACCGCCAGCGTCGTGATGGGTCGATCCAAAACGTCGGCCTTCAGTTGGACCAGCGTCGGGCTCTTCGCCCCCCCGCCGATGGCCCGCAACTGCCGCACGCCCAGGCCGGACTCCTGGAGGATCTCCAGGTTCAGCCGCATCTCCATCGCGACCCCTTCGATCAAGGCGCGCAGCACCTGACCGCGCGTGGTCGCCAGCCGCAAGCCGAGGATCGCGCCGGGCACCTCGTGGTCGAAGTACGGCGTGCCGGAGGGCGTAAAGTAGGGCAGCACCAACAGGTCCGTGGGATCGGACGCCATGGCCCGCGTCAACAGTCCATAGACATCGACGCCGGTGCGGGCCGCCTCGGCCACCTCCGCCTGCCCCCACTGGTCGCGGAACCAGCGCAACAGGTTCCCGCCGGTCAGGCTGAACAGGACCGTCGTGTACATGTCCGGCAGCGTAGCGTCGTAGGTACAGAGGTTAGCGCGGAACAGCCGGTCGTCCAGGCACAGCCGGTCGAACACGGGGCAGATGCACTCCACGGTACCCGAAGCGTACATGGCTACGTCGGACTCGACCGCGCCGGCCCCCAAAGCCCCACACGGCTGGTCGTGCCCGCCGGCCACCACGGTCACGTCCTTGGACAGGCCCAACTCGCCCGCTGCCTGGCGGGGAATCGTTCCTAAGACGCTGCCCGACGGAACGGGCCGCGCCAGCCGCTCAGGCTCCAGGTCAATCGCCTGCAGGATCTCATCGTCCCACTGGTGCGTGCGCACGTTGAACAGCATCGTCCGACCGGCCAACGGCCAACTGATGGCCGGCTCCAGCCCCAGTCGTTGCTGGAACAGGTCCTCGAAGCACAAGAACTTTCGGGCTCTGGCAAACACGCCGGGCTGCTGCTGCTTCAGCCAGAGGAGCTTGAAGACCGTGAACATCGGATGCGGCGTATGGCCCGTGCGCTCGTACAGTCGCTCCGCGCCGAACTCGCGGCTGAACGAGGCCACCACGTCCACCGCGCGGGCATCGGAAGAAACCATGCCGTTGGCGAGCAACTCGCCGCCGCCGTCCACCGGCGTAAAGGCTTCGCCTTGGCAGGAGATGCCCAGTCCGCGGACCGGGTCGCCAGGGCAGGCGGCCGCCGCTTCGCGGATCGCGCTGCAGCAATCCTCGCAGACCCGCGCCGAATCGACCTCGGCCCAGCCCGGCTGGGGCGACAGCAGCGGATACTCGCGATAGGCCAAGGCCAGCATCCGGCCTTCTTGATCAAAGACGGCTGCCTTGCAGCCGGTAGTGCCGATGTCCAGTCCTAGGTAGCTCATGACGTTGCCGTTAGCGGTAATCGGTGATCGGTAATCGGTAATCGATAATCAGCGCGGCACAGCCTTCGGTGGCTGGCACACCAGGAGCAAGACGACGACATCACCTCGTGAAGAACTGATACACGCACGTATGCCGATAGACCTGTCCGGGGCGGAGAATCGTGGATGGAAAATTCGGATGGTGGACCGCGTCGGGCGGCCGGCCGGTTTCGAGGCAAACGCCCGCGTGGCGGCCGTACCCCGCACCGCCTTTGCCCAGCAGACTGCCATCCAGGTAATTTCCGGTGTACAGGATGATCGCCGGCTCGTTTGTCGAAACGTCCATCGTGCGGCCCGATCGCGGCTCGTGGACGGTGGCCACGCGAGCCATATTGCCGCCGAGATAATTGTGCAGATAGGCCAGGTCATAGCCCTGGGTCGGTCCGCCGATTTCCTGGATGCGAGCGCCGATCGCTGTCGGCCGAGTGAAATCGAACGGCGTCCCCGTGACCGGCGCGACCTCGCCCGAGGGCAGGTCCGGCTTCTCGGCGGGGATCCAGCGGTCGGCGTCCATCTGCAATACGTGCCCCAGGACGTCGCCGCAGCCGGCTCCGGCCAGGTTGAAGTAGCTGTGATGGGTCAAATTCACCGGCGTAGGCCGATCGGTCGTGGCGGTGTATTCGATGCGCAGTTCGCCGTCCTCGGTCAGCGCGTAAACCACCGCCGTGTCCAGCGTGCCCGGATAGCCTTGATCGCCGTCGGGACTGCGGTGCGCAAAGCGGACAGCCGGCGACGCGGGGTCGGGCAGCGGCTCGGCCTGCCACACCACGTGACTGAAGCCCTTGCTGCCGCCGTGCAGGTGATCCGACCCGTCGTTCCGTGTCAGCTGGTACGACCGGCCGTCCAGATCGAACTTGCCGCCGGCGATGCGGAACGCCACCCGGCCGACCGTACAGCCGAAATAGGGGCTTTGCGTTTCGTACTGCGAAAGCCGATCGAAACCCAGGACGACGTCGGCTGCGGTCCCTTGCCGATCCGGCGTCCACAGTTCGGTGACCGTGGCCCCATAAGTGATCAGCCGGACGGTCATGCCGCCTTTTCGCAACGTGTAGCGATCCACCGCCACACCATCCACCGTCTGTCCAAACGCGTCCCGCTCGATCGTCGGTTCGTGCATCGCCATTCTGTGCAACTCGTAGTCGAACGTGATGATGAATCTTCCAAGACACGGATTTTCACCCGTCGCGTCCCCTGTTGCAACCATCCGACCGCCCATTTTCCGGGTCTTTTTTCTGCAACGGCTGCCAGGACTCGTTTAGCAGCGTGGGCAGGGCAAGCCGCAGGAGGCGTCTTGCACGGCCGATGGCCGCGAGTTTTTGGAGTGCGGTGCCTTGTCACCGCTTTGGGCAGCGGCCTGGAGCGCGGCGGCTGATTGGGTTCAGGAGCCACAGCAAGTCACCCGAACACAAAGCGGCAATTGTACGTCGCGATCGAGTCAAAGCGGCGACAAGGAGCCGCACTTCAAAATGTGTGCGGGAAAACGAGAAGGAGGCCGATACGACCACGATCATCGGTTTGTGACATCCTCCACCGCGACTGGGATACCTTGGATTGCGGCCAGAAGTTACAGTAGTTGGCGGAACGTCATCGTGAAAACCTGATCTCCAAGATCCGAATAGCAGAATACCAATCCTGCCCCGATCGAATCGCCCGGAAGGACCTGCTCATGGAACCATCGCGAACATCTCGCATCGTCTCCTTCAGCCTGTTGATCGGCTTCATCCTGATCATCGGCGGATTGTTTTTCAAGCTGATGGCTTCCTTCCTGGTGCCGCTGTTCCTGGCGGTGCTGTGCGTGGTCATCTTTCGGCCCTGGCACGCCTGGATTCTGCGGCGCTGCCGGGACCGCCAGCATCTGGCCGCCGGGTTGACGACGGCGGTCATCCTGCTGGTCGTGTTTCTGCCGGCCTTCTCGATCCTGACGCTGGCCGCCATCGAAGGCACGGCCATGGTCGCCAACCTGGAATTGAACACAATCCGGCAACGCGTCGCCAAGCTTCGCCAGCGGCTGGGGCTGGACCTGCCCTTAGCAGACCAGATCCAGCCAATCGACGCGGCGTTGCGTTCTCTGGCGCGGGGCTCCGACCTGGCGGCGCGGGCGGCGACCGGACAAGATCGGCCGGCGCCGACGCCGGTCACGCCCGATCGTCTCTTGGAGATGGTTCTGGATTTGCACCGGCGGGTGACGGCCGAGCCGGCGACATTTCCACAGGGCGATCTGGACCGCCTGATGGAGGACCTGCAAAGGCTGAAGATGGAGTCTCCGGGGACGCCCCTGTACGACGACGCTTTGGCGTCCGCTTTCCGCGAGTTCAACGAATTCCGGACGGCGCTGTGCGGAGGCCCTTACCGGGCCCAGCTGATTGAATGGGCCAACCCCACCGACGACGTGCTGCGCCAGTGGCGCGGGCGGATCGCCGTCAAGGCCCAGTCCTGGTTGCTGGTGGCCGGCGGCGCCACGACCGCGTTCGTCGCACAATTGGTGCTGGGCGCCTTTGTCATGGCCGCGTCCATCTATTTCTTCCTGCTCGACGGTCCGAACATCGTCCGCACCCTGATGAGGCTCTCGCCGCTGGACGATCGCTACGAGCAGGAGTTGATGGGCGAGTTCGATCAAGCCAGCCGGGCGGTCGTATTGGCGACGCTGCTGTCGGCGATCGCTCAAGGCGTGTTGGCCTTCTTCGGCTTCTGGCTTGCCGGGCTGCCCTCCGTCGTCTTGCTGATGCTGCTGGCGATGGTCATGGCCCTGGTGCCGTTCATCGGCGCGACCGTCGTCTGGGTACCGGCCTGCCTGTGGCTGTACGTCTACGAAGAGCGGACTTGGCCCGCGATCCTGTTGGCGGTCTACTGCGCCGCGATCGTCTCGACCGCCGACAACTTCATCAAGCCCTGGGTCCTGCGCGGCAAGTCCAAGCTGCACCCGCTGCTGGCGCTGCTGAGCGTCCTGGGCGGCGTCCAGGCGCTGGGCCCGCTCGGCATTCTGGTCGGCCCCATGATCGTCGTGTTTCTGCAGACGCTGCTGAACATCCTGCACCGCGAATTGACCGGCGCGGATCGCCCGCGCCCCGCCGCCGCCCCGTAGCATGGCTCTCCGAGCCGTGCAGCCCAACTTCGCCCCCTGCCTGCTCGCCGGGCAGGAGCGCAAGTCTTGTCAGCGAGAGGGCTTCGTGGGTGCCTTACCGGCAGGCGACCACGATCAAGTCCACGCTCCTCTGACGAGCGTACGCTTCCCCCCGGTAGCCGCCGAAGAACTCGCATCGCGACGCGCCGGCCGTGATCGCCATCTGTTCCAACTCCTCGGCTTCCAATCCCAGCAGCGGGACAGACTCGCTGTGCATGCCCGCGCCGGGTGACAAACCGGCTACGATCAAATCGACGAAACCGCGATCGCCACAGCGGTGGACGCCCTTGACGACCAGCATCTCGCCCTGTGGCAGATCGAGTCGCCGGCATTTCTGCCACATGCAGGGGCCATCCGCCAGTCGCCACAGGTTTAGCAAGTGGACGACGGCGATCCCGCCCGGACGCACCGCGCCGAGCATCCGCTGGACCGCCCGCTGGACCATCGCGCGGTCGGCCGCCAAGGCCAGCGAATTGCCGGCGCAGATCGCCGCGTCGAAGGGCTCCTCCGCGTCGATGGGCTCATCGAAACTGCGTACGATCCACCGCAAGCTCGACGACTCGTCATACGCGCGTCGCGCCCGCTGGATCATCGCCGGACTGAAATCGGCGCCTTCGACCGTCAATCCCCAACGCTGGAACATGGCCGCATGATGTCCGGTCCCGCAGGCCACGTCGACCACGCGGCGGACTTGGTGCTCTGCAAACAGGCGGCGATAAAACGGCTCCTCGCGAGCCAATCGCTGGGGCCAATCCACGAGGGCTTCGTACACATCGGTCAAGTCGTGAAACAATTCTGGCATGCTCATGAAACCGGAAGACGTCTCAACTCGCTGAAGCCGAACAGAAAACTGAATCGCTGAGATTCTTCGACTCTTCGACTTTTCCACGTTTCGACTTTATACTGGCGGACGCGATGATTGGCCAGTCCCACGCACTGCTTCCCAAACGATTCGGCGAAGAAGGGAGATCCCAATGTATCCTGCTCGGCGAGGACTGATCGAGGCGTTGTTTCCGGAGGGTATGCCCGGCCTGTGGTGTCCGTCGTTGACCCATTTCGATGCCCAGGGACGGATCGATCCCGCCCGCATCGAAAAGCACCTTGCGAGGCTTGCACCGCACGCTCGCGGCCTGCTGGTCCCCGGTTCCACGGGCGAAGGCTGGCAGCTGGCGGATCAGGAGGCCCGCGAGCTGCTGGCCATCGTCATCCAAGCGGCGCAGCGCTGGAAGCTGCACGTGCTGATCGGGGCCTTCAAGCATCAGACGACCGCCGTGATCCAAGCGATCGACGAGGCGATGCAGTGGCTGCAGACCCTGGCGGGGACGCAGGACTGGCTCGAGATCGCCCGGCAGACTCGCGTTGTCGGGTTCACGGTCTGCCCGCCGCGTGGCGACGAACTGACACAGGACCAGATCCTCGCGGCACTGGAACAGGTGCTGCAGTTGCGGCATCCGACGGCGTTATACCAACTGCCGCAGGTGACCGAGAACGAGATCTCGCCGGCCACGTTCCTGCAGGTGGTCGAACGCTACCCGAATCTGTACCTGCTGAAAGACACCAGCGGCCAGGACTGGATTGCCCGCGCCGGCATCGATCCGGGCGGCGTGTTTCTGGTCCGAGGCGCCGAGGGCGGGTATAGCCGCTGGCTCAAAGCGGCCGGCGGACCGTACGACGGACTGCTGCTCAGCTCGGCCAACAACTTCGCCCCGCAGTTGGCGGAAGTCCAGCGACTGGTGGCCGGCGGCCGGCGAGAAGAAGCGGACGCGCTCTCCCAACGCATCGAGCGCGTGGTGTCCCGTTGCTTCGAGATCGTGGCCGGCGTAGCGATGGGCAATCCGTTCACCCATGCCAACAAGCTGCTGGATCACGTCATGGCCTACGGCGAGGATGCGGCGCGGCGTCCCCCGCCCGTGCTGCACGGCGGCGTTCCGCTGCCGCGCGAACTGATCGAACCGGTGGCGGCCGCTCTGAAAGAACAGCAGCTGTTCCCCAAGTGCGGCTATTTGACTGCGGAACCCCTGGCGAACGGTGCGGCGTGAGCCCACCGGCCTACCTGCTTCTTCACGCGCCCAGCGTTCGACGGACCTGCCCCAGCGCGCTCAGCGTGAACAGCAGCGGGTACAGCCGCTCGTAGTACCACAGTCTGGCAAAGTAGAAACCGATCGGCGATGCGTTGCGGTGGCGGTCTTGTTCGACCGCGTCCAGCAGCCAATTCACGGCTCGGTCGAGCACCTTGGTGCGATTCTCGTGAAAAATCCGGGCCAACGCTTCCACCGCCACCGCCGTCTCTTCCACACTGCTAGAGCAATGTCCGCCGCTGGCCGTCCGCTGCGCCGCCCCGCCGCCCCAGCCGCCGTCGGAGTTCTGGTTGCGGCACAGCCAGTCCACGCCGCACCTTGCCGGCTCCGCGCTCAGCGCCCCCCAATCGCGATAGGCCAGCAGCACCTTGGCTGTGCCGTAGACCGGATTCTCCTCCTGCGGGTCGTCCTGGTTGCCGAACCACAACGGCACCCAACTGCCGTCCGGACGCTGCTGGCGAGCCAAGTGACGCAAACCGGCCTGAACCGCTTTCTCCCATGACCGGCTCGCCGCCACGTGCTCCCATGCCTTCAGGGCCCGCAGCGCATGCGCGGTCAAATCCGCTCCGCTGCGGTCGAAGGGCAGTTTTCCCCAGCCGCGGCAGAACGTGGGCCAGCCGCCGTCCCGGTTCTGCAGCCCCAGCAGCCAGCCGAGCCCCGCCGCGGCCGCCTCGTCGATCCGCGCACGATCCTCGGCCGAACACCACGGAGCATCACGCCAAGCCGCCAGCGCCAAGAGCGCCCCCGGCGTGTCGTCCGCGTCCGGCACGGCGCCGCTCAAGTCGGTCCAGCCCCAACCGCCCGGCGCCGCTCCGGTGAACGGATGCACTTGCCGGTGCTGGCAGGACAACAGCCAGTCCAGGCAGCCCAGCGCCGCGAGATCCTCGCCCGTTCCCGCCAAGGCGTTGATGGCCAGCGTCGTGGTCCAGGTGGCCAGATTCATGTCGATCGGCCAGCTGCCGTCCGGGCGGACGGAGTCCAGCAGAAATTTCACGCCCTGCTGCACGACCGGATGCTCCACGCGCCCCGACGCGGCCAGGCTCATGATCACAAAGCTGGTCAGCGGCGCGGCCTCCAGGTAGCCGCCGCTGGCCGGCTGCATGCGAAGCAGGACGCGCAAGCTCGGTTCGATGGCCGCTCGCCGCACCAGCCGCATCCAAGGCCAGGTGGACGGCAAGTGATGATGGCGGGCCTGCCCGATGGCCACCAGCGCGGGGATCGCATAGCTGACGACCGGCAAGCGGACGAAACGGTAGAAACGTTGCGGCACACAGGCCAGTTCGAAGGGCAGCGGCGGCACGTCGGACCAGGACACCAAGCCCGCCAACGCGCAGTTCGTGAGGATCGGCACGGCAAACGTCCGATCCCGGCCGTACCGGGCTCGCAAGCCGTCCAGCCCGCCCTTGCTGTCGATGTAACGCTGCGCGGCAGCCAGCGATTCGGAAAACCCCTCCGCCCGCCCCGCCAGTTGAATCGCCGCGCGGACGAGCATGGTCGTGGCGATGTTCGAGTAACTGCGGTCCGTGTCCCCCCAGCCGCCGTCCGCGTTCTGGTGCGCAGACAGCCAGGCGATCCCGCGAGCAATCGGCAAGCGGAAACGATCGTGCGGCGGTGAATGCCGTTGGACGATCGCCAGCGCGCTTGCCGCCGTCGCCGTCGACAACGCCGACGTCGATAACTCGCCGATCCAATGCCCGGCCGCCGACCGCTCGGCCAGCAGTTGGCCGCGGACTCGTTCATACGCGGCGTTCAGACGTGCCGGGTCGATCATGGCTGCCTCTCTTGGCTGGTCATACGAGCAAAAATACCACAATTACGGGGCCTGTTCAATCAACAGAAGTAAGGGGGCAGACAAACCCTTGGGGAAGCGGCCCAGCTGTCTTCTCGCAGTCGTCACGTTTCCGCCGCGGGCCGCGGGTGCGTTGACCGCGGACGATTGCTCCTTCACCGGCCGACCAGCTGCAGGGCCAGCACGCCCTCGTCGGCACAGCCGGCGATGATCTCGCGCGCCGGGGACTGGCCGTCCAACTCGCACGCCCGGATGCTCTGCACGGCTGCCGGGGCCTGATACCAGACGCTGATCCGGCTGTCGGCGTCAATTCGAAGCCCGTACCAACGTGGCACGAACGAGAATCCCATCAATCTTATCCGTCCTGAGACGCCAGGGTAGACTGGAGCGTCCGTACTGACTATATCATGGTCTTGTCGCGATGACGGCACGGCTCGGAGAGCGCGTGCCACAAAGATTCACGCCCCAACCCAGGAGGTCGTCATGCTGGCTAGACTCGCGCGTCGGACGTGTTGGACATTCCTGATCCTGCTGGCTGCTCCGCTCCAGGCGGCGGAAGAGAAGGCCGCGCAGCCGGCGACGGACACCACCAAGCCGGCGGCCGCCGCCAAGCCGGCAGACATCACCAAGCCGTCCGCGGCGAGCAAGAAAGTGCCTGCGGGGCCGCCGTTGGATTGGAAGGCCGGGGTGTCGACGGCCCGTATCACCCCCAACACGCGGATGTGGATGGCCGGCTATGCGGCCCGCAAGCAACCCGCGGAGGGCACCCTGCAGGAACTCTTCGCCAAGGCCCTGGCGCTGGAAGACGAAACAGGCCAGCGCGTGGTGATCGTCACGTTGGACCTGATCGGCGTCCTGGTCACGGTGCGCGAGAGCGTGGAAAAACAGGTCCAGGAGCAGTACCAGTTGCCGCCGTCAGCCCTGGTGCTGAACGCCTCGCACACGCACTGTGGCCCGGAGTACCGCGAACGCACCGGGCGTGAGGACGAGGCCCGCAACTATCACCAGTTCCTGGAATCGACGCTGGTGCGGTTGGTCGGTCAGGCCCTGGCCGATTTGCGTCCCGCACGGTTGACCTACAACTACGCGCGGGCCGGGTTTGCCATGAATCGCCGCCGCAACTATGCCTTGCCCAAGGAGGACATCAACGCCAATAAGGCTCCCAACCCGGACGGCCCGGTTGACCACGACGTGCCCGTGCTGTGCGTGCTGGACGCCGAGGGGGCTGAACGGGCCGTCCTGTTCGGCTACGCCTGCCACAATACGACGTTGGGGTTCTACCAGTTCTGCGGCGACTACGCCGGCTGGTCGCAGGAGTACCTGCAGGTGGACCATCCCGGCATGACGGCCATGTTCCTGATGGGCTGCGGGGCCGACCAGAATCCCTACCCGCGGCGCGAAGTCGAGCTGGCTCAACGGCACGGCCGCAGCCTGGCCACGGCTGTGGAGGCGGCGTTGTTCGCCAACCCGCGGCCGCTGCACGGGGCGCTGCGTTCTGCCTTGGAGTACGTCGATCTGCCCTATGCCGATGCGACGCGGGAGCTGCGGCGTTACCCCGTTCAAGTGCTACGGATCGGCAAGGATGTGACCATCATCACCCTGGCCAGCGAGGTGGTGGTCGACTACTCGCTGCGACTGAAGCGCGAACTGGCCTGTCCGCCGGCCATGGTGTGGGTGGCCGGCTACACCAACGGCTACTTCGGCTACATTCCCAGCGAGCGGGTACTGGCCGAAGGCGGCTACGAAGCGCCGGCCTACGCGCCCGGGATCGAAGAACGGATTGTCGGCAAAGCCAAGGAACTCTGCCGGCAGTTGGACGAGGCCGCGGACACGGCCAACAAGTAGGCCGTGCCACAGCGGGGGGCGACTTCGTCAACGCCAGCGGAATGCGAGGAAGGACGGTTGAGGGCCGGAAGTTCGGGACGGTGTGTCCCGCTACCGCACTTGTCCGAGACGCGCACTGAAATCGCGCAGCAGCCTCCAGCCTTGCGGCAGCCGGCGTTGGAGTCGGCTGGCCACATCCGGCGGGAGCAACTGGGTCGTGAGGGGAACGACATCGACGTCCTCGACCCCCAGCGTCCGGGTGCGGCCGTACTTGTAGTCCTGCGTAAATCCGCCGTGAGGAGCGAGTTGCACGCCGGGGTGGTCGCGATTCGGTACGCTGATGAAGAACTCGCCGCGCGTCGGCTGCGCCACGGCGTCCACCGCCTGCCTGTGCTTCGAACTGGCCGCGAGAACCGCATACAGCCGGCGGGCGACGTGCTGGGCCGGATCGATGCACCCGACGTCCGGCGCCAGCAGGCTGCGGTAGACGTACCGGCCGTTCTCCTGATAGTCGTACAGCTGGCGCAGTTTGTCGTGGAAGGCCCGGGCGACATAGGGATAGTGCGTACACCCCAGCACGACGGCCACCAGCGGCTGGGCGCCGGGCTCCCTGCGCAGCTTCTCCAGCAGACTGACCGTCTCGTAGGCCACGTAGTTCTCGACCGAGTTGATCTGCAGGGCCGTCGGCTGCTCCACCGTTCCCTCCCAAATCATCCGCCCCTGGGAGAAATCAAAGCCGTAACGGGGCAAGAGCGCAGGATCAATGGGAGCCTGCGGATGGCCCAGTGAGGGGCCCAGGTACTCGCGCCGCGGCCGAGCGGCATCCGTCTGGGGCAGCACGAACTCCGGCAAGCCATCGATGGCGCCCGCCAATCCGACGGAGCCCTGCTGGACGACGCACACCGGCTTGCGCCCGCGCTGCCGGGCGGCGGCCGCGATTGCCTCCGGATACGCGCCGGACGCGACCGTGCCGCAGGTGGCCAGCACTCCAACGGCCCCTTCTCCGGTCAGCGACAGGGCCTCGACCGTGGCCTCCGCGCCGGCTTCAATGACGCTGATCACCGGCACGTCGATGTCCGCCTCCCGGATCATCTGTTCGATCTCCGCTTCGCCGTACGCCGTGGCCGTGTTGCAGGCGATGACGATCGCCTTGACCGGGGTCCGCACTCGAACCGGGACGTTCGCCTGAGTTCCCTCGGCGTATGCGGCGCCGAGCAGAAAGAGACTGTCCTTGAGCACCAATTCGACCAACAGCGATCGCTTTCCGGCCGCGGGGTAGTTGCCGTACGGCATGTTGGCCTGATCGGCCAGGAACACGAACTGCTCGCCGGCAAAGTCCGCTCGGCCGTCGCCGCCGGAACGGAGCGAGCCGGAGTTGTTGTCGAACTGGTCCAAACGCAGAATCTCCTCCAGCACGGCCAGACCGCCGGTGCCGGAGTCGAACACGCCGATCGGCAATTCCCGCGGGGGCCGCACACGCACCGCCGCGAGATAAGCCTCGCGGACCAGCCGCGCCGCTTGCTGGCGCGCAGCCTGCCCCTCCGCCGGCGCCGGGATGGTCTGCTGGGCGAGGACCAGCGACGGAGATGCCAGGCCGATGGCCAAGGCCAGCACGGCGCTCAACGCGCGACCAACGGGAAATCTCCGGTACAAAGGGGACATTCTACTTCTTTTCGTTTCTGCGGATGAAATCCCGACACTGATTTTAGCGTGGGCGCGTGGGTCGGGCAAGGAAGGCAACGACCGAACCGAGACTGGGACGTGAATAAGGGGTATGGAATCGATTCGTTCCATTCGCTATCTTCGGGGGCAACCACCTCGGAAAAGCCATTGATCGGCGTGCTGCATCCGACTTGAACAGGACTCCCTCATGGAACTACCTTACGACCCGTTAACCTACGCGAACCTTGCCCGAAACGTGGTCGGGGCGTTGCTTGAAAAGCAACCCATCCCCTTGGGCGAGCCTGACCCGTTTGAGGGCAATGGGGTATATGCGATCTACTACACGGGCCGTCTCGCTTATTACCGGTCAGTTGCCGGTCAAGACTGTCAAATTCCCATTTATGTCGGCAAGGCCGTGCCGACTGGTGGGCGAAAGGGACAAGCGGAAGAAGGCTCAGATGCTTCAGGACGTCAGCTGCACCGACGACTTATGGACCACGCAAAATCGATCAAACAGGCCAGCAACTTGGAGCTGGCCGACTTTCGTTGTCGATACCTCGTCGTCGTGCCCGTTTGGATTACTCTGGCGGAACGCTTCCTCATAACGCATTTTAGGCCAATCTGGAACACGGTGATCGACGGCTTTGGCAATCACGCTCCCGGAGCGGGACGAGCTGGCACCAAGAAACCCCGTTGGGACATCCTTCATCCAGGACGCGCCTGGGCGGATGCTCTGGAGGCCGCGGAGACGGTGGAGCAAGTGCTACGCCGACTGCCTGCTGGGGACGCGTAGCTCATTTGCGCCTCAATTCGACCGCTGTTTCGTAGAGGCGAACCTTCTGTTCGACCGTGCCGACGCGGACTGCGGAATTGACGATGCTGGTGCCGGTCCGTTTCCTTCGGACTTCGTGGAGTTCTACGGTTTCAAAGCCGTGCTGGTTGGCAATCTCAGCGAACCAAACGTCGGTCGGGAACTCGATTCCCTGAAGGATGTTGTTGCCGATAACGACCACGGCGGTACCACCGGGTTTCATGATTCGTTGCGCTACCTGGCAGAAACGGTCGCAGTCATTGAAATACGTTGTCGCATAATTCGCCCAACCCGGGCCTCCGTACGGCCCTTTTTCGGCGTTTCGCGTGCGCAACGTCTCAATTGCCTCCTTCATGACTTTGATGTGGGGTTGGAGTTCAACAATTGGGCCGGTGCGGACAGTCTGCCAGAACTGGCCGAAACTTTCCTGTTCCATCGACTTGAGGTCCTTCGGCGAGTGCACCAACTCCAACCAGAACATTTGCGGACGCGTGTTGCGGATGTAGTGATAGTTGTTCAGGTAGGGCGGCGATGTGATCAGGACGTCCACGTAAGCGGGAGCTAGGTGCTCCGTGGCATGGAAGAAGGATTCTGGATAAATGGTTGCCGTAGGCGGTGAAGGCAATTCAGCCAGTAGCTTCTGGAACTTCGCGATGTCCTCGGTCATTTCGTGGAGTTTGCGGACGATCGCCCCGAAGACATCCGCTGTTTCGACATTGCTTTTTCCTGCTGCCTCCCGCGTGCCGAGGCTCGGTTCGTACGAGTAGTTGGACACGCTCACCATCACCGATCCGAAGGCGACGCGAAACAGGTCACGTACCCACTCAATCTTCTCGGATCGAATAAAATCCAAGGCGATGAGCACCTGACGTTCAACATCAGGACTGAAAAAAGGGACGCGACTAACGAACAGATGGGGTCGCGTGGACTTTGGTGCGGCGCGACTCGTCGAAGATCGCCGACAATGGGCGCCGAAGCGAGCGATGCGTTCCGACAAAACATCGACATCGTAGTCTCGCACGCGAGTCTTAGCCTGGCAGGACAAAGCGGCATAGGGATTGATCTCAAAGCCCACGGCGTCGTGTCCGTGCTTCATGGCTTCCACCACCGTCGTGCCAACACCCGCGAACGGGTCAAGGACCACTGCCTTGCGTCGCCCGCACGTCCGCTTCAGGACGTCGGCGACGAAAGAAGCGGAATACCCGGCAATCCAAGGCACCCAACGATGCAGCGTCTGATCGCGGTTTTCGGTAAACGCGGTGTCGCGAAAGCCTGACGTCGTGGGGAAGAGTTCGTACTGCACTAACGTCTCAGCTGCGCTGTTCGCATCGGTCTCGGCGAGTCCCGTCGAACGTGCGGCAACTGCATTTCCATCCAACTCGCCGGTAAGCCAACGCTCAAGGATTACTCGATTAAAGCGCCACTCGCGCCCGACTTTCTTGGCTGGTAGCTTCCGTCGGCGGGCCATGTCGCCCAAAGTCTTCTGACTAACCCTGAGATACTTGGCTGCTTCCGGCAACGTCAGTACCTGGTTGCTTCCTGTATCTTCCCGCATCTTGATGTATCCTCCAGTAGATTTTCGTTTATTTCCTACCCGGAGGCCGACGCTGTCAAGGGGGTGACGCAAAAAAAACCGAGCGCCATTGTGAGCGGGGCGTGCGGGATGCCACGTCTGCTACGAAGGCCACGCCCGGGGATGCCTGGACAGGCCTGGGGCGTGCATGGCGCGGTGTCTATTCCAGTCGCTTCTGCCGACGTTCCCCCCTTGGTGAGATGTGGCCTTTCGTCCACCATGACGTGTCACCGTTGGACAGCCCGAAGAATCGGCACAGGCGCAGGTCAGTGTCGGCGGTGATGGCCCGCTTCCCCGCCACGATCTCGCCAATCCGCCGAGCGGGCACGCCGATTTCCTTGGCGAGGCGGTACTTGGAGATGCCCAGGGGTCGCAGGAATTCCTCCAGCAGTAACTCGCCGGGTGTCACAGGCTTGAGCTTCGGCATAATCCGTCTCCCTCAGTGATAGTCCACGATCTCGACGTCTTCCGCCCCCGCGGTTGTCCAACGGAAGCAAACGCGGAACTGGTCGTTGATGCGGATACTGTGTTGTCCGTCCCAACCCACCTCCGCGGAGAGCGTCAACTCCTGGCCGCCGACGAACGGATAGCTGCGGACCGTGAGCCGGCGGCCTTCGACCTGCTCGATTTCGAAGCCCGTCTCCCCCGTCTGGAAATACCGCCCCGGCCGGGCCACATCTTCCGGCAGCGGCTCGTCGAGTTCAATCTGCCGGTCGTCGATCTTGGTAATTTTCCGCGTGAGCCGGGCCGCGGGCGCCGTCAACTTCCGGCCGCCGGCGCTCAACTCGGTGCCCTCCAGCAGGTACGCCCGCACGAGCCGGCCCGAACCATCCAGCGCGGCCATGCCGAACCGGCCCGTCATGCGGATCGGTCCGAAAACGTGCGGCTGATCGTCCAGACTGGAGAGCACATAGTCGGTGGCGCCGTCACGCTCGATGGCCACGGCCACGGCGTGATCGGTCTGAGGTTCCGCAGGCACCAGCCGGACGGTGCGGATCGGCGAAGCGTCGCCCTGGAAGGGACTCATCACGGCCGCGTACACGCTCCGCAAGTCCTGAGCGGCCTCGCGTTCGGCCAGGATCTGGGTGATCGGAGGGGCGTTCAGCTGGTCGCCCTTGTAGCTACGCCAGCCGGGGGCGTCGGCCACCAACAGTCGGTCCAGCGGCCCGAGCATCCACAGCCGCAGTCGCGTCCCCGCGCAGTCCCAGTCGGCACTCCAGATCTCCGGCGGCTTCCGCGCCGCGCGAAGGTTCGCCAGCCAACGGATCTGCTCGTCGACCGGCGTTGTCGCTACGCCGCCCAGCCCCAGAAACCGGCCGTTGCAGTTCAGTCCGTACTGGTGCAGCCGGCCGCCCTGAACGCGAAACAAATCGACCACATAGTTGCCGCCCTCCGGCAGGCGAACCAGGGCGCATGTGCGGCGGTATTCGGAGCACTCGGCGTAGGCCTCGGCCGAGGCCTGGATCACCTCCACGCCCGGCGAGGCCCCAAACAGCTCCAGGCGCGAACGCCGCTGCTTGGCGTTCTGACTCTTGCCGTCAACCGTCACCAGGTTGTGCGCGAGCGTGCTTCTGGTCCAGGCGTTCCGCGGGTCGTCCCAGATGTAGCCGCGATCGGAAGCCAACTCCTGGTTGTAGGCGTGATAGATGACGCCCAGCGTGTCATCGTGCCGGTGCCCGTGTACACAGTAGCCGTTGAAATAGAAGGCGGTCCGGCTGGCGTCGTTGCCGCTCCGCAGGACGCCCACCTGCCAGCCGGGAAAGTACTCCGTGCGGAGATCCAAGTCCACGCCGTCGGCTGGCGCTTTCAGTTCAGGATCGCGGTGCCAGAGCGCGTATTCGCTGCCCTTCTTCTCCAGTGGCCCGCCGAGCACCGTCTCCAACAGCCGGGCGTAACGTGGCCCGTAGTGATCCGCCAGGATCTCGACATACTGGGCGCTCAGGCCACTGCCGGCGTGCGTGTCGCCGATCACGGGCATCTTCCGGTCGGGACGCAGCATCTGGGCCATGCTTTGCAGCGCCAGACGGTATCGCGACAAATGCTGGTAGGCATCAAAGTCCTGCAATCGCTCGCCGGCAGGCGGGAGGTAGCCGGGCGGATCGGAGTAGCCCGACAACAGATCGGGAATCTCGCCCATGTTGCTCAGGTGCATGCTGGAGTAGCTGGGGGATTCCTTGCAGAAGCCGTCGAAGTGGAAGCACTGGTCCAGCAGCGACTCGATGCCCTCCATCGCCCGCCTCACCCGCTCCGGCTGCCCGAACAGCATCCCGACCGCGCCGCTCAGCGCCCGGCCCGGACCGCACTTGTTGTTGATGTCTTTGTAGTTCTCCATGTCGTCGCAGCCGGCCAGGATCAGGTCCCGGGTGATCCGCCGGGCCGTATCGGCGGAGTAGACCGGCCGGCCGTCGGGGTACTTGGCATCGCGGGTCAGGTCGTAGGACACGGTGATCGACAGCAGGGTCTCGCCCTCGCCGCCGGCCCCGGTGGTGAAGCGTCCCGCGCCCCAGAAGCCGGCGTCCAGGGCCCCCCAGCCGTCTTTGAATCGGACCCGCATTTTTTCGGCCGGATGGCAAATCACGCCCGGCGGAAAACGGCCGGCCCGCGGATTGCGGCCCATCTCCCGCGCCACCCCGGCCGGCTCCATGTCGGCAAAGCAGCCGCCGTAGCTGTGATACAAATAGTGCGGATAGACCTCGGCCAGTCGCTCCAGGATCCAGGCGGTCCGCTCAGCGTAGGGCACTTCGCCGGTCAGCGCATACAGCTTGGCCAATCGCAGCGGCAGTTGCAGAGCCCACGACAGTTTCTGCGCCCGAATCACGCCCGAGAAGCTCACCTGAATCGGCCGTCCAGCCCAGACGTAGGCGTGCTTTCCCAGGTCCTCGTCGGGATGCGCCTGCTGATCCGGGTTGATATAGTAGGTGAAACTCTGTCCCATCCGCGGGCACTGGAGACGCTCGGTCTCCGGGTATTTCTCGTTGGGGTACTCGGTCCTGCAGTACTTGCACCGCAGCGTGTCGGGCCGGTCGATGTTCCACTGCCACACGCCCGTCTCGCCCATCGAGCACTTCTGGTTGACGCAGGCCGGGCAAACCTGGCCGTACGTGCTGCCGGGAGTGAGGTCGGGAATGATCTTCCGAAAAAACTCCCGATCCAGTTTCAGCGCGAACGCCAGGCTGCCGCGGTGGCTCTTCAGCAGGTCCTGGGCCCAGGCATGACGCTCGATGTTGGCCTTGGCCGTAGCGATGTGCCGGGGCTTGTAAAGCGTACAGGGCTCGGCCGACGCCCTGCCGGACGCAAGCAGCACGGCCAACACGATGAGGCCACCGATCCAATTCCGGATCGAGACGCGATCGGGCCGGCGCAAGGCTTGCAGGCGGATTTCCAGAATGCCGGACACACCCTTGTCGCCGGGGGCCCTCATGGCCCGCAGAGTCTTGTTCATCGTTGATTCCTCTCTGGGAAAGACTGTCGGTCGCCCGCGGCATCGGCGTTGACCACCAGGCGATCCCCGGCACAGCGCAGCGGCACCGTCTCGACCACGCCGCCAGCCTGGTCCGCCCCGAGCGACACCAGACCGTCCAGCCGCCACTTGGCCAGGGCGATGGCGATCTTCTTCTTTGGCACGTACCCGCCGTGCGTGGTCGTGATGGCCGTGTAGTACAGCCACAATTCGTTGCCGGCCGGCACCGGTCCGTTTGTTACCCCCCAGGATGCAGCCCGCGCCGTAGGCGTGCGGCCCGTTGGGGATCGCTGGCGAGCGGTCCTCGCAGCGGCTCCAGGTGCGGCCGTCGCGGCTGTGGACCAATTGCACATCGACCGGGCCGTCGTCGCCGCTCTGGAGCGGCCCTTTCTCGGGCGGCGGTCCGGTGAAGCGGAAGTGCGTGACCAGGCCGAGGAACTGGCCGCCGCAGGGGAAGACCGACATGTTGTAGAATTGCACAAAACGCCCGCCCTCGGCCCGGACCCGCGCGTCGTCGATTTCATCGGGAGCTGAGCCTCTGGTACGCGTGTTACAGCTAGACGCCTTGAATTAGCTGACGCATTTGATGGCTTTCTGAGAGGCTTGGAGGGGTGGGATTAGTTCAATAACACGCAAACGCGCGCATCGATTTCGACCTCGGTGATACGTCATTCCTCGGCAGCAATCCAATCGACGTCGCCTTTCTTATCACGCACCGCTTCCAGTTCACGAATGATCCCCTCGACGGCCAACAGGTCCTCGTAGTCGCCAGCCATGTCTTCATCTGCTCGATTGATCAGCGACTTGGCGTAAGCCCGTAAGGCGACGAGGGTATGCGTCAGTTGCGATTTCGCCAGAGTAATTTTGCATGGAGTCTCAATGGCCATTTCTGTTCCTCCCTCCCGGCCACCAGATGCGCATTAGGAATCCGGCGGCGTGGGGCAAAGTCAATTGCCTCTCCTGACACCCAAGAGGTCCGCGCCGGCTGATTGGAACCGGATCTGCGAGACCAACGAAAGAAAACCACGAACAGTCGTCTCGCGCGCAACTGTGAGAATGCAATGCCCCGGCGGCAGGCCGTCGTAAACAAGAACCAGTCCCGTCGGCAGAACTTGTCTGCGCGCCAGTTGCCACCAGTAAAGCTCTCGCAAAGTGGAGTACTCCTGTTCATATTGTCTCCTTTGCCCTTTGGGAGTCGGAATCGGACCCAGCCAGGTCATGCTTTGGGGAAGCACCTTCTTGATAAACATCGAAATGCCCCGACCCGGTGCGACCGCGAAACGTCCCCGTTGCGTATCTGGTACCCGTCCTTCCCGGTCGTCGATCCCGATGTCCTTCCAACGAAGGAAGCCCACCGCGGGTGCGTTCTTGCCGCCGGATCGAAACGCGTCCTCCGTCAATGCCATGTCAGCGCAGCAAAGAAGGGCGCCTGGCAGCAAGTTCTTCGCCTGGCTGTACGCGGCCACCTCGCCCAAAGTCATCAGCCCACTTGCAGCGAGGTTGTCATTTGTTGCCACGACCGCACCTCCTGAGCGGTGTCAAGTAATTGAACAGATCGACGCAGCTCTAACGCGGGGAACTAACCAACGGGAAACGATATTATCGCTCAATCGCCCGCCGCAGCAGGTTGTGGGTGATCTGCTGCACGCGCGGGTCGGGGCCGTTGGGCCGCGTGTTGTGGCTCCACAGCGGCATGTGACCCGGCGGGGCGCTCAGGCCGGTGTTCCAGAAGATGGTCGAGGCGTTGAAGACGAAACCGCCGTTGGCCGTCGGGTGGACCGTCGCCTGGTAGGGGACGGGACGCACGCCGCCGTGCAGGGCAAAGCCTTCCGCCACCACCTCCAGGCCCGGCAGCGGCGCCGGCAGGCCGTGGAATTCCCAGCCCACCAGCCCGCGGATCCGGTCGCCTTTTTTCATGCCGGTGCCGGCAAAGATCCAGTGCTCCGGCTTGACGCACACCCAGTCGCCGCCGCCGTTGCACGGCAGGATGTTGCGGGCGCCCAACAGCAGGCCCTCGTCCGGCCCCACATAGTCAAACGTGGTCTGCGGCGGCTCCGGGCCCATCGTCAACCCCTGAAAAGGCCCCTTGCGGTGAATAATCCGGTTGGGGCGGCCGTCGAACCCGGCGCGGAACGGCGTCACGTAGCACACGGCGTTGCCCGACAAGAACAAGACGCACGTTCCGCGGCGCGAAATCTCCAACACGCTCTCGTACTGGCGGAGGTCCCAGTATTCGTCGTGACCGACACTGATGAACGCCTTGCACTTGGCCGCCCGGTCCGGCGTGAGCATGTCGCTGTTGGAGCAGTAACTGACGTCGTACCCGTGCTGCTCCAGCCAGTAGCACAAGGGGAATTCCCAGCACAGGAACTCGCCCGAACCGACCGACTGCGGGTTCTCGTAGATCTGCACGTACTTGCCGTAGGGCCGGTCAAAGCTGACGTCGACGGTGTTATTGCACCAGGCGAACTTGTTGCCCGGATCGATGTACAGCGAATACGTATCGGGCCAGCGGTTGTAGGCCTGCCAGGTGTTGTCCGGACACTGGAAGAGAATATCCGCCGGCCGGTCGTCGCGGACGATGAAGATCACATAGCTCTGCCAGGGCATCGTGCCGTCGGGGTTGGGCACGCGGGACAGCCGTCCCAAGTACACGCCGCTGGTCCAATCGGCCGGGATCACGATCCGGGCACTGGGCTCCCAGCGGCACTCGCGGATCCGCCGCGCGCCCGGCTCCGGGATGGCTTGCGGCTTGCCGTCCAACGGTCCCAACGTCTGCATGAGCCGAGCGCCCAAGCCGCCGTAGTAGCCCATGCGGAAGATGTCGATCGTGAATTGGTACTCCGGCTCGGTGCTGACAAAAAACTCGATCGGCTCGCCGGCGGCGACCGATTGCCGCGAACAGTAGCCCTCGATGCCGGGCGACCGCGTGCCGGCAGGGCCCGACTGGTCGAGCCGCACGTACGTCAATTGCCAATCGGACGTGCCCGGCTTCTCGTTTTCCAGGCGGATCAAGTCGCGGGCCGCAGGTGGCTCGGCGGACTCCAGGTTGGACGCGAGAAACGCGATGGCCGCCAAGAGCATGAGGCGGGGCCGACGGGCGAAAGCGCAGCGGGGATAAAGGGCATCGGTCATGGCACAACTCCTAAGACTAATGGGCGATATTGTCACCGATCACCGGTCCTACTTGGCCACCTCGGCCAGCATCTCCAGGAGCGTGTCGGTCATCTTTCGCGAGGCTTGGACCTCCAGGTAGCTGCTCGTGGCGCGCCACGTCTCGTAGCCGCCCAGCGCGTGTTGCTCCGGCGAAGGCAGGTAGCCGTTGTAGCCGTTGGCCAGCTGGATGGTGAACGTCGGCTGCAAGGGACTACGGCGTTTGAGTTCCAGGCCGATCTCGGCGAATACTTCGCAGGGCATGCTCACGATTCCCAGGTCGCCGATGCGGATCGCTTGGAGCTTGACGTCAACCGTGTCGGGGTACTTGTCGATGGCCAGCGCCGATTCGGCGTAGTAACGGGCCAGGCCGGGCAGTTTCTTTTCGTCCTTTTCGGCCAGCACGGCCCGGGCTTGCGCCAACTCGCCGGCACTAGCCTTGCGGACCCCCAGGCTGATCTGACGCTCGACCATCGCCAAAGGCACGCGGTCCTGGTACTTCATCTCGCGGCAGGCCGCCTGGGCCGCATCGGCTACGCGTGAGGCCACCGTGGTGATTCGCTGGAAGATCGGCACCGCTTTGCGCGGCTCGCGGAAATTGATGTTGTTCACGTCGCCGCTGGTGCCGTTGGTGAGCATCGCCACGAACGGGCCGTCGGGGGCCAGTCGCTGCCCGATCTGCCGGGCGAACTCGCCGAAATAGTCGGCCGAAACCGTGCCCGCCGGAACATCGCCTACGTAGTGCAGCGAGTAGTTGGCCAGCAGGGCCAGCGGCTTGCCGTCCGCCGTATGGATCGAAACCACGGAGACGTCGGGATCAGTCGGGCCGGCGGGCCGCAACAGTTCCGGGCTGCCGGCCGGCGGATTCATGCGCACGCGGTCCATGCGGCCGAAAGGATTCGGTCCCAGCAGTTCCTCGCGCATGAACCAGCGGCGGTTATTGACCTCGTCCGGCAGGGGCGCCACTCCCCAGCCGATCTGCGCCGGCGCCATCCGGCCGGCCGCTTGCTCGATGGCTTCGGCCAGGCCCTCGACGACCTGCTTCAGGTACTCCGGATCGCGCGGAACGCGCGGGTTCAGATCGGTCAAGGTGGGCGCACTGTGCGTGTGCGTGGCGGCCACCAGTATACGGTCGCGCGGGATCCCCGTGCGCTGGTTGGCCAAGGCTTTGGCTTGGTCGACCAATTCCCGCGGCATGACGCACGTGTCGACGGTGGCGATGGCCAACCGCGTGCCGCCGTCGTCCAGCGCCACGGCGCGGACCATGAGCGGATCGTGGGCCGACGTGGCTTGACGGTCGTTAAAGCTGCCCAGCATGGAAACCGGCCAGCGGCGCGGCGTGACATCGGCCAGTCCCGTCCCCGCCCGCAAAATGCCAGGTTCGGCCCCCCAGGCCGGCAGCCTCGAAACGGAGCCCAGCAACCACACGCAGTTCAAAATGATCCACAAGACAGCTCGAAATCGCATCGCTCGTTCCTTTCCATTCACTGATTCGTGTTCTGGTTATGCCTCAGTCGGCGTTGCCTCGAAGTACGATGGGGCGATTTCCCGCTCTTCCCCCTGCATTTTGGACAAGAGGAACTCTAATCTTCGCTCGGCGTCGTATCCGCGGGCAGGTCGCCGGTCGCGAACTGAATGCCGGCCAGCAGGTACTGCAGGAACAGCGGGCTGGAATAGGGCGCTTTCTGGACGCCCAGCGAGCAGTAGAAGACCCGCCCCCGCCCGTACTTCTTGATCCAGCTGATCGGGTAGTCGTTCTTCCGCCCGGTAGACGCCTCGAGCCGCTCGACGGCCCCCTTCAACCAGGCCATCTTGGGATCGGCCAGAGGATCCGCCGTCTGCGTCATGTCCAGGCTCAGGAGCACGCGGAGGTTCTTTCGCGAGTAGGGCGGGCCCGGCACGTAGGCCTGATCGAAAACCCGAAAAGGCTGGCCGCCGAAACAGGCCGTCAGCGGGTGGGCCGGATCTTCCACCTTGATCACGAACTCCCCCACGTAATGCCCGTTGTAGAAGGCGCCCATCAGTTCGCCGAATTCCTTCCAGTCACGCAACGCGCAGATCGAGCCTTCGATGCCGGCGATGCCTTTGCCGTCCTGGGCGACAAAGTCCAAGATGCTCTGCTTGACGGCTGCGTCCAGCTTCTGGGCCGCGGCCAGTTCCTCCGGCGGCAGCGACTTCCAGTTCAGCGGCAGGAAGGGCGTGGGGTCGTGCAGTCCGTTGAGGAAGATCGCATCGAAGGTCTTCAGGCTCTCCGGCAGCAGCAATTGCGGATCGTCGCCGGCGACCACCTCGAACGCCTTGGTCTTCCGCCCCAAGATCTGGACGGCCGCTTCGGTGAAGGGGTTGCACAGATGGGTCCAAAGCCGGCCCCAGAGGAGAAGTTTCCGGGGCTTCGCAGGCGCCGCGGCCGGTTTGTCGGGCGCGATCGCTTCCATCTTTTTGAGGTCGTGTTCCGTGGGCCGAAAGACGTTTCGTTTCAGCACCAAGGCATCCCGGACCTCGGGCGGCGTCGGCCCCGGCCAAGGCCAGGTCGGAGGCGGCTCCTTCGCGGCCTCCGCGGCCCCGGCCGCGGCCGCAACCATCGCCATCGCGACGGCTAACAGAATCCTGTGTATTCCCATCGCGTTCTCCTTTCCGGGATGCGGGATGCGGGTTACGGCAACTCAGAGCCGCACCACGGTTCCCGTGCGTGACGATTCTTCGGCGGCGGCCAGCATGGCGACGGCGGCGCGAGATTCCTCCGGCGTGATCCGGTCCGGGCGGCGGCCCGCGGCGACGCAGTCGGCGAAATAGCGCAGCTCTGCCCGCAGGATGCCGAACCGCTGGCCGAAGACGTTCGGCCAGTACAGCGTGTCGGGCAGACGGTTGCCGGCGCCGTCGTGAATCTCCAGTCCCGCTTCACCGCAGTTGATGTACAGCGCGCCTTCGGTGCCGATCACTTCCATCCGCGCGTCGATCTGGTAAGGTGTGCTCTCCGGCAAATGCCAGATGGATTCGATCACGGCGATTGCGCCGCTGTCCAGGCGCGCCATCGCCCAGCCGCCGTCCGGGTACTTGTTGCTGCCCGGATGGATTTCCTGCGCGTAGACGCTGACCGGTTTCGCTCCGCTGAACCACAACATCAGATCGCCGTCGTGGATGCCGTCGCCCATCAACGCGGAAATGCTGTCCAGCACCATGCGTCCGATCTTGACGGACAGATTGCGGCGGGCGTGCATCGAGACGATCTTGCCGATCCGGCCTTCGTCGATCACCTGTTTGGCCAAAGCGACGCGGGGGTCGAAGCGGCAGATGTGACCGACCATGAAATTCCCCGGCGCTTGTTTGGCTGCCGCCAGAATCTGGTCGCAGTCGGCGGCCGTCGGCGCCATCGGCTTCTCCAGGAAAACGTGCTTGCCGCTGCGCAGCGCGTCGATCGCAATGTCGCGATGGTCGTAGATGTGCGTCGTGACGCCGACCACGTCGATGCCGGGATCGGCCAGCAGATCGTGGTAGTTGGTGTATCGCTTGGCCACCCCGAAGCGGTCGGCGATTTCGGCCAGCCGCTGCGGGCGCCGCGTGCAGAGGGCCGCCAGCTCGATGCCCGGCATGCTCGCCAGCACCTCGGCATGGACCTCGCCGAACCAACCCAAGCCGATCAAACCCCAACGGATGTTTTTCTGCTGCGCTTGACTCATGTCTGACTCCCATCGCGGCCTGTGGCCGTTGCCAAATCCGAACTTCAAAATCCGAAATCCGAAACAAATTCAAAACTCGAAATCCAAATGTTCAAAACACAATCGTTCACCCACCCGAGTCTTGGACTCCAAATCTCGCGTCCAGTCTGTGCCCGAATCGCAACCGCGTCAATAGCAGGCAGCGTCAAACGGCCACCAGATCTGCGTCTCGACGGATTTCCGTGGCCAAGCATGGCTGACATCCGCACCGGCGATGCGTATCATGAACCGCCTTACAAATGCGAACGGTCCGACCCGTGTTCGCTCGGGACCAAAGCACCTTCATCCTCCAGGAGCCCCATCATGCCTTGCTCGTTCATGCGATTGATGTCATATGCCTTGGCTGCCACGCTGATCGCCGGAATGGCTGTTTCGGCGCTCCGGGCACAGCCGGCGCCGCAGGCCGACAAGCCGGCCCAGCTCTCGGTTCGCAAACTGGGTGATCCGGGGCCGCTGGAGATCGTCGACGGAGACGTGCCGGTGCTGCGGTACAACTACCAGCTGGTGCCGGAGCCGGCGGAGATCAAGGGGCGCGTCAGCGAGGCCAGCCGCAAGTACGCGGTGGCCCGCTCCGACTATATTCACCCGCTGTACGGACCCAAGGGCGAAGTGCTGACGGAGGACTGGAGCCCCGATCATCCGCACCACCGCGGCATCTACTGGGCCTGGCCGGAAGTGGACTGGCAAGGCCAGCGCGGCGACTTGCACGCGCTGCAGCTGGTGTTCGCCCGACCGACCGGCAAAGTCCGGATCGAAGAGGGGGCGGACTTTGCGCAGATCGTCGCCGAAAACGAGTGGCGGTGGGAGGACCGCACGCCCATCGTCCGCGAGGAGGCGATCATCCGCGCCGCGCGTCAGACGGCCGCCAGGCGCGCGATCGACCTGCAGTTCCGTTTCACCGCGCTAGCGGCCGACGTGCAGGTCGCCCGCCGCGGCACCAGTCACTACGGCGGCTTGAACGTGCGACTGTCCGCGGCCCAAGACCAGCAGATCGAGCCCTACTGCGATCCGGCAAACGCGACACCGCGCCGCACGTGGGCGCAACGGACGGGCACGCCCAGCGGCGGGCAAAGTGTCGTGGGCTTCACCATCCTGCAACACGCGCAGAATCCCGACTACCCGGGCGATTGGGTACAATACCCCAATCTGTCCTGGATCCAACCGACCTTTCCCGCCGCCAACACGCGGTACACGATCACCAAAGAGCGTCCGCTGGTGCTCCGATACCGGTTGTGGATCCACACCGGCCAGCAGTCGCCGGAGACGATCCACGGCTGGTGGGACGCTTACCAGGCCGAGACAGGAGCGGTGCCGTAGGCCCCTCCGGCTGGAAGACCGAGACGGGCAGCCCCCTTCACCGCCCGGCGGCCAACTCGGCGACTTGCTTCTCGGTCAATTGCCCGCGGTAGATGCGGAAATCGTCGAGCGCTCCGTGAAAGTTGGCGCCCGGCGTTTTTTCCCAGACGTTGTAGCCGCCCAGACGCACGCCGGTCAGCCGCAGCGGGATGTCGGCCATGAACAGCTTGTGCTTGCGGTTCGGCCGGCCGTCGACGAAGAACTGCACCGACCCGCCCTGGCGTTGATCGCAGACCAGAACGACATGGTGCCACTGGCCATCGGCGACCGATGTGTCCGCCGGACGGTGGTTGCCCCCCGCCGAGCCGTTGTGGATGGCGGCGTTCGGCTGCCCTTCGTTCAAGATGCTCAGGTGCAGGTCTTGTTCGCTCCAGTCGTCGCAGAACAGGATCGGGTTCCAGCGGTTGGGGTGCGAATCGACGCGCACCCAAAAGGCCACGCTCAGCGTCTCGAATTCGCCCTCCCAGTCGCCGGCGCGCATAAAGGCGTCGTTGCCGGAGAACGCTACGGCCCCGCCTCGCACGCCCGGCGTCCAATTGGCCGCGTGCAATGTGCCGTGGTGATCCTGGCCGGATACGTCCGCGGCCGTCGTGCCTTGGCCTTCGTCAAACGTCCAGTGGCCGATCAACTGCGCGGGAACAGGCGGCTGCGGGGCCAGCTGCTCCCAGCCGGGCCGCTGGCCGTAGGCCGAGGCCAGCGTCGGAGCGGGCCGAAAATCGCTGCGCTCGCGGTAACGCAGGTTGCGGTGGCCGAAGTACGAGCCGTAGTACTGGCCATTCGTATCGACCCACGTGGCCAGCTTGACGAACTCCGGCGCCGACAACCGCACGTCGTAATGGCCCTCGCGGAGGATCTTCATCAGCCGGCTGGCGTGCGAGCCAAACGCCTTGGGCGGAATCGGCGGTGCATGTTCCATCGACCAGTGCCAGCTGTTGCCACGGCCCGGCGGCGACGACCATTCGATGGCCACCTTGACCAGTTCCTTGCTCAGCAGCTGCTCGTACGAGCGGTTGAAGTGAGAAGTCGGTTCGCCGGTCAGGGCCAGGCCGCCTTCGGGCGCGGTGTTGCCGTGACAGGTCACGCAGTGGCGGTCCCAAATCGGCTGGACGTCGGTTTCGTAGTTCAGCGGCCGGGGAGCGGTCTCGCCGGGTTGCGGGCCGAGCTTGACGGGCGGCTGGCGCAGAGCCACTGCCAGGGCGCCATTCGCCGCCGCCGGCGGCTGCGTGCGCGGTTCGTGACAGCCGATACACGAGCGTTGTTCGCCAGGCCGGAAGTTGACGAACGTCCGCATCCGCTGGATTTCCATGAAGTCGCCGTCCAACGCTTGGAAGTACAAGTTGCAGTCAGCCGGGACCGTGAAATGCGCCGAACCGTCCTCGTGGACCGGGACAATGCCCTCCAAGACAGCGACCCAAATGTGACTGTACCAGCTGACCGCCACCATCTGGCCGGGCCAGGCATCGTCGGACGCATACGGCCACACCGACCAGGGACGCTGCATCTGGCGAAGGATCCGCAGGTACTTGACTTCGCCGCGACGTACACCCGGCAAGCCTCGGTACACGTCGGCCAGGAAGACTGTCGCTTCGCCCGCAGCGGAAGCGTTGTCCGGGTTTTCAGTCGGCTTCGCCGCCACGGCGCCGGCCAATGACGACGCAGGCAGCACCGGCGGCACGGGGCGCGGCTGGATCAGAACCGGTTCGAAGCAGGATCGCTCGGCGTCGTGATGGATCGGAACGAGGTTTCCGAACGCGTCGAGCAGATAGATGCCATAAGCCGATTCGTCGTTGTAGCGCCGGTCCGGATTGCAGGAGACCAGGAAGTACTTGTCCGACAGCGGGAACGGATCGCAGAAGAAAGGCCCGTACAGGTCGTCCACGTTCCACTTGCCGTTGCGCCGCTGAACCAGGCCGCGCAGGTTGCGGACCTCCGTGTCGGGCGTCAAGCTGGTCATCACGGCCGGGGTGCGCTTGTCGCGTTTCAGGTCCAGCAGCAGGATCGAACCGACCGCCAGCGGTTCGTGGCCGACGCCCGTACACACGATCCGGTGCGGCTGGCCGGGAATCTGCCTCGCCTGGTAAAACACCCCCGGATCGCGGATGCTGTCGCCGTAGATTTCTTCGCTGCCGGAGCCGTCCGGCCGGATGACCCACAGCGGCTGGATGGCGGCGATGCCCTTGTACACGTATTCCCAGCGAGTGTACAGGATGCGGCCGTCGTCCAGCACGGTGGGGGTGAACTCGCTGAGCATCCCCTGCGACAGCCGCTGCATGCCGCTGCCGTCGGGGTTGATTTTGTACAGCACCGTACAGGGCAGCGTGTGGCCGCCGCAGACCGCCGTCCGCTCGCAGCGACTGGAGGCGAACACGATCTCGCCGCTGGGCAGGTAGCACGGGTGCAGGTCGTCGGTCCAGTGGCCGTGGGCCGACGGGTTGGCTTCCAGCGTTGCCGGGGGATACAGACTGTAGCGGGCGATGCGATCGCTCTCGTCCTCGGGCTCGAAGGTCAGTTGCCGCAATTCGCTGCCATCCAGTCGCGTTTCCCAGAGGCGGAATCCCTCCGGCTTGGGCCGCCGGTAGCCGAGCACGACCCGCTGGGCGTCGAACGAGAGATCGAAGCGTTCGATGATGCCCTCAGCCAATTGCGGCAACACGTCCGTGATCTTGCCGTCGTTTAGAGACAGCCGGCAGAGTTGGCTCCCGTATCGCCGCAACCCGTGGTAGTAATCGTCGTAGAAGTGTTGCGAATCGTAGGTCACACGTTTGACGAACAAGATCGACTCGTCCTTCAGCAGCGGATTGGCCGCCAGGAGCATCTCGCGGCGGGCGGAGTCCAGGTCGCCTGCCAGCCGCACAGTGGCCTCTTGCCGCGGGTCCAGGCCGCCCGCCGCCGCGGCCAGCACGCGGCGCTCGAATTCGTCCAGTCGGCGCCGGAAATCGGCGCCCGGATATCGCTCCGGATACGTGGCCGCCAGGTGTTCCACCGATGCCCGCAGCCGGTCCAAGCCGCGCAGCGTCCAAGCCAATTCGGCGGCCGACACGCACAGATTGAGCCAACGCGGATCCTGCCAAGCCGCGGCCGCGTCCAACTGCGAACGTTGCTCGCGGATTACCGCCGCACGGTCCCCCAACTCCTGCAGCACGCCGTCAAGAAACTGCTGCTCGAACCGCGCGTCCGATTGAGCGAACCAGCCATCCGTCCTGAACCAGTCGAAGCGGACCAACTCCAGCAAATGGTTCACGCTCCGCGGGAAGTCTTTTTCCAGCTGCCGCCAGAAGAACGGGACGGGATTCGGCGTGACGGAGAAGAAGGCTTGCCGCGGCCCCGGCGAATTCTGGGACAGCCTCATCACGAGCACGTTTTCGCCGGCGGTCAACGGCAGACCGACCACGACTTGATCCACGCGGATGCCGTCCAGTCGCATGCTGGTTCCATAGCGGCCATAGTGAATCGCCGTGTCCGCGTCCAGCACTCGCTGCCCGTTCAAGACCAGTTCCAGCCGATCGCCGCCACCGGCGCCCGCCAGCAACGTGACGGCGTTGGTGGCCGAGATGGTCCGGCCGAGCACCGCCGTGGCTCCGGCAAACTCGAACAGCGCGCCGTCTTTCCAGTCCGGCTGCGGCTGCCAAGCCGGCTTGCCGTCCGCCGATCTGACTGCCAGGTCGATTTTCCCCGCGGCCAGTGCCTGGCCGTCCAGGGACGTGGTCGCCAAGTGCCAGGGCCCGAACGTCGCCGCCGCCCGCGCCGCGGACTGGGCCGGCAGCGCCGCGGCATAGGCCGCGCGCGTGGCCAGCATCGTCTCCTGCAGATTCGGCTTGCGGACGTAGAACTCAGCGGCTCGGTCCATCGAATTCGAGGGCGGCTCCGATGGCGACTCACCGGCGGCGCAATCCAGCGATGCCGGCGCCAAAGCGCCCAAGACGATTGTCCAAGCTGCCCACCGTCGCCGGGACGTCATGTCTCGTGTCATACCGCACCTCCTGAACAATTCCCACTATGGTAAAACCTGGACGCATGGAAGTGCAAGATCGGGACGCTTTTGTTCCAGCGGACTGGCGCGTCGCATACAATGATCGGCGGTAATGCTGTTTATCTGATAAGGACGGACGCGGTGCGAATACGACATCTGCAGATCCAGAACTTCAGGACTCCTGATCTCGGCGGAAGCGAAATGGGACCTTGTCGTCATTTTTCCGGGGTGGCGGAGAGGGTGTAGGTGAGACGCAAGGTCGTGCCCTCGTCGTTATACACATTTTTTTCGTCGCCGCGCGGCGGTCGCAGCAGGCCCG
>CAZAQY010000048.1:0-40547 GCA_964486845.1 uncultured Pirellulaceae bacterium
GGAACGGCGGCAGGTCGCGTCCGGCCTTGATCGTTTCCAGTTGGGCGGCAGGAGATGCCTTTACGTACCCGGCCGATTCGGCCCACTGGAAGAATCGCAACAACGTGTTTCGCTCCTGACGAACCGTTACCGGATCTCGCTGCCGTAGCCTTTGTTGAAGATAATCCTCGGCCTGTCCGGTGCCACCCTGTCGCAGGGGCTGTCAGCCGCGCGGCCCAGGAAGCGACAGAAGTGACTCAGGTGAGTTTTCTGCAGCCGACGATATGAATCAGAAATGCGGTGCTCCTGGTATGCCAGATACACTCCGATCGCTTCTTTGAGTGATGGAAGCCGATCGCGAGCTGATCGCCGGGTTGCCTGCCCACCGCTGATGACAAAGTCGCCGGGGTCAACGCCTGGCGGAACTGCTTGCTGGCCGGTCCGGAGACGATGGAGCGACTGCTCAATGACGTGGACAACGAAATCTGCGTCTGCCCTGTTGGCTGTTTTCAGGGATCGCTCGTACTGGCGCTTGTCGATGCGGAAGATGGCATGGTACGTTTCGCCTCTAAGTCGAAGGCTGGTCATGAACTCCTCCTGTCACTGCGTGTGGAATCATCGGACACGTTCAACGCGGGCCAATCTAACCGCAAAAGACCGGCCCATTCCCGAATGCCACACGATGCCACACGATTGCCGCACTGTTGGCAAAACGCTGGCAAAGGAGGGAGCAAGAAGCAAAAAAGGACTCACGGCAAATCGACGTAAGTCCTTATGCTGTAAGGTGCGGCCGAGTGGATTTGAACCACCACCCCATTTAACTGGGACTAGGTCCTGAGCCTAGCGCGTCTGCCAATTCCGCCACGGCCGCAACGCGGGCAGGGAGCCTGCAAAGCCAGAATGCCGACCTCCTGCGACCGCCTTTAGTTATAGGCAAAGCGAGCACACAAATACAAGGGGTAATTCAAATCGAACGAGATCGATGGCCGTGCAGCCTTCCATAAAAATCAACATTTGGGTTGTCAAAAATCATGGTTCGTCGGGAGAGACAAGACGCAAATACTCCGAACCACGTGCGATGCATTCCTGGGCAGCCTGATCTGCGCCTTGAATCGGGCCGCATCGCCGTGGGAGGCTTTTGCTCGTCGATAGAATCTCCCGGTCAGACCGGTTGAGTCGCAGACAAACAGCGGTATCATAAGAGACTTGCGGATTCCTCGACTTTCCCGCGACGGTGCTTCGGCTGTCCACGGAGGCGATGGTCCCTGAGCATTCTTACCATCCGCCGGACGGTTGGCGTCAGGGGCGAGCAGCGACAGCGTTGGGCCTCTCCCAGCGGATCCGGTGCGGCAGGGGCCGAGCCAATCCAACAGATTTCCCGGCGGCTTCGACGTGAAGTCCGCCGCCCGTCTACGACAGTCCGGCTGCCGGAGACAGATGAATCACATACCACGTAACGTCCGATTGAGGAGATGCACGTGAGCGAGCGTAAATGGGTAACGGTCGATGGTAACGAAGCGGCGTCGTACGTCGCCCACAAGTCGAGCGAGGTGATCGCGATTTATCCGATCACGCCCTCGTCGCCGATGGGCGAGTGGGCCGACGAATGGTCCTCGCAGGGCCGCAAGAATGTGTTCGGCGTGGTGCCGGACGTAATCGAACTGCAGAGCGAAGGCGGGGCGTCGGCCTCGTGTCACGGGGCCGTCCAGGCGGGCGCGTTGACGACCACCTTCACGGCCTCGCAAGGCCTGTTGCTGATGGTCCCCAATATGTTCAAAATCGCGGGCGAACTGTCACCCGCGGTGTTCCATATCGCAGCTCGCAGTCTGGCGACGCACGCGCTGTCCATTTTCGGGGATCACAACGACGTGATGTCGGTACGGAGCACGGGCTGGGCCATGCTGGCGGCCAACTCGGTGGCCGAGGCCCAGGACATGGCGATGATCGCCCATTCGGCCACGCTCAAAGCGCGGGTCCCCTTCTTGCACTTCTTCGACGGCTTCCGCACCTCGCACGAGGTCAACCGCATCGAGTTGCTGAGCGACGACGACATCCGGGCGATGCTGGACGAGGACCTGATCCGGGCGCACCGCGAGCGGGCGATGAATCCGGACAAGCCGGTGTTGCGGGGCACGGCGCAGAATCCGGACGTGTTCTTCCAGGCGCGCGAGGCATGCAACCCGTTCTACAACGCGACGCCGGCGATCGTCCAGGAGACGATGGACCGCTTTGCCAAGCTGGTCGGCCGGCAGTACCATCTGTTCGATTACGCCGGTGCGCCGGACGCCGACCGCATCTTGGTGCTGATGGGTTCCGGCGTGGGCGCCGCCGAGGAGGCGGTGCTGAAGCTGAACAAGATGGGGCAGAAGGTCGGCGTGCTCAAGGTGCGGCTGTTCCGGCCGTTCGACATCCAGGCTTGCCTGGCGGCCATCCCCACGACGGTCAAAGGCATCACCGTGCTGGACCGCACGAAGGAACCCGGCGCGGCGGGGGAACCGCTGTATCAGGACATCCTGACGGCCTTGATCGAAGGGTGGTCCGAGCGGGCGGGCGCCGGCGCGAAGCTGCCGTTGGTGATCGGCGGCCGCTACGGGTTGTCCTCCAAGGAGTTCACGCCGGCCATGGCCAAAGCGGCGCTCGACGAACTGAACGCCGCCAAGCCCAAGAATCACTTCACGGTCGGGATCGTCGACGACGTGACGCACACTAGTCTGAAATACGATCCGGAGTTCCACACCGACGAGCCCGACGTGCGCTGCGCGCTGTTTTACGGCTTGGGGGCCGACGGCACGGTGGGGGCCAACAAGAACTCGGTCAAGATCATCGGCGAGAACACGGACCTGTACGCCCAAGGCTACTTTGTGTACGACTCGAAGAAAGCCGGGGCGCTCACCGTGTCCCACCTGCGGTTCAGTCCGCGGATGATCGACTCGGCCTACCTGATCGAGCGGGCCAGTTTTGTGGCCTGCCATCAGTTTGTGTTCCTGGAGCGCGTCGACGTGCTGGAGAAGGCGGAAGTGGGGGCCACGTTTCTGTTGAACAGCCCCTTTGGCCCGGACGAGGTCTGGGATCATCTGCCGCAGGAAGTCCAGGAGACGATCATCAACAAGAAGTTGAAGTTCTACGTGATCGACGGCTACGGCGTGGCCAAGGCGGCCGGCATGGGCGGCCGCGTGAACACGGTCATGCAGACCTGTTTCTTTGCCCTGGCCAACGTCTTGCCCCGTGAAGAGGCCATCGAACAAATCAAGAAGGCCATTAAGAAAACCTACGGCAAACGGGGCGAGGCGGTCGTGCAGAAGAACTTTGCGGCCGTCGACGCGTCGGTCGAGCACTTGCACGAAGTGAAGGTCCCGGACAAGGTGACCAGCACCTTCAAGCGGCTGCCGCCGGTCTGGGGCGACGTGCCCGATTTCGTCCAGCGTGTGACCGGCATGATCATCGCCGGCAAGGGCGATCTGTTGCCGGTCAGCGCACTGCCGGTGGACGGCACGTTTCCGACTGGCACGGCCAAGTTCGAGAAGCGGAGCGTCGCCCAGGAGATCCCGATCTGGGAGCCGAAGATATGCATCCAGTGCGGGTTGTGCGCGCTGGTCTGCCCCCATGCGGCGATCCGCACCAAAGCGTACCCCAAGGAAGCGCTTGGCGGGCAGCCTGCCTCCTTCCGCTGGCTGGACTACAAGGGCAAGGAACTGGAAAACCACTTGTTCACGCTGCAGGTCGCGCCGGACGACTGTACGGGCTGCGGCGTGTGCGTGGACGTCTGCCCGGCCAAGAGCAAGGAGGAAGTCAAACGCAAGGCCATCAACATGGAGTCCAAACTAGAGCACCTGGAGCGCGAACGGGAGAGCTTCGAGCACTTCCTGAAGATCCCGGATTTGGATCGCCGTTTGGTGAAAGCGAACACGGTCAAAGGCTCGCAGCTGCTGTTGCCGCTGTTCGAGTATTCGGGCGCCTGTGCCGGCTGTGGCGAGACCCCCTATGTGAAGCTGCTGACGCAGCTGTTCGGGGACCGGCTGATCATCGGCAACGCCACGGGTTGCTCGTCGATCTACGGCGGCAACCTCCCCACGACGCCGTATACCGTCAACGCGGAAGGCTACGGCCCGACGTGGTCCAATTCGCTGTTCGAGGACACGGCCGAGTTCGCGCTGGGCTTCCGGCTGGCGTTCGACGAGAAACAGGCGCTGGCCGTGAATCTGTGCCGCCAGTTGGCCTCCCGGATCGGCGACGACCTGGTTGGCGAACTGATCGCCAACGCGCCCCGGCAGCACACGGAAGAAGAGATCCGGCAGCAGCGCGTCCGGGTCCAGGAGCTGTTGAAGCGTCTGGCCGGGATTGACTTGGCCGAGGCTCGCCGGCTGGCGGGCGTCGCGGAGGCGCTGACGCGGCGCAGCGTGTGGGCGCTGGGCGGCGACGGATGGGCCTACGACATCGGCTTCGGCGGCCTGGACCACGTTTTGGCCTCCGGCCGCGACGTGAACGTGCTGGTCTTGGACACGGGAACCTACTCCAACACCGGCGGCCAGGCGTCCAAGGCGACGCCGCGGGGCGCGGTGGCCCGGTTCGCGGCGGGCGGCAAGCCGAACCGCAAGAAGGATCTGGGCATGATCGCCGCCTCCTACGGCAACGTGTACGTCGCCCAGGTGGCGATCGGCGCCAATCCCGCCCAGACCATCAAGGCTTTCCTGGAAGCCGAATCGTACCGCGGGCCGTCGCTGATCCTGACCTACAGCCACTGCATCGCGCAAGGGATCGAGATGTCCACGGCGATGAGCCATCAGAAGGACGTCGTCCGCTCCGGCCTGTGGCCGCTGTACCGCTATGATCCGCGTCTGTCCCGCGACGGCGGCCGCCCGTTTCAGCTGGACAGCCGCAAACCGAACCTGTCGTTCAAGGAGCTGGCCGCCAGCGAGGGACGCTTCGCCATGCTCGCCCGGAGCAATCCGGCGGCCGCGGAGCGGTTGTTCGAATTGGCACAGCGGGACATCGACGACCAGTGGCACTACTACGAGCAGTTGGCGGGCGTCGTGCGTGAGGTCCCGGAACAAGCTGGCAAGAAGGAAGAAGGAGTACAATCGTGAGCGTTGATCTGAACACAACTTACTTGGGTTTGAAACTGAACAATCCGCTGGTCGCGTCGGCCAGTCCGCTGACCGGCAATCTCGATTCCCTGCAGCGGTTGGAGGAGGCCGGGGCCGCGGCCGCCGTCTGGCCCTCGCTGTTCGAGGAGCAGATCGAGCACGAGGCGATCGAGGTGGCCTGGCTGCACGACCAGGGCACTGGTTCGTTCGCCGAGGCCAACGGCTTTTTGCCGGAACTGAGCGACTACCGCATCGGGCCGGAAGCCTACCTGACCCAGATGGAAGAGGCCAAGAAGAATCTTTCCATCCCGCTGATCGGCAGCCTGAACGGGGCCTCCAAGGGCGGCTGGGTGCGGTACGCCAAGCTGATTCAGGACGCCGGCGCGGACGCCTTGGAGCTGAACATCTACTTCATCCCGACCGACCCGAAAATGGGCGGTCCGGATGTTGAGAAGCAGTACCTGGAACTCGTTGCGGCCATCAGGGAGTCGATTTCGATCCCGCTGGCCGTGAAGATGGGGCCGTACTTCAGCGGTTTGCCGCAGTTTGCCGCCCGGCTGGTCGAGGCCGGCGCGGCCGGCCTGGTCCTGTTCAACCGCTTCCTGGAACCCGACGTGGACTTGGAAGAGCTGAGGTTCCAACCCAGTCTGCAGTTGAGCACCCGCAATGAACTGCGGCTGCCGCTGCGCTGGATCGCCATTCTCCGCGATCACGTGCAGGCCTCGCTGGCGGCCACCAGCGGCGTGCATTTCACGGAGGACGTGGTCAAGGCCCTGCTGGTCGGCGCCGATTGCGTCATGATGGCCTCCGTGCTGTTGCAGCGCGGGCCCGGCTACCTCAAGCAGATGCTGCAGGAACTGCAGAGCTGGCTGGAGGAAAAGGAGTACGAGTCCGTCGAGCAGTTGAAAGGCAGTATGAGCCGCATCCGCTGCTCCGACCCCAGCGAGTTGGAACGCGCCAACTACATGAAAGCCCTGATCTCGTACACCGACAAGGTGTAAGACGACCAGCGGAAGAGACGCTGCCACATGGACGTCTTGCCCCATGCCCCGAGAAGCCCCGTCTCCTGAAGTGACGGGGCTTCTTTTTTTCCTGCCGACGTGTGGCGAGGGCGGCTCTGCCCGCGGCCCAAATGGGTCCCTCCTCACCTGCCCCGCTTATCGTACACCGCCATTCTTTTTACATCGCCCAGCCAACCTGTTTGCAGACTGACATTGACCGGGCCAGCAGGCCTCGGTACTGTACGCCACCCGATTCTTGGGCCATTGCCATCGTTGGCGTCTGGAAGGAGACGCTTATGCGGCCAAATCGAATGCTCGGCTGTTTCCGAATTTCGTTTTCACCACGGCGCGTGTGCTGCCTGGGTTGTGTCGGCGTCTGTCTGCTCGGACTGTTGGCCGGAAACGCTGCCACAGGGTTCGCTGCCCAGGCGCCCGGTTCTGGAACGGTCAAGCTTGAGGAGACTGGCACGGAGAAGGCCCTCATTTCCTCCGTGGTCGAGTCGCGCCGCAAGCAGGCAGAGGCATCCACGGAACTGGACCAGCCGACCAAGAAGCGGATCTCGGAACTGTATGCGCAGGCGTTGGAGTCCCTGAATCGCGCCGCCGACTCGGCCCGGCGAGCGGAGGCGTTCAAGCAAGAGGCCGACAACGTCCAGCAGCGTCAGCGCGAGATCCAGCAGCGGATCGACGAACTGCGCGGCCAGACTCCCACCTTGCCGGAGGCGCTGACGCTGCCCGACATGGAGCAGGAATTGGCCCGTGCCGACCGCAACTTGACGGATTTGAAGCAGGCGCAGAGCCAGGCCGAAAACGAACTGGCCACGCGCGCCAACCGCCGCAAGGACGTCCGCGGCTTGCTGTTTTCGGCACCCCAACGCCTGCAGGAGATCGACGGGCAACTCCAGTCGCCCACGCCGGCGGACGAACCGTCCCTGTTGACGCTGGCTCGCCGCACCGAGTTGGAGGCTCGGCGCCTGGCCATCGAACAGGAAGTTCCGGCTTACCAAAACGAATTGGCCAAGTACGATGCCGAGGACGCGCTGGACCTGGTGCGTTTGCAGAAGGACTGGAGGATCCAGGACGTCGCGTTTGCGGAGCGGCAGTTTCAGCTGTTGGACTCACGTGTGAAGCGGTTGCGAGCCGCGGCGGCGGGCGAGGCGGTGCGGCAGGCCGAGGAAGAGGCCGTCCGTGCCCAGCCGCTGTTGCGGGACTACGCGGCACGAAATCGAGAGCTGGCCGAAAAGGCGCAGACGCTGACGCAGCAGATCGGGCAAACGGAGCAGGCGCTGCGCGACGCCAAGGCGCTGCTGGAAAGCGTGCAACAGGAGTTCCAGCAAGCCAAGGAGCGCGAGCAAAGCGTGGGCTTGACCAAGACGGTCGGCGCACAACTGCGCAAGCAAGAAGCGGCGCTGCCGGACGTCCCCAAATACCGCCAGAACATTCGGACTCGGCAACAAGCCATCGAGGACGTGCGCTACGAGCTGTTCGAGTTGGAGGAAGAGCGCAACGCGCTGGCCCAGCCGGAACGGATCGTCGGCCGTCTGCTCCGCGACGCGCCGGCGGGGCGGAGCCCCACGGAACGTCGCGAACTGCAGGACGCGGCCGAGGCCGCCTTGTCGCGGAAACGGACTTACCTGGACGCGGCCATCCGCAACCAGAGCACCTACTTCGACCGGCTGACCGAACTGGACACCACCGAGCTGCAGCTGGTCAATCGGACGGAGGAGTTTATCGACTATATCCGGGAGCGCGTGTTGTGGATCCGCACCAGCAAGCCGCTGGCGGCGGAAATGTCGATCAGCGGCAGCGACTTGTGGCTGGTCAACCCCGGACAATGGCTCGCCTTGGGCCGCCGGATCAGCAGCGACATTTGGGAGAACCCCAATTGGTTCGTGGTGGCCGTGCTGGCGTTTTCGGGGCTGTTCGCCGTGCGGCGCCGTCTGCGGTGGCGAGTGCGGGAGATCGGCGAGTCGGCCGAACGCCGCAACTGTACCCAATTCCGTCTGACGCTGCGCGCGGCGGCGATCACGCTGCTGATCAGTCTCCTGTGGCCGGCCCTGACCTGGTACCTGGCTTGGCGCTTGACGCCCGCGACGACCGGCGCGGACTTCGTCAACGCCGTAGCCACCGGATTGTGGGTGCTGGCCGGTGCGTTCTTTCCGGTCGAGTTGCTGCGGCAAATCTGCCGGCCGCACGGTTTGGCCGTCTCGCACTTTGACTGGCCTGCGTCGACCGTCGAACTCCTGCGGGCCAACTTGCTGCGGCTGATGCTGGTGGGCATGCCGTTGGTGTTCCTGACCACGGTGCTGCACGCCGGCGATCCCGAGCGCGGGTACGACGCGGTGGAGCGGATCTGTTTTATTCTGGTGTGCGGCGTGGTGTCGCGGTTCCTGGCCCGCGTCCTGCACCCGGACAGCGGGGTCTTGCACGAGTACGTCGCTTTTCACGCCGGCGGCTGGATCGACCGCTTGAAGTACGTGTGGTACTGGCTGGGAGTGGCGTCGCCGCCGGCGCTGGCCGCGGCGGCCTTTTTCGGTTACTACTACACGGCGCGGGAGTTGGGCCTGAGATTGCTGTACACGATTCTGCTGATCGCGCTGCTGGTGGTGATCCGCGCGTTCCTGTTGCGGTGGCTGCTGGTACACCGGCGGCACTTGAGCATCCGGCAAGCGCGCGAGCGGCGCGCGGCGGCCCTGGCCGCCGCCGGCCCGCCGAGCAGCGAGGGGGCGTCCCTGTCCCGGCCGGTCATTCCCGTCGAGGAGACGATCGACCTGGCCCACGTCAGCAGCCAGACGCAGCGGATGGTGACGGCGTTGGTCGTCGTCGCCGCGCTGGCGGGCACGTGGGGCATCTGGCACAACGTCGTGCCCGCCCTGAACATCCTGGACCGCTGGCGGCTGTGGACCACGGTCGTGCCGATGACGGAAACCACGACGAACGCCGCGGGCGAGACAGAGATCACCACGCACGACATCGTCCGGCAGGTCACAGTGGTGGATCTGCTGGCCGTTTCGGTGATCGGCTTCATCACCATCGTCGCCTTTCGCAATCTGCCCGGCCTGCTGGAGATCACCGTCCTGCAGCGGCTGCCGCTGGAAGCCTCGGTGCGCTACGCCGTCACCACGCTGTCCAGCTATACCATCATCCTGGCTGGCGTCATCCTGGGCGCCGGCACGCTGGGCCTGCGCTGGAACCAGATCCAATGGCTGGCCACTGCCCTGACCTTCGGATTGGCGTTCGGGTTGCAGGAGATCTTCGCCAACTTCGTCGCCGGACTGATCATCCTCTTCGAGCGGCCGGTGCGTGTGGGCGATATCGTGACTGTGGACGACGTGACCGGCGTCGTCTCGCGGGTCCGCATTCGAGCCACGACGATCACCAACTGGGACCGCCAGGAATTCGTCGTCCCCAACAAGGAATTCATCACCGGCAAGGTCCTCAACGCGACGCTGTCGGACCAGGTGAACCGCATCGTGATCAATGTGCGCGTGGCCTACGGCTCGGACACGGAACGGGCCCGAAACCTGCTGCTGAAGATCGCCCAGGGGCATCCGTTGTTGATGAAAGACCCCGGGCCCCTGGCGAGCTTCGAAGGCTTTGGCGACAGCGCGCTGAATCTCGTCCTGCGGGCGTACATGCCCACCTTTGAGAACCGGCTGAACGTGGTCCACGAGTTGCACACGGCCATCCACCAGGAATTCAAGGCCGCGGGCATCCAGATCCCCTTCCCGCAATGCGATCTGCACGTGCGTTCGATCGCCCCTCAGTGCAAACTCGAACTCACGCAGCCCGCAGGAAATGGCGGGCCAGAGTAGCAGGCACACGCCGGAACGCGGGTATCTTGACATGCTGAACCTGACAGGCTATTCCTACCTCCAGCAATTGAAGGGCAAGGGAATGTTGGGGAAAGGAATCAACAATCATTTCATTCCGATGCCAAGTTGGGCTTCGACCTGGTATGATAGTCTCTGTTAACCTGTACCTTGGCCGTGAGTCGTCCCGGTCAGGAGAAATTCCAATGAAACGATGCACGGGTTGGTTCGCTTGCCTGGGCTTGTTTTTCTTTGCAGGCCTTTCGCAGGTTCGGGCTCAAGACTCCGAGCCGCGACTGGTGGCGGATGAATTTCAGGAGCATCTGGCCAAGATCCTGGTCCGGGCTCCGCGGCCGGCCGAAGCCCTCGATTTCGCGCCCCAGCAGGCCCGGTTCGTGCGCGTGGCCATTCACGAAACCAGCGGCAACTCGCAGCCGTGCATCGACGAATTGGAGATCTACGGCCCCGAAGGAAAAGACAATCTCGCCCTGGCCGAGCGCGGCGCCGCGGCCAGCGCATCGTCGCTGCTTCCCGGCTATGCCATTCACCAGATCAAGCACCTGAACGACGGCCTGTACGGAAACGACCACAGCTGGATCGCGGCCACCGGCGGCCGTGAGTGGGCGCAGATCGAGTTTCCCCAGCCGGCCACGGTGGCTCGAATCGTGATCACTCGCGACCGCGACGGCAAGTACCGCGACCGCATCCCGGAAGTGTTCGAGGTGCTCGTCTCGCAGGACGGGCAGCAGTGGCAATCGGTCTCCAGGCGAGAGCGGACGGGGCCGAATCGGGTCCGCCGCCTGCCGTATTTTCAGGCCGACCGGTTGCCGGAGAAGACTTGGGACGGGTTCCTGCAGTACGCTTTTCTGCGCGAGCGGGCAACGTGGAGCAACGTCCCGGCGGACGATCACCTGTCGCCGCTGTTGGTCGAGCGCCCGGCCGTGCCGGGCGGCGCGCCGTATTGGGGCCGCATCGCGCGCCTGGCGCCGCTGGAACGCGTGCTGGTGCTGTACGAGGAAATGATCGAGCGGTTGGAGCGGCAGGGGCTGGACGTTTCCGCCGAACGCCTCCAGGCGGCCGACTTGCGGCGCCGGGCCGCCGCCGAGTCGGAGTCCCAAACGCTGTACCTGGCGGCGCGGCTGGCTAAGCGGCAGCTCTTCTTCCGCGATCCCGCCTTGACGCCGATCGAGCGGATCCTGTTCGGCAAGCGGCATCCGTTCCTGGAATCGCACAACTACAGCGAGCACTTGGACGGGATCCTCGAACCGGGCGGCGGCGTGTACGTGCTGCACATCCCTCGCGATGAACAAGGCCGCTTCCGGCCCGATCTGGCCCGCATCCAGCAGTTGTTCGACGGCAGTGAGGGTATTGTGCGCGAGCCGGTGGCCGACTATGAAGCCCGGACCATTTTCTTCGCCTATCGGCCCGACCAGCCGGAAGTCGAGGGCTGGGCCTCGTACTGGCACATGTACCGGATGGAAGCCGGCGGTTCCGGCCTGCAGAAACTGACCGACGGGCCGTTTCACGATTTCGACGCGGTGTGTCTGCCCGACGGGGGCGTGGCCTTCCACACCACGCGGTGCGCGGTGCGCTTCCTGTGCTGGCGGCCCCAAGCCTATGTCCTGTACCGCATGGAGGCCGACGGCTCGGACATGCGGCGCTTGTCCCATGCCAACCTGAGCGAGTGGAAGCCGTCGGTGATGCAGAGCGGGCGCATCCTGTGGACCCGCTCGGAGTACCTGGACAAAGGCGCCGACTTTGGCCACACGCTCTGGTCCATCCGCCCCGACGGCACGCATCCGGAGTTGGTCTTCGGCAACAACACCCCCAACTGCTACAGCCAGGCGCACGAGATCCCCGGCACGCAGGAGCTGGTCTGCACCCTGATGTCGCACGGCGACCACAAGGGCCCGATCGCGCTGATCGACCGGAACAAGGGACCGTTCGACACGGCGGCGATCACCAACATCACGCCCGATACGCGGCCGCAGTACCAGATGAGCCGGTCGCACAGCGACACGTTCCGCGATCCCTACCCCATCTCGCGCGACCATTTCCTGGTGACCCACAATCCCGACGATCAACACAATTGGGCGCTGTACGTCATCGACCGCTATGGCAACCGGGAACTGCTGTACGTGGATCCGGAGATCAGCAGCAAGCATCCCACGCCGCTGCGTCCGCGTCCGCGCCCGCCCGTGCTGTCGGAGGCGCTGGATGCGCAGTTGGCGGAGCAGGGACTGGGCCAGTTCACGGTGCAGGACGTGTACGAGGGCCTAGGCGCGACCATCGCCCGCGGCCGGGCCAAGTACCTGCGGGTTGCCGAAGAGTTGCCTGCGAAGTTGGAATCGCTGCCCGACGGCCAGTGCCGCGCGGACCATCCGCCGTTCACGGACTTCTACGCCACGCCCATTCACCTGGTGCGCGGGCCGACACCCAGTTTTCGGACGCGGACGCCGAACGCGCCGTTTAACTTTTTGCGGACCAATCACGACTGGACCAAACTGGTGACGGAGATCGAGCCGGGACTGTACCAGGTCCGGGAATCGGGGGGCTGGCCCAGCTACGTGGCCAAGGCATCGCTGGGCACGGTGCCGATTGCCGAGGACGGATCGGCGAATTTCCTGGCCCCGGCGGGCAAGGTGCTGTACTTCCAGTTGCTCGATGCCGAGTACAACGAGTTGCAGCGGATGCGGAGCGTGATTCAGTTGCAGCCCGGCGAGCGGCGCAGCTGCATCGGCTGCCACGACAGCCGGCATTCGTCGCCGCCGCCGAACCTGGCCTCGGCCCTGGTGCAGCCGCCGCGGCGCCTGGAGCCCCCGCCGTGGGGCACCGAGGCGTTCGATTACCAGCGCGTGGTCCAGCCGGTGCTGGACGCCCACTGCGTTCGCTGTCACGATGGCCGGGAAGCGGGCCGGTCCGACCTGCGCGGAACGCTCGACGCGAGCCGCGTGCCGGCCTCGTACCGCACGCTGATCGAGGGCGGATGGGTTCACTATTTCGACTTCACTTACGGCATGCGGCACTTCAAGGCCGAGCCGCTTTCGTTCGGCACCTTGCGAAGCCGCCTCTGGGAGGTGCTGGCCGACAAGAATCACCAAGAAGTCCAGCTCGACGAGACCGGCCTGCGGGCGATCAAGGCCTGGACCGATCTGAACTGTCCCCTCTGGCCCGACTACATCTACCGCCCGGACCGCCCGCCGGAACAGACGGCGCAGGTCCGCTGCCCCACGCGGCGATAGCTCTCGGTCTCGACATGCTCATCCGCCGTCAGATCCCCCTCCTGCGACTTGTCGGCCAGTTGGTTCATCCGGAATTCCTATGGGCTCGAGTGATGTGTCGAGCGTTCGCCGCGCATCCGGGCGGCAGCCTTGTGTTTCCGGGTTTGGCGCCGATCCTGCGAGTGTTTGCAGCGCGCCGGCGTAGCTGCCGTGGAGCAGTCGGGCGACGGCGAGCAAGCGTAGGCTGTCCGCGTCGGGCGCCAGGGCGTGCAGTTCGCTTGCGGTTCGCAACGCCGCATCCAGTCGCTGGCTCCGTATCCAGCCCAGGCATTGCGCTCGCAACTGTCGGCGGCGGCGATGGGCGGCGACGACCAGCGACAGGTCGCACTTGCAGCGGCGGCAGATATCGGCCCAGCCCTGCCGGGCGCCGCACGTGGGACAGCGGAGTTCGCCGGGCGGAGGTTCCGGTGCTGAACTGGGGTCTTGATCCATCGTCTTGCCTCTCGCCAACCGTCCGTCGCGACGCGCACGCCGATGGCGTTGCGGTTTAACCGCGCGGGAACGAATCGTGAATAGAGAATACGGAAGTCAGAATGATCGGACATCGAGGCATTCCGCATTCAGTATTCACTACTCAGTATTCGCCATTCATGTCCTTCTTCGGATCTTCGTTCGCGAAACAAATCGCGGAATGTCGGTACGGCAAGTCCCGCGTTAGGCGTCTTCCAGGTAGAACACCACGTCCTCCAGTTTGGCGGCGATTTCCTGGATTTTCTCGGCCGAGCCGCCGTCGATGGCCGCTTCGAGCTGCCCCACGAACTCGCGGATCTCGTCGGCGTCCTCGGCACCGGCGGAGGCGGCGATCTGACGCGACTTGGCGATCAAATCCCGCGCGCCGGCGACGGCCTCCTCGAGTTCGGCGTCCCGCGGCTGCTCGACCGGCTGGACCTCCTGTTCGGCGGCTTCGACCACGCCGAACATCGACGCCAACTTGGCCTTGGCCTCGTCCCGGTTCTTGGCGCGGAACTGCGTGACGGCGTTGTCGATCGTCAGTTTCTTCTCCAACGACGTCGCCCGTTCCACGGCCGTGACCGTGAGGATGCCGTCCAGGTTGAGTTCGAAGCGGACCAGCACCTCGTTGCCCTCCGCCGCGTCCGCGTCCAGGCCCTCCAGCACGAACTTGCCGACCGACTGGTTGAGCCGCGCGTCTTCGTCCTCGCCCTGCAGCACGTGGATCTCGGCGCTGTCCTGCCCGTCGTAGTTCGTGTAGTAGATCTCCGACCGCGTGGCCGGCAGCGGCGTGTTGCGCTCGATGATCGGCGAAAACAGGTGAGGCGAGCGGACGCCGTGCAGCGGGCCGATGCATTCGATGCCCAGCGTGTGCGGCGTGATGTCCACCAGCACGGCGCCCACGTCCACGCCGGCAATCAGGCCGCCCTGGACGGCGGCGCCCATCGCCACGCACAGGTCCGGATCGATCTCGAAATGCGGCTGCTGCCCCAACTGCGCCTGCAGCAAGTGGTGCACCAGCGGCGTGCGGCTGCTGCCGCCCACCAGGATCACCTTGTCGATCTGCGCCGCACGCAGGCCGGCGTCGTGCAAGGCGGCATCGACGCACTTGACCGTCTTGTTCAGCAGCGGTTCGATCAATTCTTCGTAATCGCGCCGTTCGAGCGTCATTTTCAGGTTCAGCGGCAGGCCGTCCTTGTCGGCGATGAACTCCTCGGCCAGCTCCGTGAAGGGCTCGAACGACAGCCGCTTCTTGGCCTCCTCGACCGCCTGCAGCAGCCGCGACCTGGCGGTCGGGATCTCGCGCAGATCCAGGCCGTGCCTGTCCAGGAAGTCTTCGCAGACCCAGGTCAGCAGCAGTTCGTCAAAGTCGTCGCCGCCCAGCTGCGTGTCCCCGTGGCTGGACAGCACTTCGATCACGCCCTGTTCGATCTGCACGACGGACACGTCGAACGTGCCGCCGCCCAAATCGTACACCAGCAGCCGCTCGTGACGCTCGCTGCGGGGTTCGTACACCAACGTCGCGGCCGTCGGTTCGTTGATGATCCGCACGACTTCCAGGTCGGCCAGGTCGCCGGCGGCGCGCGTCGCCTCGCGCTGGGTCTCGTTAAAAAACGCGGGCACCGTGATCACGGCTTTGCGGACGGCATGGCCCAAGGCCCGCTCGGCCTGCTCCTTGAGCGTCCGCAGGATCATGGCCGAGATTTCCTGCGGCGTGCATTGCTGTGGCCCCAGCGGCAGCTTGACGTCCTGCCCCATTTTCCGTTTGACGGATTTCACCGTCCGCTCGGGCGCCAGGACGTACTGGTTGCGAGCCGTCTGTCCGACCAACAGCCGGCCTTCGCCATCCATTCCCACGACCGACGGCAGGATCGGCTGGCCGTCAGCCGCCGGCAACATCACGGGCAAGCCGTCCCGGATCACCGAAACAGCGCTGTTGGTGGTGCCCAAGTCAATCCCGATAATCGTCTCCATCGCAAGCATCCTTTCACATGCACGTTTTGGAGTGCGGCGCCTTGTCGCCGCTTTGGTTCGACTCCGACGCAACGACCGCCGCTTCGCGTTCCGGTGCGTTGCGATTTCAGCTGAACCCCATCCTCCGCTGCGTACAGGCCGCTGCTCAAAGCGGTGACAAGGCACCGCACTCCAAAACCCGGTCAGCGTTCAAAGTCACCGTCCGTTTCCGCTCCGCCGAAGGCGCTGGATAGACCGGCGTCCTCGGCCGGCGCGTTATCGTCCGCGTCCGCAGACTGCACTGCGGCGCGCGTGGCGCGGACCTCGGCATACCGCACCACCTGCCCGCGCCACACGTAGCCCGGACGCAGTTCATCGACCACGGTCTCGGGAGCTGCGTCCGGCGCGTCGACCAATTCGATCACTTTCATCCGTGTCGGATCGACGCGGCGGCCGATGCAAGCCAGGCGTTCGATCCGATGTTCGGTCAACATCCGCTGCAAGCGGGCACCGATCAATTGATAGCCTTCTGTCAACAACGACAAGACGGGGGCCTGCGTTTCGTCGAGTTGTTGGCGGCACAGCTGCAGCACCTCCGCCTGCCACCGCCGGCAGCGCCAACGCCGCCAGGCGGACAGCTGGGCGAAACGCTGCTGGAGGCATTCGGCCAGCCGTTGCGGCGTTTCCTCCAGCAGCCGCCGCTGTGTCGCGGCAGCCGCCTTTTCGCCTCGCCGCAGCGCTTCGTCCAATTCGATCAACGACTCGACCATCGGCCGCGCGGCCTTCTCCGCAGCGGCCGTCTCCTGCGGCTGGACGCCGCGAAACTGCTCGATCGCCCCGTCCAGTCCGCCCAGCGCCGCCTGCAACGAGTCTTCCAAGCCGCGGGCGCTCTTGGTCTGCAGCTTCAATTCGTGCCGCAGGGCCGTGAAGGCCTCGATCAATTGCAGCAAGCCGACCGGCGGCGCGGACGGTTCCGCCGCAGGCGGCGGCTCCGCCGTCTGCTCCAACTCCTGGCTCGTCTGCGTCAACCACTGCTGGAAACGACGCAGGATGTCTTCCGTGTCGAGGGCCATAAATGTCCGTCGCCCCGTTCGTCAGCGCATCTCCTGAACCCTATCCGCCACAACGCTGCAGGCCGCTGTCCAAAGCGGTGACAAGGCACCGCACTCCAAAACGCGGCGCCTTACGGCTCGCCCAGCGACAGCAGGATCGGCGTCGGCAGGCGTCGTGCGCGCTGCCGCTGGCGCTCCGCCGCCAACAAGGTGTCGAACGTATCCACCGCCGTCACGTTGAACAGCCGCCTTTCCAGGCTGACCACGGGATCGCGGAGTTGGTCGTAGGCCTGGCGAATCTCGGCAAACCGCTTCGGTTCCTGTTCGGGCGGAAATTCTCGCACCAAGGCCAGATACCGCTGGCGGATCTGCTCCTCGGTCGCATCGGGGCTGACGCTCAACACTTCGTACGGGTCGATCATGGTGGGTTCCTGGTTGCTTGTGGTCTCATGTGAACTTGACCGGCTGCGCCGAAAGCTAGTGCCTTAATCTTTCACCTAGTCTTTCACCTAGTCTTTCACCTAATCTCGCATGTAATCCTTCACTGTTGGAGCCGGGGAGATTAGGTGAAAGTGGGTGAAAGATTAGGTGACATCATGCGGTCTATCGCCTGCGAGCCCCCTTGTGCTTCCTCCGCCACTTGGGCGGCCCCGAAAACTCGTCGTCCGACGGCAGCGGTCCGAGGATGTCTTCCGGGCCCAGCTCGCCGCTCGCGGCGCGGTGCAACAGTTCCGGCATGCTGATTCCCATCCTGGCGGCGGCCCGTTTGAAGGCGTCGATCAAACCAGGCGGCGCGACGCGATCCAAGTCGACGGCATCGAACGCCTCCCCAAACTCCGAGCCGTCTTCGTCCTCGTCGCCATCCTCGCCGTCGTATTCGTCGTCGTATTCGTCGTCGTATTCATCGTCGTCCTCGAACTCGTCGTCCTCCAATTCCCAGTCGCCCATCCGCCCGTGCATCTCCTGAGTGCGGTCGAGCAAGACCAAGGCGTGCTTCGCCGTCTTGACGTAGTCGTCGGGCAGCTTGACGTCCGCTGTCTCGTTCCATTTCAGGGCCGACTGGAAGTGCTCGCGAGTCTGCTGAATATCGATCACGAACGGCCCCGCTTCCATGCCCGCGTTGCCGGCCATGTAGTGGAACAGTGGTTCCTGAGGGAACTGGGCAAGCCCCTCCTCCAGCAGCCGATCCCGCAGCGCACGGTGCCGCCAGCTGTCCGCTACTTCCAGAAACCGAACGGCGCTGCGCAGGTCCTCGCGCCGCCACGTCAAGCCTTGGCAGCGCTGCAGGTAATCCTGAACCAGTCGCCGGTGGGTGGCCAGACCCGTGTACTTGATCTGCTTGGTGGCGAACGGCAGCAGGATGCGGGCCAGTTGCCCGGCGGTCTGGCTGCAGCACTTCCCCGCCACGGCCGATTTGAAGCGGGCGCCGAACTCGTTCTTGATCTCGCGTTTCAAACCGAATCGAGCGGCGTGCGCGTGCATGATCATCCACACCGGCGTCGGGTCCGGCAACTGGGCTTCGGCCGCCGCGACGTACCGCTCGGCTTGCTGCACGTTGTTCGCCTTGTATTCGACCGCGGCGCGCAGCAGGTCCAGCCAGTACGCTTCCGTGTCCGCCGGCCGCTGCTGCGCCAACAACTCGCACTCGTGCCGTGCCAGCTCGAACTTCCGCTTCTTGGCACACAGCCGGATCATAGCCGCGCGCTGGTTCCACAGCAACGTGGCCGTCGCCGGATCGCGCGGCCGCAGCCGCAGCGCCTCGTTGGCATAGCGTTCCGCCTTGTCCGGCTGGTCGTCTTCCAGGTAGTAGTTGGCCAGCCAGTGGTGCGTTTCGTAGTCGTCGGGGAACTGTTTCAGCAGCGATTGGTACACCTGGACCGCTTTCGCATCCTGTTCCATTTCCAGGTGCAGCGAGGCCAACTCTTTGTACGCAGTCAGCACTTGGGGCGCACAGCGCAGGCTCTGCTGGTAACAGCGGGCGGCGTCCCGGCGGAATTCCTCAGCATAGATTTCGTCCTCCTCGTCGTAGAACGGGGAAAACGATTGGGAAGCCTCTTCGTTATGAGCCCGGATGACCAGCTGGCGCGCCAGCCGCTGATAGACCAGTCCGGCGGCGATTTGCCGTTCGTCTTCGCGGAGGAAATTCCCCGACAACAACTCCTGGGCGTAAGCCCTCCAGCAACGGTCGGCCCTTTCGTATCCATCGTGCTGCGATTCTTCGGCCATCAAGGCACGAGCCCGATTCCAGCCGGGATCGAGCCGCGGTGCGAGGGCTATCGACATCAGCCGGTTCAGGCCGTGCCCCCAGCCGTCGCGGACCAGCCGTTTCCAGAGCAGGTCGGTGACCCGCTCGATCAACGGTCCGTGCGACTTGGCGAACCGCTGCCGGAACGCGCGGTAGACGTGGAACAGGCCCGACCAGTGATTCGCCTGAAAATGCTGGCCCATCAGCTGCAGTTGTCCGCACACCGGATCGCCTTGCACCGCGTACTCCAAACGCCGCAAACCGTTGGCTACGTCCAGCGCCGCCTGGTCGGCCGGCAGCTGTCCGGAATGCACCAGCAGCGTCTGGGCGATGCGAAAGGCGGGGCGTTTCGGCTCCAGGCGATCCCAGTTGGCACGCGCCCGCTCCGCCTCCCCGGCGTAGAAAGCGGACAGCCCGCGGACGAACAGCTTCCAGTCCGCAAACGGGGACCGGCGGGCGATCTCGTTGATCATCTCGGCCGCTCGAGCGTCTTCTTCGCGCTCGACGGCCTCCAGCGCCGCGCGGACTCGCAGGCAATCCTGCCGCATCTCGACATACTTGTCGGGAATCCGCTGTGGGTGAAAAACAGCCTGATCCGCCAACTCGATCAGCAGGTCCGAATTGGCTTCCCAGTCGCCCGCCGAATCTCCCGCAGGCCCCGGCTCGGCCAGCCCCAGGAGAATCCGCAGCCGCGGCAGTTGGGCCTGGACCTCCGGGGCCGTCACCCCCAGCCGCGTCAATTCGGCAAAGACATCCTTAGCCTGGTCCAGCAGGCCGGCTTTCTGCAGTTGCTCGGCGCGCGCACCCAGCGCCCGCTCCAACAGCATGCGACGTTCCGGGCTGGGGTCTTCGCGAAAACAGACTCTGGCTTCCTTGAGGGCGTCTTTCACGTTGCCCTTGGCCAACTCGCGCTGCGCCCGAAGGAAGGGATCGAAACCTTGCTTGACGCCGCCGTGCTTGCGCTTCTTGGACATGGACGACTTCCGTGTGGTGGCAGAGAGTATCCGCAAGGCCAAATCTTAACACGTGCCCGTGAAAACGCCAACAAGGGGCACGTTTGCGTCTGCATCCGTGGTATCGCCATGCCATCCGCGGGGGAGACTTGACCTAAGTTGATCTTTCACCTAATCTCCCTCCGGCTTCAAGGGGTTCCAGGCGGTGGGAGAAGACTAGGTGAAAGATTAGGTGAAAGACTAGGTGAGGGATTGGGATTTCACATCCCAGCGTGTTCAGTCCGCCGGCGCGTTGCGCAGGGCGACCGCCACGTCTTGAAGCGCCTGGCGGGCGCGGTCCAAGACGTTCGTGCGGCGGGCGAAACCGTGGATCAGGCCGTCGTAGCGCCGCAGTTCCACCCGCACGCCGGCCGCCCTCAGACGCTCGGCGTACGCTTCGCCTTCGTCCCGCAGCGGATCATACTCGGCGGTCAGAATCATCGCCGCCGGCAGGCCGCTCAAGTCCTCGGCTTGCAGCGGGGAGGCGTAGGGAGACAGTCCGTCGAGTTCGCTCTTCAGGTAATGCCGCCAGGACCAGATCATGGCGGCCCGCGTCAAGTGGTATCCCGTGGCGTTCTCGCGGTAGGAAGGCGTATCGAAACTGCAGTCGAGGACCGGGTACATCAGGAGCTGGAAGGCCAGCGGCGGTCCGCCTCGATCGCGGGCCAGCAAGGCCACCGCCGCCGCCAGATTCCCGCCGGCGCTGTCGCCCGCCACCGCGATGCGCCGGGCATCAATCCCGACCTCGGCAGCGTGTTCCCAGACCCAGCCAACCGTGGCGTAGGCATCTTCCAGCCCCGCCGGGAACTTGTGCTCCGGCGCCAAGCGGTAGTCGACACAGACCACGGCATGCCCCGACGCATTGGCCAGCTGGCGACAATACACGTCGTGCGTTTCGATGCTGCCCATCACCCAGCCGCCGCCGTGGAAAAAGACGACGACCGGCAACGGATCATCGGCGGACGGCCGGTACAGGCGGATGCGGAGGCGGCTTTCGGGCCCTGGAATCTCGCGGTCCTCCCAAGAAAACACCTCCGGCGGCCGCTCCATAAAACAACTGCCCACGGCCATCTGGCGGCGCGACTCCTGCGGCGTCATCGCCTCGTAGGGCGTCAAGTTCGCCTTCTCCATCTGCTGCAACAGCACGCGGGTCTGCGGATCCAACGGCATGGCGAATTCCCGGCCGAAGCCAAAACGGGGCGAAATGTGAAAGAGGTCGAAATGTAAAAGAGGTCGAAAAGTGCAAAAGTTTAAGAGTCACCGATTTCCAGAGCCGAGGGGCGGACATCTCCTGGCGAACGGTGAGGCGTTAGCCCGCCGGTTCTTCCGATGCTTGCAGGCCAACCCTGGGCCAACCGGTGGGCTAACGCCCACCGCTCGCCAAGACCGTTCGCCTAAGCGAGACAAAGTTTGTATCCTAATTCAGCCTGGAATTGTAGGCCCCACCCCAGACTCGATCCAGCGTATGCCGTCTCCGTCACGGCAACTGCGGGACACACTCCCCCTCCGGTTCTGAGACTCCTGGACTTTTTCACCCTTGGACTTCTTCACTTATTTCCCTCCGCATCTTTTCCCCGTTCCTCCCGGCGATACAATCAGGCTCTGCAACTATGTCAGGTTCATCGCTGGCCACGGCGGCGTCGGAGCGTTTGCGCGAGCTGGCCCGGCGCCTGAACGAGCACGAAGGCTTCGCCGACGTGGTGTCTGCCCTGTCCCGCGGGCAGCCGGCTACGTTGGACGGAGTGTGGGGGTCGTCGTGCGCGCTGGTAGCCGCTGAATTGCTGCGAAGCGCAGCCGGACCGCTGGTCGTCGTCTGTCCGCATCAGGACGAGATCGACACGTTCTGCGACGATTTGTCCCTGTTTTCCCCCGCCCCGGCGGCACGTTTCCCGGCTTGGGAGTCCGAGCCCGGCGAACGGATCTTGCACGACGAGATTCACGCCGAACGGCTGCGGACCTTAAAGCAACTGATTCGCGCGGCCAACCCGCCAACGCCTTCCCAGCCCGCTGCGGCGACGGACGCCCCTTCCGAGCCCGCAGCATTTCCCCGCCTGATCGCGACCAGCATTCACAGCCTCTTGCAGCCCACGCCCAGCCGCGAACGGCTGGCGGCCAGCAGTCGCCAGCTGCGGATCGGCCAGCGTGTGGATGTCGGCGCTTGGCCGGCCTGGCTGGTGCAGCGCGGGTTCCACCACACCAGTGCCGTTGAGCTGCCGGGCGAGTTTTCCTGCCGCGGCGGGATCGTCGATGTGTTCGCGCCGGACTGGTTCCAACCCGTGCGGATCGAGTTTTTTGACGACCAGGTCGAGTCGTTGCGCCGTTTTGATGTCCAAACGCAGCGCAGTCTGGAGACGTTGGACCAGGTGGAAATCACCGTCGCCGAGCCATCGTCTGAGGATCGCGGCCACTTCAGCGACTACCTGCCGCCGCGCAGTGTCTTCCTGTTTCACGAACTGGAGCGGGCGGAAGAGGAAGCCAAAGCCTACCTGCAGCGATTGGAGCGCCCGCAGGAGCTGCACAGCTTTCCGGAAGTCATGCAGCGGACGGGCCGCTTTGCCGTCGCCACGGCGTCCGGTCTGGCCCGCGGCAGCCTGGGCGCTCGCTGCCGTTTGCAGATCGAATCGGTCGAACGGTTCAGCGGCGAGATCGACCGCGTGCGCACGGAACTGGACCAGGTGGGCGAGGGCCACGAGGTGTTCCTGGTTTCGCAAACCGAGGCGGAGATCGAGCGGCTGGCGGAATTGCTGCGGACCACGCAACTGGCCGCCGCCGGCCGGTTGCACTTTCCGCTGGGCACGCTGCGCGAGGGCTTTCGCCTGGCCCGCGACCGGATCATCGTGATCACCAGCGGCGAGTTGTTCCATCGCGGCGAGCTGCGGCGACTGCCGCGGCGGCGTTTGGGCAAGGCCATCGACAGCTTCCTGGACCTCCGCGAGGGCGACCTGGTCGTCCACCTGGCGCACGGCATCGGCCGGTACCGCGGCATGCAGCTGCTGGACAAGGAAGGCCGCGTCGAGGAGCACTTGCAGATCGAGTTCCACGGCGGCACCAAGATCTATGTACCCGCCACCCGCATCGGCCTGGTCCAGAAGTACGTGGGAGGGGCGAAAACCCGCCCCGTGCTGGCCAAAATCGGCAACAAGACCTGGGTCCGGCAGAAGCAGGCCGCCGAATCCGCCGTGATCGACCTGGCCGCCGAACTGCTGGAGATGCAGGCCCAGCGGCGGGCCCGGCCCGGCATCGCGTTCGCCGTCGAAAGCGACTGGCAACGCGAGTTCGACGCGTCCTTTCCCTATCACGAAACGCCCGACCAGTTGTCGGCGATCGGCTCCATCCAGAGGGACATGTCCGCGTCGCGGCCGATGGACCGGCTGCTGTGCGGCGACGTGGGTTTCGGCAAGACGGAGCTGGCCATGCGGGCGGCCTTCAAGGCCGTCGACAACGGCTACCAGGTGGCCCTGCTCGCGCCCACCACGGTGCTGGTCGAACAACACTTCCACACGTTCCGCGAGCGGATGGCCGAATTCCCGTTCGACATCGCGCGGCTGAGCCGTTTCTGCTCGCCGCGCCAGCAGCGCGACATCGTCAACCGCTTGAGCACCGGCAATATCGACATCGTGATCGGCACGCACCGGCTGGCGTCTCAGGACGTCAAGTTCTGCAACCTGGGCTTGGTGATCATCGACGAAGAACAGCGTTTCGGCGTGGAGGTCAAAGAGCGGTTGAAGGCCCTGCGGACCACCGTCGACGTGCTGACGCTCACCGCCACTCCCATTCCGCGCACGCTGCACATGTCGCTGGTCGGCGTGCGGGACATCTCGAATTTGGAGACGCCGCCCGAAGACCGTGTGGCGACGGAAACGCGGTTGACGCGGTTCGATGCGGACCTGATCCGCCACGCGGTCCTCCGCGAATTGAACCGCAACGGGCAGATTTACTTCGTCCACAACCGTGTCGAGGACATCCACGTCGTCGCGAAACGGCTCCAGCACATCGTGCCCGAAGCGCGACTGCGCATCGGTCACGGCCAGATGCCCGAATCGCAGCTGGAAGAAGTCATGGTCGATTTCGTGGAGGGCAAGTTCGATCTGCTGCTAGCGACCACGATTGTGGAAAGCGGGCTGGACATCCCCAACGCCAACACGATGTTTATCGACGAGGCCGACCGCTACGGGCTGGCCGACTTGCACCAGCTGCGCGGCCGCGTCGGGCGGTACAAGCACCGCGCGTACTGCTACCTGCTGATCGACCCCGGCAAGCACGTCACGCCGAACGCGGCCCGGCGACTGCGGGCGATCGAGGAGTTCAGCGATCTGGGCGCCGGTTTTGCCTTGGCCATGCGGGACCTGGAGATACGCGGGGCCGGCAACCTGTTGGGGACCCAGCAAAGCGGCCACATTGCGGCGGTGGGGTACGAGTTGTACTGCCAGCTGCTGGAGAACGCGGTCCGGCGGTTGAAACAGATGCCGCCGAAGATGTCCATCGACGTGGATTTGGCGCTGCCCGGCCAGGCGTACTTGCCCACGGAGTACGTGCCGGACATGCGGCTGAAAATCGACCTGTACCGCAAGCTGTCGCGGATCACCGCGGCGGAGGAGTTGGAGGAGTACCGGGGCGAGCTAGCGGACCGGTTCGGGCCGCTCCCGGAGCCGGTCCAGCGGATGCTGGCAAGGGAAGCGTTGAAGATCGACGCCGCGATCTGGCAAATTGCCGAGATTTACATGGAAGGCCGTTTCCTGGTTTTCCGATACACGCAGCGAGCCCGGATCGAGCAATTGGCCAGGCTCAGCGGCGGTAAACTGCGGGTGGTGGATCAACAGAGCGCGTACCTGCGGCTACCGGAAGGGATCGCGGACGCGGACGCGATCCTGAACCTCGTCAAATCAGTGTTGCGGCCCCGCTGAAGTGCTGGCTATAATCCCGCGCGCCGCGTGGCCGCCGGCGGGAGCAGAAGCCCGGCTTTTCCGAAGCTTTGTAGTGCCGGCTTTGGCCGGTTTTTCACTGGACCGCCTGAAGGCGGCACTGCCAGCGCCGGGCTTCTGGCAGTCGCCCGATGGCGTCGCGCGGCGTTGGCGGCCCTGGCTCATCCGACTTTCTTATCTTGGCAACGAAGGCGGACATCTTGCTCCGACGGACAAGGGTATCGGTCGCATGCCTGATTGCAGCCTGGATGGCCGCGGGGCCGGTGCGCGCAGTGCCAGCGGAGGAGCCGCCTCCGCCGCCGCGGTTTGACACGGAACTGAACCAGCCGCCGCCGGCGCCGCCCGCCGCCGTGGTCCAGCCGGTGGTATCTCGCGTCTTCGGGCCGCCCTACGATCGACTGCCGCCGAACCAAGCGCCTTCCGTGGCATCCCTGCCGCCATCCTCGCCGTGGATGCGACCTCCCCCGCCTCCGCAGGAACCGCCCATTTCCGTCTTCAAGCCGGGCCAGATCATCGCCTGGGTCGGGGACCAGCCGATTCAAGTCGGCGACGTCATGCCGCTGGTCGAGCAGGTGATGGCGCCCCGCCTGGCCGAATTGGATCCGCAGGTCGTCGAGCAGCAGAAAGCGGCCATCGAGGCGCAGAAGGAAAAGCTGATGAGGCAGGCCCTGGAAAGTGCCATCCAGGGCAAGCTGCTGTATCTCGACTTCCTCCGCACGATTCCCGCAGACAAGATGAAGGAGGCACTGCCGAACATCACCAAGCGGGCGGAGGAGCAGTTCTATGAAAAGCAGCTGCCCGAAGCACTGAAGAAGGCCAAGCTCGAGACGAGCATGGAACTGGACGCCAAGTTGCGAGAATTCGGATCGTCGCTCGAGCGGCAGAAGCAGACCTTCGTCGAGCGCGCGATGGGACAGTCCGTGCTGGCGCAGAAAATCAACTTTGAACCGGAAATCACGCATCAAGCGATGCTGGATTACTACCGAGCGCATCTGAAGGACTACGATCTTCCAGCCAAAGCGCGTTGGGAAAAGCTGACCGTCCGCTTCGACCGCTTCGCCTCCAAGCAGGAAGCCTGGGCGGCGCTGGGCGAGATGGGCAACGAGGTGCTGCGCGGGGCGCCGCTGCACGTCGTGGCCCAGCGGCGGTCTCAGAGCATCGACGCGGCCGACGGCGGCTATCACGACTGGACCACGCGCGGCAGCCTGGCATCCGACACGATCGACCAGGCGATCTTCACCTTGCCCCCCGGGCGTTTGAGTGAGCGTCTGGAGGACAGCGAAGGTTTCCACATCGTGCGAGTCATCGAGCGGACGGAAGCCGGCCGCGTGCCGTTCGAGCAGGCCCAGGTCGAAATCAAGGAGACGCTTCGGGAGCGGCGGATCCAAGAGCAACGTGACGAATACGTCAACAAGCTCAGGCAGGAAATCCCCGTCTGGACCGCCTTCGACGACCAAGGGCCCGCCCCCGGCAACGACACCCTCCGCGCAGGTAACTCCTAACAGAGATTCGACACCGGGTAGCAGAGGCCAGTGACGGGCCAACCACGGCGGCCCAGCCACCAGCACCGGACTCCGCGCACGACAGCGGGGCGGCCGTCCGGTCGGAGGTTGACCCCGGCCGTGACGTCCGCCCCGTGCTCTTGTGTGCCGAGCAGGATGGACCAGAGCTTATTCGGGTGGTCGGTCTTTCAGGCGATAGCTGTCGTGATACCACACGGACAACCGACCTGCAATCACGGGCGATGACCAGTCCAAAACTTCCGTGCCAAACTCCCGCCCCGCCGTGGGGCCTTTGACCTACCGTGTCACGCAAAAGACCCCACTACCAGTTGCCATGCCATCAGACCCAACTCAAATCCCGGAAATACAGACACTGAACGCTGACGGTTGGCGGCTGTTTGCCACCCGTTGTATTCGCCTGTTCGCCTATGGCTTCCTGTCGGTCGTGCTGGTCCTGTACCTCAAGTCGATTGGCCTGAACGACGAGCGGGTGGGGCTGTTGCTGACGTGGACGTTGCTGGGCGACACCGCCATCTCGCTGTGGATCACCACCACGGCGGATCGAATCGGCAGACGCAAAATGCTGATCGCCGGTTCCGTGCTGATGCTTCTGGCGGGCGTCATCTTCGCCGTGACCAAGGATTTTCTGTGGCTACTGGTCGCCGCCACCATCGGCGTGATCAGTCCGAGCGGCAACGAAGTCGGCCCGTTCCTGTCCATCGAACAAGCCGCCTTGTCGCAACTCGTCACCGGCCGGCAACGCACGGCTGTGTTCGCTTGGTACAACCTCGTCGGATCGCTGGCGACGGCCCTGGGAGCATTGACTGGAGGAGCGGTCTGTCAGGCAACCGCTCACTCCGGCCTGGAAGGACCGGACGTTTATCGTCCCGTGGTTCTGGGTTACGGGGCTTTCGGCCTTGCACTTGCCATCATCTTCCTGGGCCTGTCCCCGAAGACGGAGATCGCCGTCCAGGCAGAGGCCACGACCGCGCCCACGGGCAGCCGATTTGGCCTGCATCAGTCGAAAGGCATCATCGCTCGTCTGGCCGGACTTTTTGCCCTGGATGCCTTCGGGGGCGGATTCGTTATCCAAAGCGTCGTGGCCTACTGGTTCCACGTCCGGTTTGGGGTGGAACCGGTTACGTTGGGCGGCATCTTCTTCGGAGCCAATGCGCTGGCTGGCTTGTCGTCGCTGGCGGCCATCTGGCTGGCCCGTCGCTTCGGCCTGATCAACACGATGGTGTTCACCCATCTGCCGTCGAATGTCCTGTTGATGCTCGTGCCGTTGATGCCAAATCTGCCCTTAGCCATCACGGTGCTGATGTTGCGATTCAGCATTTCGCAGATGGACGTGCCGACCCGCCAGTCCTACACGATGGCCGTGGTCGCACCCGAAGAACGCTCGGCGGCATCCGGTGTGACCGGCGTAGCTCGTTCGATTGGTGCGTCCATCTCGCCGATGCTGGCGGCGTTGCTCGTGGGAAATCCGGCCTGGGCCAGCCTGCCGTTCTTCCTGTCGGGAGGCATCAAGATCGTCTACGATTTGCTGTTGTATCGCAGCTTCGTTACCCACAAGCCACCGGAAGAAGCTGCCAAGTGACGGCAATTCCACGTCAGACCGGAGTCAAAATGCCCCGCACCATCGCCATCGGAGACATTCACGGCTGTTCCAAGGCCCTGGCCAAGCAGTGGCATCCTCAATCCCTTGCCCAGCAGGCAACCGTTTTTCTTTTTCGACCCAATGCCGCACGAAGAAAATCAAGCACGCAATGCCGAGATTGCGATGGCGTTTTGCCAAGCGGAATGTCTCGTCCATCTGTGTGGCCCGGAAATGAAGTCCTTCCGTGTCCACCAACACGCCGTCGTTGTCCCAAAGGATCGTTAGCAGCCATCACACTCCGTGAAAGTAGCCATCACACTCCGTGTGATGATCGGCAACAAACAAACACAAGCGCTGCTGGGCGGGCGGTTGGTGTCGAGTTTCGCATCCTTTGAGCCAAATCGTCAATGCGCGAATGCACAAAAAAGGTAAGATTTTGCGACAGGGCCGCTCCCGCATGCCGCCCCCGTTATTCCGTCCGTCGGCTGGTCGCACGGTTTCGGCTGCCGGCCCATTCTGCTACGATTGACTTCGTTGCCGTGCGCGGACTTGCCACAGACGCGAGGGTTGCCTGACTACCTCAAGATGAAAGGAACGACATGATGACCACAAGACAACGAATGACGCGCCGAGGGTTTGTGGGTTTCACGGCGGCGGCCGCCGGCGGGCTGTTGCTGCCCAGCGCGATGGGGCGGGCCGCGGAGCCGACCGTTCCCCCGGCCAGCGAAGGTGAAACGGACCACTTCTGGTACCGCCTGGCGCCCCCGGGTCTCTACATCGACTCGCAACGTGGAAACAAGGCGTTCGGTTTCGCGGAAGACAAAATCCTGCTCTCCGAAGACAGCGGCCACACCTGGCCGCACAGCAGCCCGTTTGCCGAGGCCCAGCGGATCACGTTCAGCTACATTCTGAAGAACGGAAACGTCCTCTTTGCCACGGGCGCTCAGTTGTACTTGAGCACCGACAACCTGAAAACGTACCAGCCGATTACGGTCAAGAAGGCGGACGGCAGTGACTACCTTCCGCACACGCCGCAAAACGCCGACAACCCCGGCTGGTACTTCCACAGTCTGACGGGCGTCAGCGCCTGGGACGTGAACGGCGTCGAGATGCTGGTGTGGGGGAGTTACTGCAACGTTCGGGGCGGGGCCACGCCGGTGAACATCTACTACTCGACCGACAGCGGGCAGACCGTGAAAATCGCCTATGCCTTCGGACAGAACCCGTATTACCGCGACAACGGCGCTCCGGGCGGAGGCAGGACCGGCACGCTGCTGGGCGACGCCGGCAATCCGGTCATCGCCCGCCACGTTCATTGTGTGACGTACAACCCGGTGGAAAACGCGTTCTATGCCTGCACCGGCGACGGCGACAAACCCGAGGGGCAGGAATGCCACTGGCTGCGGGGCACTTACGACGCGAGCCAGGACAAGTGGGATTGGAAGGTGATCGTATCGGCCAGTTCCAACGCACGGTACAAGTGCGGCGGCATCAACTTTGTCGATGGCCAAGCCTACTGGATCGCCGACGCCAACGGCCCCCTGCCGCACGACCGCGGCGTCTTCCGCTGCGCCCCGGCGGACATTCCCAATCCCCGGGCGCACACGATGCTGTTCAACCCGGAATACGAGTGTGCCAACATGGTCATTCAAGACGGCCTGATTCTGGCGGCACACTACGCCACGGCCTCGCCCTACACGCTGGGGATCATCATCTCTCCGGACATGGGCCAGACCTGGGCTCAATACGACCTGAAAGAGTTCGGCAAACGGTCGCCCACCCGCATCCACCAGAAGAACAGCGACGGCTGGTTCCGGATGGACTTGAGATCGGGATGGATCGACCGGGCGGAGGTCCTGTTCATCAAGCCCAAACAATAACGGTTCCGGCCGGATGAAGCGCCGTCAATCCCGTTCGCCGGGCAGCGTCAGCAGCAGCGTCAGGCCGGCGCTGATCAGGTACAGCACGGCGTAGATCCACATCACGCCGGCGACCCCGACGATCGGCAGGAACACTGCCACGATCGCCGGCCCGACCCAGTTGCTGGCGCCCGCGCCCAGGTTCAGCAGCGACATGGCCGCCCCCTTGTTTTCGGGAGCCAAGGACGGCATCAGCGCCGACAAGGGCACGTACCCGGCTAGCGTGGCCCCATACAAAATCGCCGCCACCACCGCCAGGGGATAGTTGACGCCGAACGTGTGGGGCGCGTAGTACAGCAGCAGCGTCGTGATGGCCGAGCCCACTCCGCCGCAATAGGCGACGGTGCGCCTCCAGCCTAGCCGGTCGCCGATGAAGCCGAACAGCAGATTCCAGATGATGTTGCTGAAGAACATGAAACTGAGCAGGCGCAACCACTGCTCCAGTTCAAACCCGATCGTCTTCGTGAAATAGATCGGCAGGAACACGATGAAACCGTTCTGCGGCGCCGTATTGATGATGCGGACGACGCACCCGATCGCCGTCTTGGGCTTCCGCCAGGCGATCGAAACGCTGGACAGCAGCGTCCTCAGCGGATGCTCGCCCGGCGGCGCCAGACGGTTTCTCCCGATGGGTTCCCGCAGGCCCAGCAGGGCGACAGCGCCGCCAAGCGCGACCAGTCCCAACGAGCACCACAGCGTCTGGTAGGGGCCGATCAACGGAATGGCGCAGCTGGCGAACAGCGGCCCGAGGGTCATCAATCCGCCCGTCAGGGCGAACCAGAACCAGCCCACCGCGGTCCCCAAGCGGCGCGGCGGCGTGGCCACGGAGATCCAAACGAGAAAACCGTACGCAAACAGCGGATAGCCGAAGCCGCGCAGCGCGTACATGACCAACAGCCAGACGTAGTTGCCGGGCGCTACGCCCAGCAGCAGAAATCCCACCTCGCAGAGCACCCAGATCCAGAGGCCGATCGCCATCACCTTGCGCGGACCCCAGAGGTCCGACAGGGCGCCGGAGAGCCAGGCGGAAATCGCCACGGTGATGCCGTAGACCGTGAACACCACCGCGACCAGCTTCTCGCTGGCGATTCCGCGATCGACCAGGTATTTCGAGAGATATCCCGCCTCGACGCCGTCGCCGATCATGAACAACAGCAGGCCCGCATAGCCCCAGAGCAGCGGCGGAAAGATCCCGATCCGCTCGAGGAATAAACCGCGAGGGTTGTCCGTTCCTTCTTGGTCTGACATCACGGCGATCTCCACTGACTCAGGCGTCGGCCAGGCAGACGACTCGATTGTTGAAGGAAGTCACGCCGCGCGACGAGGGATGTCATGCGGGAGGCTCCTGTCGTGGGGTGCGATCCTGGATTGCGAAACGAGTCCCTAGTGATAGTGCCGCGCTCGGTGGACGTCAAGGAGTCCGGTTGATTTCCCAATTCTCACTGCACGGCACGTTCCGCGGTGGAGGGCTCCAGGAAGAAGTTGACGTGGTACTTGATGCGGGCGGGCCGGGGGGGGATCGGTTTGCCGGTCAAGCGTTCAATGCTCCAGGCACAGGCGTATCCCACGGGCGAGATGATCCCGTTCGGCTCGTTGAAGGTCTCCAGCGCCGACAAGGCCGCCGAAGCCTTCATACGGCCCAGCGTGACGGCACAGAAAAGGCGGACTTGCTCGTCTTCCGGCGGCATGCCCGTGTCGTTCAGGCGTGCCTGAAGGGCCTTCACCAACTCCGCGTCCGGCTGGTTTTCGTGAAAGTGGCCCAAGGCCCAAATGGCCGCCGAACGAGCCTGCGGAATCGACAGGTCCTTGGCGACAAACGTGCGCAGAAAGGGCTCGGCGGGGGCGTGCTTCTTCTGGCCGAAGAACTCAAACAGGTGCGCCAACTGGTGATCCAGATCCGGCCGCCCGCGTCGTCCCAACAGCAACTCCTGCCGGTTCTCGTTGCGTTTTCGTGCAACGTCCAAGGCGGGCGCCAACGTGCGGTCGATGCCTAATCGTCGCAGGCCCCAGGCGGCCGTCACGTAGACTTCCGCTCGCGGGTGCTCCAACAACTCGACGAAGCGGTCCGCCGGCGGCACGTGGTTCAGCGCCCCCAGCAGCACCACGGACTGCTCCAACGCGGTCCAACGCTCGCTGTGTACCATCCGTTCGCCTTGCCGGAGCGCTTCGGGCCTCCACTCCGGCGACTGGGCCAGTTTCTCCAGAGACTGCCGCACGCACGCCCGCAGGCTCGGAATGGGGTCGGCCAGCAGGTCGCCCAGCAGCGACACGTTGTCCGCGGACGGACAAGCGGCCAGCGCGACCGCAACCAATCGCCGCACGTTAGCGTCGCCTCGGGCGGCCGTCTCTTTGGCCAACGGAATGACCCGCGCCGGCTCCAATTCGACCAACGGCTCCAGCGCGCCGGCAACGACGCTGGAGTCCTCGTCCTGGACCATTTCCAGAAGCAGGGTCCGGGCGCCGGCCGAATCGTGTTCGCGGAGCAACCGGACCGCGACCAGCCGATCCACGATATCCGGTGGCGCACCGGATCGTAAGCGGCGCGCGGCGTCTTCCAGGCCGTTGCGACGGACATGCGCCACGGCCGCCGCTGCGGCCAAACGCACGTCCGCAGGTTGCGAAGACGCCACGGCGATCCGCAGCAGCGGATCGGCCGCCGGCTGGTCGCGCACTTCCCCCAGCGCGCGAATCGCCAACAGCCGCCGCTGCCGATCGATGCTGTCGTCCTCCAGTCGCCGGCGCCACACTTCGATCGCCGGCGGGAAACGCCAGCGCGCCAGCGCCGGCTCGACGAGCTGGGCCATGTCCAAGCCGTCCGTCTGGCAGCGGTCGAACAACACCTGAGCCGACTGGCGAGCGTCGAACGCCACCAGCGCCTGGGCGGCCGTCAAACGCACGATCCGCCGCTCGTCCTCTTTCACGTTTCTGGTCAGCGGTGCTATGGCGGCTTCCAAGCCCGGCACGCTTTGGGCTTGGGCCCACGCCATGGTCCGCGCGGCCTGTTGTCTCAGATCGGCTTCCGGCGAGTCCAGCGCGGCCAGCCACAAGCGCAACAGCTCCGGCCGAAACCGCACCTCGTCCGGCGGCAATTCGAGCCGCGGATCGGTGAACATCACGAAATCCAGCTGCCTGCGCGATTGCCCGCAACAGACGGCCGTCAGCCACACAACCGCCAGCCACGCGGCGGCGGCCAGAACGCCGACTGGGCTCGCGCGAAAGGGGCCTCCGCAGCCATCTCGCTCCGCGAGATGATGAGAGTAGCCATCTCGCTCCGCGAGATGATGAGAGTGGCCATCTCGCTCCGCGAGATGATTGGCTGTCCTCTCGCGGTGCGAGAGGGCTACGGTCGTCAGTGTTGGATTCTTGCTCATTGGGGCCGCGTCAGCCGATGGGTTTGAATGACGACGATGGCGAGGAACAAGGCGGCTGCAAACGTGGCAAACCACCAGCTGTTGGGAATCAATTGGTACTGGGCGAATCCCGGCGTGCGGATCACGGCCAGCGCGGCGGCGATCGGGTTGATGGTCAGGGCCCAACTCACCGTGCCGTGCCCAAAGGGCGCGTCCCGCAACAGCCAGACCAGCAACGGGCCTCCGCAGCAGGCGGCCAAAGCTCCGTACGCCGCCGCCGTGGCCGTCGCCGTGCGGCTCAGCAAGCTGCTGCAGGCCAGACTGAGCGTGATCGAGAACACGGCGGTGAACGTCAGGCAGATCAACACCTGGCGGCACTGCAGCCACATCGCCGGCTCGATGTACACCATCACCACGTAGCCCGGCAGCGTGGAGACCAGGATCAGCAGGATCGGCCAGACCACGCTGGCCAGCTTGCCGATCAGGATTCGGGGAGCCGACAAGGGCGTCATCTGCAACAACTGCCAGCCGCCGCTTTCGATCTCGGAACTGATTAGGCCGGCGGTGAGGGCCGGCGCCAACAGCAGGATCAAGGCCCCTTGCAGCAGCACCATCAGGCCGCCGATCGTCTCGGGTCCCCAATCCAGCGTGCCCAGGCTGGCCGCGTACGTCAAACCCAGGGACGCCAGCGCGCTGACGGCCGCCAGACGCAGCATCCAGTGCATCCGACCAAAGCGGCGGCAGCGGAATTCCTTGACCATCACGGGATTGATCAGGGGGGCGATCGTCAGCTTGCGGCGCTGGGGGTCCACCACGAAGAACATGCGCCGGATCGTGCGGATCAGCCAGGACCGCTCGTCGGTGATCAGGCCCTGCGAATGAGCGCGGTCGAACAGGGTATGATTCAGCCGTGCGAGCGTCAGCCCTGCGAACAGCCCCGTGGCGGCGATCCCGTACCAGACGCAGCGCGCGGTGACGGCCTCGCCCGCCACCAGTCCCTTGGCGCCGACCCCGCTGTGCCCCATCAACTGCATCACCGCCGGGATGGGCGACAAGCACCGCAGATGGTCGGCGCACAACGCTTTCCAGCCGCCCGTGCCCTGCAGAAAATAATGAGGCCCCAACGTGACGATCGCCAGCAACAGCACGCCGCCATAGGTGTACCGCAGCGCCGCGTCCGGCGAATTGACGTACGTGCTGACCAGCAGCGCCCAGGCCGTGTACTGGACGGCGACCAGCACCAGGATGGCATACAGCGGCAGCAGTTCGCCGCCCAGCGAAACGCCGCCCATCGCATGGCACGCCGCTGCCGCCGGGACGCTGGTCACCAGCAGCAGGAGCACGAAGCCCAGACTGCCCGCCAGCTTGCCGCCGTAAATCGACCACGGCTTCAGCGGCGAATTCAGCAGCAGGACCAAGGTCCCGCGCTGCTTTTCGCGGACGATCGACGTGGCTGGAAACGCGGGCGTCAGCAGCAACAAGGCGCCCAGCAGGCCGTAACCGAACAGGCGCAGAACCTTCTGCGCCGGGGCGCCGCTCAAGTCCACTTGAGCGTCGGACGGCCAACCCAGCAGCACCAGCGCCGAGAAGATCAGGGCCGTGGCGATGATCGCTGCGGCCGCCCGCCGGCGGCGGAGCGTGCCCAGAAATTCGCGCCGTACAATCGGATGGTTCCACATACGTCCAAACCGCGTTCTCGTTTCCGTCATTCAGACTTGGAATTTGCCGTTTGTTTCGAGTCTCGGATTTCGAGATTCGGATTCTGTAATTCCGCATCGTCGCGCGTCACCGTCAGGAACGCGTCTTCCAGGTCGGACGCGACCGCGCGGTACTGCACCACGCGGACGCCCGCTCCGACCAGTTGGGCGAGCAACTCGCCGAGATCCTCGTCCGAGCGGTCCGTCTGGAACCGCACGATGGCTTCCGCCTCCGAGGTCACGACCGAGGTCTCGTCGCCCGGCGACTCGCGAAGCACGCGGGCCGCCGCCTCCAGCTGGCTGCGGGACGACAGTTGGACTTCGATCAATCGTTGGTGCCGCACTTGCCGCATGATGTCGTCCAGCCTGCCGGCCGCCCGCAGCCGGCCCCGCGTGATGATCGCCACCTGGTCGCAGATCCGCGACAGCTCCGGCAGGATGTGGCTGGTCACGATCAGCGTCTTGCCCATCGCCGCCAGCCGCAACAGCAACTCGCGGATTTCAATCCGGGCGTGGGGATCCAAACCGTTGGCCGGCTCGTCCAGGATCAGCACTTCGGGATCGTGCAGCAGCGTGCGGGCGATGGCGATCCGCTGCTGCATTCCGTGGCTGAGCGTTTCCACGAAACGGTCTTGCATGTAAGCCGAACCGGTCGTCTCCAGCACCTCGTCGATCCGCTGTTTCCGCTGGTGCCAGGGAATCTTGAAGGCGGCCCCGAAGAAATCCAGATATTCCCGCACCCGCATGTTGTCATACGACCCGAAGGTGTCGGGCATGTAACCGACCAGCCGCTTGATCTTGCGGGACTCCCGCGAGCAATCCACGCCGGCGATCCGGGCCTGGCCCGAAGTGGGCCGCGCCAAGCCCACCAGGATCTTGATCGTGGTCGTCTTGCCGGCGCCATTGGGGCCGATGAAGCCCAGGATCCGGCCCTTGTCCAACTTGATCGACAGGCGATCCAGGGCGGTCAACTCGCCGTACTTCTTCGTCAACTCGTGCGTCACCACGACCGGCTCGCTCATGTCCGACTCCTGGGGGCTGGGAAACAGAGACAACAGAGAAAAAGCCGGCACTCCTTTTTCTCTGTTTCCTCCTGTTCAATTAGTTGGGTTCATTCGGTTTGCTCCGGCAGCACCGTGCCGGCGATTTCCAATTGAACCGTGTCGATCTTCCAGACGCTGGCTCGCCCTTGGCTTGCCTCGTCCGCCATCACGCTGACGAAGATCCCCAGCAGCAGTCGTCCGGCAGCATCCAATTCCGGCAGCGTCGCGCCCTCGAGCGTCAACTCGATCTGCCCGATGGGATTGTCCACCTTGCGCAGCGACTGGGTGCGCTCGTCCACACGCCGCACGATCTGCACCGTGCGGTTGGGCGCGGTGATCTGCACGGTCAACCGAGCGCTCTGGATCTGCAACGGCAGCACGGCCTCGGGCACCTGGAACCGCAACCACGTCTGCGTGGGTTTTTGCGAAGGGATCCACACGCCCGTCCGGCGGTTGTACAAGGGAGACGAACGCTCGTCCGTCGGCCGAACGCCGGCGGAGAACTGCAGGAACGACGAAGGGATGACAACCCGCGTTCCGCCGGGCGGACGGTCGATCGTCAGGGGCAGCGACCACAACGCCGTCCCAAACCGCGCCTGGTGCCCGGAAAACTGGAACCCCATGTCCACGGCGTCGCTCCAGCCCAACAACAGAGACTGAGAGAGTTCCCGCATCTGCCCCACACTGGGCTGCAGTATCCTCTCCATCACCGCCTGCCGCCGGTGCTGTTCATCACTCAGCCAGCGGCCCTCGACGTAGCGGCCCCTTGCCAACACGTCCCCCGGGCCTGCCAGCAGGCGCGGTCCGTCCGCCCGGACCGCCAGGCACGGCTGGCCGGGGACCACGATCACCGCGTCGGTCAGCGAGAGCGTCTTGCCGGTCCAGCGGGCGACGAACCCTTCCGGGGCAAACGTGCCGCGGACTTCCAGCCGCTGCGACAGGTCGCTCGCCCACTGGAACGACGCCGTCCGCAAGCCGGTCGTCATACGCAGGTTCTCCCAGTGCCATTGGTCCAGATCGGTCCAGACCATGCGCCGCGTCGTGCCCGCAGCGGGTGTTTCCTCCGGCGCGAAGACGCCGCCCTGGCGAGCGCCCGCCGCGCCCGTCGCCGGTGCAGGATCGTAGCAGGCCAGCAGGCCGGTAGCCGTGATTTGATCGGCGCCCTGGGCAACCTCCAAGAATTGCGCCTCGCCCACGGTTGCCGGAACGGCGCGCTGCGACCGCATTCCCAGTCCCGCCAGCGGTACAGCGGCCAGCAGCCCCAGGCAGGGCGCGATCCAGGCCAGATGCTCCAGTCGCCTTCGCCGCGCCAGCGCCACTCCGGCCAACAGCAACCCGCCGCAAAACAGGCCCAAGACCGTGCTCACCGGTCCCCGCGACGCGATCCGATAGCCAATTTTTTCCGAAAGGTAGTCGCGAAAGACGCCGGGGCTGGCCAGCGGCCGCGTCCGCCCCTGGAATAGCGGCAATTCGTCCAGCGGACGCTTGGGCTCGTAGTCCGTCATCCGATTCGGGTCCCAGCGGTCCCGCCGGGCCGTGGCAGGCCGAATCCAGGCTTGGCCGGCCACGGTGGTAAACACCACCCGCCCGCGACCCACGGGTCGCCAGAAGGCCGCCGGCCAACCTTGCACCGTGTGCGTGACCTCCATGCCCGTGACGATCACCCGTGCAAAATCCAGCGGCTGTTCGTAGGACTCCGCCGGCGGAACCACGGCCGAGGGCGACAAGCCAGGAGGCGGCAAGGCGGCGCTCTGGATGACTACCTGATCCAGCTCGACGCGACTGACCAGTTGGCACGTGAACGCCTCGCCCAACAGCCGTTCGACCCCAGCGAAATCCACCCGATCGAGCATAATCCACAGCTCGCCACCGTCGATCAGCCAGGCCCGCAAGGCGGACAGGATCGCCACGTCGCTCGCGAAATGATCGTTCCACAGGACCAGTTGGTCCAATCCGTCGAACACATCCCGCAGCGGAGGCAAATCGCGGTCGTGAATCAGGGCCAAGCCGCGGCTGTGCCCGCGCGTGGCCCGCAAGGCGATCACCGCCTCGTAGGCGTAATCGGGTTCGTCGAATTCGGAGTCCGAATCCTCCTCGCCGATCAGCGCTCCCGTCACCGCCCCGTCCTTGTTCACCCGCAGCAGCGCCGAATGCTGGACTTCCTCGTGGCCGGCGCGCAAGACGACCTCGGCGCCCGATCGATCGTCGATCAGCATGCCGTAACAGGCCACCGTCTCGCGACTCGACGGCAAACGCGGCATCTTGATCGGCACCCACGTGCGGCGCACCGCCCGCGGGGGAACCCAGACGCGGCGGGCGTACTGCACATCCGGGTCCCGCGAGAACCCGAACGCCGCCAGCACGTCCACCGGCTGATCTTCGTCATTGACGACACCGACTCCCACCACGCCCCAAGTTTCCGACATGTACTGGTTCAACCCGCCGGGGGAACCCAACTGGGAGAACCGAATCGGCGCATCGGATCCCAAGACACCCTGGACTCGGACCTGCCCCGTCACCGCCAGGCATCCCCAGGTCATCAGCCATCCGCAGATGCAACGCCAGTTCATAACACCATTCCCGGCCACGAAGGGACAAGAATCAGTTCGCAGTGCCGCCTTTGGGCAGTCCCATCCACCAAGCGGCCAGGACAAGCAGTCGTTGGCCATTGCGACGCCCCAGTATAACCACGGCAAGTGCCGACAAGATAGTCCCTGCCGCGGACGAAGCAGAACAAACGGCTGCAGGGGGAGAACTCGAAACCGGAAGCGTCAGCGAGGCAAATTTGACACGTCCGGCGAATGGGCGTAAACTCGAAGTCGTTGAACGCTGGACGCAGTTCTTCGGATTTGGCTGAGGTGGAATCCGCCCATTATCTCGCGCCGGGAGGCCCTGATCTTCACCTGTTTGAGCTGTGCCAGAAGAAGGGCGTGGGGGTGATGGTGATCATGTAGATGTTGCAGCCGAACAGAAAGTCGTGAGGAGTCTGTTCGAGGGAGACCTTCACGCCGGGCGCCGGCCGGCCGGCGGCGTCCAGGACGAGAATTTTCGCGTCCGCTCTGGAGACTGCGGTCTTTCTGGCCGGCCAACGCGTCGTTCAGAAAAGCGGCCGCGATCTCGTGGACGCCCGCGGTCAGGTCCACGTCGCAGCGGTAGTCCTCCGCTTCGCGACGCTCCACCGTAGCGGTCTGGACAGACAAGACTTTCCTGATAGGATGCCTTTTTGCCGGGACTCCTCGGTGTACACCCTTTGTGTGATCGCTGCACCCTAAATCGTCGTTTCTGCTCCGTGTGCCTGATGCAATTACCGTGACGCATGTCAGAAGGCTCCTACGATGCTGTGTTGGTCGTATCGTTCGGTGGCCCCGAATCCCGCGAGGATGTGATTCCGTTCCTGGAGAACGTGCTCCGGGGCAAGCCGGTCCCGCGTGAAAGGATGTTGGAGATCGCGAAGCATTACTACCATTTCGACGGCGTCAGCCCCATCAACTCGCAGTTGCGGGAACTGATCGCCGCACTGGGCGGCGAACTGCAGTTCCACGGGATCGGACTGCCGATCTACTGGGGCAATCGCAATTGGCATCCCTTTCTGGCGGACACGATGCGGCAGATGGCGGCCGATGGCAGGCGGCGGGCCTTGGCGCATGTCACCTCCGCGTACAGCTCCTACTCCGGCTGCCGGCAGTACCTGGAGGATATCGAGGCGGCGCGTGCGGAGGTGGGCGCGGCGGCGCCGGTCGTCGACAAGCTCCGCGTGTTCTACAATCATCCCGGCTTCATCGAAGCGACGGCGGCGCGGGTTCGGGAAGCGATCGAACATTTCCCGCCCGCAGCCCACAGCGGCCTGCGGGTCCTGTTCACCGCGCACAGCATTCCTGTGGCCATGGCCGAGCACTGCGATTACCAGCAACAACTTCGCGAAACGGCAGAACTCGTCGCCGAACAGCTGCACCTGGCGCGTGGGGAGCTGGTCTTCCAGAGCCGCAGCGGCCCGCCCGCTCAGCCCTGGCTGGAGCCGGACGTGAGCGCGGCGATCCGCAGGCTGAGCGGTCAAGCGGGATTGAGCGGTATCGTGCTGGCCCCGATTGGATTCTTGTCGGACCATCTCGAGGTGCTGTACGATTTGGATGTGGAGGCGGCCGGCGTGTGCGCCGAAGTGGGAATTCCCATGGTGAGGGCGGGCACGGTCGGCACGCATCCGCGTTTCGTGCGGATGATCCGGGAACTAATCGAGGAACGTCTTGACCCAGCCGCCCCCAAGCCGGCCATGGGACGGTATGGGCCGAGCCACGACATCTGTCCCAGCGACTGTTGCCGCTACCCGGTCCGTCGGCCACCGAGTGGCTGAAGGGTCGCAGGCTGCGAGGAAACTTGCGTAGGCGAGTTTCTCCGAGACTCGGACCGCGTCTCGGAGAGACGGGGCTACGCGATTCTCCAAGACGCGGGCTCACAGTTCGTCCCCGGGCGCCGGTGGAACGTCCGGGACGCGGGCCAGAATTTCGTCCACTTTTTCCCAATTGACGCGTCCGGCCCGCGATGAAATGCTCTCGCGGGTGCGCCAGTGGACACCGGCCCTCCTGCACGGCAACCTGGGCAACTGGATCGGACGCGGGGCCTTGATCGTAACATTGCGAAATGCCAGCAGCTAGCGTGGGGCGCGACCGA
>CAZAQY010000049.1:0-37667 GCA_964486845.1 uncultured Pirellulaceae bacterium
TGCAGCCGAGAAGCAAAAGCAGGTCCTGGCCACGGTGCGGTTGGGCGGCGAGTGCTCGCCAATTGCAGCCAACGGCGTTCTGTACGTCGTCCTCCGGGGCGTCCTCTACGCCCTGCACTCGCCGGACCGCAGCCAGCCGACAAACGTGCCGGATCAAGGTTTCCGCGAGCAGGCCCCAGCGGGCCAGGGGCAGGACGACTTGAACTCCGGGCAGGCGTCCGGCAGCCGTTACGAATGGCCCGGATGGCGCGGGCCGCGCGGCGATGGCTTCTCGCCCGAAGTGCCGCGGCGCATGCCGCCCAAGAAGTTGCTCTGGACCCACGCTATGGCCGGCGAGTGCCATGCGCCGCTCTCCGTCGGCGGAGGATACCTCGTGGCGGCCGACTCCGATGGCCGCCGTGACTACTGGCGGTGTTTCAACGCCGCCGACGGCACTCCGGTCTGGACCTACGAGTATCCAAACGCCGAGAAAATGGAATTCGGCGCCGCCCCACGGGCCGCCCCGCGGATCTACGGCGGCAAGGCTTACTGCCTGAACGCTTGGGGCGAGTTGTTCTGCCTGGATTTGGCCACCGGCAAGCCGGTTTGGAAGAAGCACCTGGCCCGCGAGTTCCAGCAGAAGACGCCGACCTGGGGCTACTGCTGCTCGCCGCTGGTGGCCAACGGCAAGCTGATCGTCAATCCCGGCGGCACGGGCGGTCCGGTGGCGGCTCTCGATCCGCAAACCGGCAACGTGGTTTGGACCGGCCAAGGCGACGGCGTCAACTACGCTTCCTTTCTCCTGGGTTCGTTCGGGGGCGTCGAGCAGTTGATCGGTTACGACCGAAAAACGGCCGGCGGCTGGGACGCCAGGTCCGGCCGGCGTCTCTGGACACTTGGTGTGGACTGCTCCTATGGCTACATCGCGCCTTCACCCGTCGCGGTCGGCGGGAAGCTGTTGCTGGCGAGCGATCAAGAGGACGGTCGCTTGATGGGCTTCACGGCGGCGGGCACGATCCTCGACAAGCCAGCGGCGGAGAGCATGGACCTCGCCCCGGAAATAGCCACGCCGACTGTCTGGGGAGGCCTGATCCTCGGCGCCTCATCGGGACTGCTCCTGTTGGACCCCACCTCATCCGGCGCGGGCAACGCCCTGAAGACCTTGTGGATCGAGGACAGCGAAGACCACCTGCGCGGATTGTGTCACGCGATCGTTTCGGAGGACCGCGCCTTGGTCCTGTGCGAAGATGGCCAGGTCCTGTTGCTGGCGGCCGAGCGCAAGTCCTGCACGATTCTCGACCGCGTCAAGCTGTGCGGTCGAACCTGGGTCTATCCGGCGCTGGCCGGCGGCAGGCTGTACGTGCGGGACAAGGCCGCGGTCTACTGCTACGACATGCGAGCGAACTAGTGACCAAGCACGGAAAAGTCTAACTCTCGCTTCCCGTTTCGAGCACGGCCATGAAGGCCTTCTGCGGGATATCCACTTGCCCAATGGACTTCATCCGCTTCTTGCCTTCGCGTTGCTTGGCCCACAGCTTTCTTTTCCGCGTGATGTCGCCGCCGTAGCATTTGGCGGTGACGTTTTTCCGCATGGCCGGCACCGTTTCGCGGGCGATGACGCGGGCGCCGATCGCCGCCTGAACGGCCACCTCGAACATGTGGCGGTCGATCTCGCCCTTGAGCTTCTTGACCACGGCCCGGCCGCGGCGGTCGGCGTCCGCGCGGTCGCAGATCACGCTCAAGGCGTCGACGCGGTTGCCGTTGACCAGGATGTCCAGGCGGACGAGATCGGCCGGAAAGTAGCCCAGCAGCTCGTAATTCATCGTGCCGTAGCCGCGGGTGGCGCTCTTCAGCTTGTCGTGCAGATCGTAGATCATCTCGGCCAGCGGCAGGTCGTAGCGGAGCATGGCCCGCGTGGGCGAAAGGTATTCCGTCCCCTGCGGCACGCCATGACGGTCCATGCACAGCTTCATCACGGCGCCGATGTACTGGCTGGGCGCGATCAAGTTCACCCGCACGACGGGCTGGCGAAACTCTTCGATCTCGCCCGCGTCGGGGACCTCCTGAGGCCGATGGATCTCCAGCACCTCGCCGCCTCGGGTGGCAATCTGGTAAGTCACGTTCGGAGCGGTCTGCACCAGGTCGACGTTGGACTCCTGCTCCAGCCGCTGCTGGATGATCTCCATGTGCAGCAAACCGAGGAAGCCGCAACGGAAGCCGAAGCCGAGCGCTTCGCTGGTCTCCGGCTGGAACTCGAAGCTGGGATCGTTGATCGAGAGCTTTTCCAGCGCGTCCCGCAACTCGGAAAAATCCTGCCCGTCGGACGGATACAGTCCGCAGTAGACCATCCGTTGCGGCGGATGGTAGCCCGGCAGCGGCTCGGCGGGACGCTCCGGCGTGCTGACCGTGTCGCCGATGTGGACGTGCTCCAGGGACTTGATGTTGCAAATCAGGTAACCGACCTGGCCCGCCTGCAGTTCGTCGCACGGTTGCCGGCGAGGAGCGAACTGGCCGAGTTCCAGCACTTCGTACGTCAGGCCGGCCTGCAGGAACTTGATCTTCTGGCCCTTACGGACGCGTCCGTTCATCACGCGAACGTAAGTGACGGCGCCACGGAACTCGTCGTAATGCGAATCGAAGACCATGGCCTGCAGCGCCGCGCGCGGGTCGCCCTGGGGTGGCGGGATGCGGGTGATGATCGCTTCGAGCAACTCGGCGATCCCGATCCCGGCCTTGCCGCTGACCCGCAGCACCTCGTCGGCGTGGATGGCCAGCGAGTGTTCGATCTCCAGGAGCACCTCATCCAAGCGGGCGTGTTTGAGGTCGATCTTGTTCAGCGCCGCCACGATGGTCAGATTGTTTTCCAAGGCGGCGTAGGTGTTGGCCACCGTTTGCGCCTCGACGCCCTGAAACGCGTCCACCAGCAACAAGGCGCCTTCGCAACAGATCAGCGACCGGGAGACTTCGTAGGCGAAATCTACGTGGCCGGGCGTGTCGATCAGGTTCAGCTCGTAGGTCTCGCCATGCCAGTCGTATTGCAGGCGCACGGCACTGGCCTTGATCGTGATGCCGCGCGACCGTTCCAGGTCCATGTCGTCCAGCAGTTGATCGCGCATCTCGCGCTCGCTCACGGTGCCGGTGTACTCCAGCAGTCGATCGGCCAGCGTGCTTTTGCCGTGGTCGATGTGGGCGATGATGCAGAAATTGCGGATATGTTGACAGTCGATGTTGCTCATGCCTTGTGCCGCGCCGCTTTCATCAGGTCCAACAAGCGGCCGGGCGAACCCATCGCGTTGTAGCCGCCGTCGATGTGCAAAATTTCGCCGGTGATCCCGTCCGAGTAGTCGGACAGCAGGAACGCCCCGCTGCGGCCGACTTCTTCATGCGTGATGTTGCGGCCCAGCGGGGCCATGTGCTCGTACATGGACAGCATCTCTGTGGCCCCGGCCACTGAACCTGCCAACGTCTTCAACGGACCGGCGCTGAGCGCGTTGACGCGGGTGCCGCGCGGTCCCAGGTCGAAGGCCAAGTAGCGCACGGCGGACTCCAAGGCCGCTTTGCAGATGCCCATCACGTTATAGCCGGGAACGCATTTCTCGCCGCCGAAGTAGGACATCGTCAGAATCGACGACCGCGGACTCAGGTACGGCAGGGCCCCATGAGCCATGGCCAGGAGACTGTACACGCTGACGTCCATCGCCAGTTTGAAACCCTCGCGGCTGGTCTTGACGGTTTCCCGCCCCAGATCCTTGCGGTCGGCGAATGCGATCGAGTGCAGCAGGAAGTCGATCTTGTCGAATGCCTTGTGAGTCGCCCGCATGACTTCGGCGATCTGCCGGTCGCTCTGCGCGTCCAACGGCAGGAGGAACTTGGCCTGCGGGTACTTGGCCAGACATTGGGCCACCCGGCGCTCGTTCTTCCTCTTTTCTTCGTAGGGCGAGTCGGGCAAGTACGTAAAACCGCATTCGCCTCCCTCCTCCATGATCGTCTGGGCAATCGCCCAGGCGATGGAACGGTCGTTCGCCACGCCGATAATCAACCCCTTTTTGCCGTCGAACAATCCCATGCAATTGTCTCCCGTCGTTGCTTCAGGTGACCGGTGACCGGTAATCGGTGACCGACTACGCAACAAGATAGCGGCAATCGCAGTTTTGGACTATCCGGTTGCGCAAAGCCGGCTCAGTTCGTTATCTTATTGATTGCATGGGCCAATCAGACTGAATACAGAGGGAAAACGTGACAACTCAAGGCGTTCGCCCGGACTCATCGGGCCAGCTGGCAAAGCAGATCTTGTTGTTGGCAGCGGAACACGACAAGGTGCCTGCGTTCTTGGAGGAAGCGTTGCCGTTGTTGCTGGCGGCCGGCGGTGCGGACTTCGTGACGTTGCACCGGGCTGAACGGGGCAAATGGCTGCTGCTGGCCTCGGCAGGGTTGAGGCACAAGCCGCCCCTCGCATTGCTGGCCGATGTGCTGGACCGCGAGTTACCGGTATCGGAGGGTGCTTGGTCAGCCGCGCCGCTGGGACCGCGCTCCGGCAGCGGGGAAGTGCTCGCGGCGCACAGCATGAGCGGGGCTTCCGGCAATCGCGAAGCACGGATTCAAGACCTGGCGAGTCTGCTCGCGGCGGGCCTGGCGGCGGTTCGGCAGCAGGATCGCAGCCGTCGCCGGATCGAGCGATTGGAGAAGATCGTCGAGATCAGCCGGCACTGGAACCAAAACCAAAGGACGGACGATCTGTTGCAGCAGATCGCGGAAGCTTCGACGCAGTTGTTGGCTGCCGAACGCGCCAGCATTTTCCTCTGGGACAAGGCCAACCGCACGCTCGTGGGCCGCCCGGCGTTGGGTGTCGAAGACGACGAATTGAGACTGCCCGACAATGCAGGCGTGGTGGGGCAGGTGATTCAGACCGGCGAACCAAGGCGCGTGGATCGGGACGAGGCGCAGCGGGAAGTCGATCGCAGCGTGGATCGCCAGCTGGGGTTCCAGACCCGCAATTTGCTGTGCGTTCCGCTGCGCTCGCCGCGGGGTGAATTGTTCGGCGCCTTCGAGATGCTCAACAAAGTCGGCGGCGATTTCACGGACGACGACCAAACGGCGCTGACCGAGTTGGCGATTCACGCGGCCGTCGCCTTGGAGAACACCCAGCAATACGAAAAGCTGCTGAAGGTACAGCGGCACTTGACCGACCAGGCGGCACAGCGGGTGCGGATGATCGGCGAGTGCCCCACGATCGAGTCGTTGCGGACCACGGTCAGCCGCATCGCCGATACGGACCTGGCAATTCTGATCTTGGGAGAGAACGGCACCGGCAAAGAAGTCGTCGCGCAGCTGATTCACTACCTTAGCCACCGGCGGGACCAGCCGCTGGTGGCCGTGAACTGCGCGGCGCTGACCGAAACGCTGCTGGAAAGCGAACTGTTCGGCCACGAGAAAGGCGCCTTTACCGACGCGCACGAAGCGCGGCCGGGCAAGTTCGAATTGGCCAGTGGCGGCACGTTGTTCCTCGACGAGATCGGCGATATGAGCCCCGGCGGCCAGGCGAAGCTGCTGCGGGTGTTGGAGGAAAAGGTGGTCGTCCGCGTCGGCGGCTCGCGGCCGATTCACACTGACGCCCGCGTGATCGCCTCGACGAACCAGAACCTGGCCAAGATGGTGCGCGAGCGGCGATTTCGCGAAGACCTCTTTTTCCGCCTGAACGTCGTGACGCTCGATCTGCCGCCGCTTCGGGAACGCGGCCAAGACGTGTTGCTGCTAGCCGAACACTTCCTGGAGGAATTTGGCGTCAAAGCTCGCCGCCGCCCGCCGAAATTGACCGCGGCGGCCCGCAAGCGGCTGCTCAGCCACACTTGGCCGGGCAACATCCGCGAATTGCGGAACCTGATGGAACGTCTGGCGTACCTGACGCAGGGCGACAAGGTCCAGGCGGAGGACCTTTCCTTCATCCTGGCCCCCGATCCGGCCTCGTCCGCGATCCTCGCCCTGGACCAACCCTTGAACGCCGCCACCCGGCGGTTCCAGGCCGAGTACATCAACCGCCACATCGCCGCGACCCGCGGCAACATGACCACTGCCGCCGAACGCTTGGGTCTGCACCGATCCAATTTGTATCGCAAGATGCGGCAACTGGGGATGAGCCCGAGCGAGGAAGAAGAGTGAGGGAAAAGGCCCTCCGCCGTTTCAAGGTTCCGTCGTTTCTTCCGGCGTACGCACAAAAGGGGCGTAGCGCCGGGCGGCGCGGACCGGGCCTACGGGGGCAACCGCTCGCAAGGGACGTTCGGCCCGGTTATCATGGTTTTTCGCAGCCGTACCAGGCCATGAACATCCTGCGACAGAAAGGAATCCTTCATGCCTCGATTGCTTCAAGCCATCTGTGCCTCCGTTTTGTTTTGCGTGCTGTCAGCCGGCGCCGCGCTGGCCGCCGAAGTGGACGCTTGGCGGACGGTGTTCGCTACGCCCCAGGAGCTTGCGGCCATCGACGAGCCGATCGTCTGCGTGCTCACCATTCAGCATCCGGAGATCATCCGCAAGCAACTTGCCGACAAGCCGGCCGCGGAGTACTCGGGCGCGAAGCTTCGGGAGCGGGTGCAGCAGCAAAGCGGCCTGCGCTGCGTGGTGGTCCACTTTACCGAAGTCCGCGGCGAGGACCTGGACCGCAGCAACGTCAAGGCGATCCTCATTACCGGGCGATCGAAAACGGTCAGCCGCGATCTCGACGCCCAGTTCCATCCGCTGATCCGCAACACGCAGATCCCCATGTTCGGTTTCTGCGGCGGGATGCAGTTGATCGGGCAGGCGTATTCCGCCAAGGTCGGGCCGCTGCGCAAGCTGCGCGAAGGCGAGAAAGATCCGAATCCCGGCTACCATCCGGGCCAGTTCAAGGAATGGGGGTTCCTGCCGGTCCAAATCGTGCAGCGCGATCCGTTGTTCGAGGGACTGCCGGAGGAGATCGTGGTCCGCCAGGCACACGCCTTTCAGATGCTGCAAGTCCCGGACGAATTCGAGCTGCTGGCGTCGTCGCCGGAGTGCAAGGTGGAGGCCTTCAAGCACCGTCAGCGGCTGCTGTACGGCACCCAATTCCACCCCGAAGTGAACGACGACGAACATCCGCACGGCCGCGTGATCCTGGAGAACTTTTTCCGCCTGGTCGGGCTCGGCCCGAAACCGTCCGCGGGGGATTGAATTTCGGTTCACCGGCGCGGCGTATGCCGCGCCGGAGTTTTGGAGTGCGGTGCCTTGTCACCGCTTTGGACAGCGGCCTGAAGCGCAGCGGCTGCTTGGGTTCAGCGAACAAAGCAACGCACCGGAGCCCAAAACGGCGGGCGCTGCGTCGCGTTCGCGCCAAAGCGGCGACAAGGCGCCGCACTCCAAAAGGCGACGTATGAAGACATGCCGACATCCACCGAGTAACAGGAGGCAGCGATGAAAAGAACCTTCTGCGCGATGATGGTCGTGTTCCTCGTCACGACGCCCAGGGTCGCATGGTCGGGTGCTCTGTTGCCACACGAAGAGTTGATCCAGCGCGCCGGCAACACCGACAGCGACGCCGAGCGGTTGGCGCTGCTGAAGCAACTGCGCTCCCTCCCCGGACTCCCTGCCGCGCTGGCGGCCGACGCCGACAAGCTGATTGCTTTTGTCGACAAGTGGGTCGAGGGCAAGAATCTCCACTTCTATAGCAGGGACGTCTCCAAAAAGCGGGACGTGGACTTCGGGATCGCCGCCTCCTCGCCGCTGTATCCGTTGACCTATCTGTACCGCGGGCGAGCCGTGTTGACGCTCGTGCTGCAAAGCGGCAACATCTGGAGCTACTCGGACCGGCGGCGGGAATGGTTTGAAACGGCCCGCGGCTTTTTCGAGAAGACGCACGAGGCGTTCCCCGAGAATCGGATCGCGCGGATGTACTTGGGCGAGGGCATCCTGTGGACGCGGGATTGGGAGCCCGTGGCGGCGGCGCCGGAATGGGCCGTCCGCCAGCGTCGCGGGCTGGAGGGACTCGCCGACATCATCCAGTGGTGGCTGGACAACCGGCAGCAAGAGAATGGCGCTTTCGGCGGCGGCTGGGGCGACGATTGCGAGATGTGGCGGTGGTGGGCGCCGGTGCTGGTGGGGTTCGACGACCCGGCGATCCGCCGCGGCCAGACACGATTCTCGGAAGCCCTGATGAGCCAGCCGCACATGGCCGGCGGCTACATGTCCGGCATGACTGACGTGGAGCACAGCGCCGAGGACTCCACTGACGCCATCCTGCCCATGATGCACTTGCAGCCGGACAATCCGGTCTGGCAGCGCCGGGCGCTGCGATTGGCCCAGTTGATGGAGACGCTCTGGACTGGACGGAATCAGCGCGGCTTTCTGCAGTTCAAGAGCACGTACTTCAACATCGATCGAGTCCATGAGGATCCGCAAAAGGCGTGCGACACTCCGTACCACGTGCGCGCGGTTCTGCCGGCGCTGCTGTACTGGCTCCGCACCGGCGACGATCAAGTCGGGCGGCTGCTGTCGGACTGGATGAGCACCTGGGTCGATGCCGCGGCGCGGAGCGAAAATGGGAAGCCAGCCGGGGTTCTCCCCGCCGCGTTGCACTGGCCGGAAGGCACGATCGGCGGCTTGTCACGAGCCTGGTGGGACCCGCAGAACCACGGGGAACCGACCCTGTACCAGTGGCCCAGTGCCATGGGCGGGCTGACGGACGCGTTGCTGTTGACCTACCACTTGACGCGCGACGAGAAGTACCTGGCGCCGATCCGGTCGATGGCGCGCATCGCGTTGCAGCACAGCGGCAAGTCCGCCGGCGGCAAAGCGGTCCCCGGCAGCGAAGCCTGGTGCGCCGGGCGGATGGGCTTTTTGCGGGGCACGCTGGCAAAGTACCGGGTGCTGACGGGCGACGACGCGTTCGACTGTTTGCTGAGCGGAGGACCTTCGCCCGTGCTGAACATGCAACTGACAGGCGATCGCGGTCCCCTGGTCACGGCGCTGGGCGACGCCGCCCTGGCGTTCTCGTACAATTTCGCGCGTTACACCGGCGAGGTGCGTTACACGGATCGCGTGCTGCGTTTTCCGGCCGTGTTTCAGGGTGACGTGCGCTTGGCCGAGCCCAAGTTCCCGGTGCGCTCGCCCGATCCCGAACTGCTGTATTCCACCGCGACCGGCGACCCTGGCGGTTCCGGCTCGTTCCCCCTGAACGCCGTGCGGTGGCTGACGCCTCCCCGCGAAATCGCCGCACTGGTCACGAACACCGGCCCGCAGCGTTTGGAGGCCGAATTGTTCCACTTCGGCCCGACGCCGCGGCCGATGGGCGCGGAACTGTATCTGCTGCAACCCGGACAGTACCGCTGGATCCTGGCCGCCGGCGCGCAGACGCTGCAGGAAGGCGCCGTGACCGTTTCCGGACCACGAACGCAGATTGAGTTCGAATTGCCGGCCCGCCAGGTGTGCCGGTTGACGTTGTTGACCAAATGAGTCCTCGCTCGTTGCACCGGCGCATTGCGGCGCGAGCCGCGCGCGAGCGCGGATGAACGAGCGGGGCTGATAAGAAGGAGAAAGCGATGCAACTTCGAAAGTGGACGCTGTCGGCGATGGCTGCGCTTGCCATGTTGGGGGCGGCGGTTTCGCAGGGCGCGGAGTCCGGCGGCGGTGCGGCCGCGGCGGCGGCGCCGGACAGTCTTGTCTCCAAGGCTCTTGAAGCGATGGGCGGCGCCGAGGAGGTCGTCTTCGCCGTCCGCGGCATGTACGGGGACGGGCACTACTACGCCAACTTCGGCCACTGGTCGCTCGAACCGGACAAGATGATGCACGCTGCGGGCGGAGCGAAGTTGTGCAAAGTCAATTTGCGCACCCGCGAGGTCCGCGTCCTGGTGGACGACCCGCAGGGCTCGGTGCGCGATCCTTGCGTGGACCACGACGGCGGCAAGATCGTCTTCTCGTACCGTCCCGGAGAAACCCGCTACTTCCACCTCTACGAGATCAAGGCTGACGGCACGGGCTTGCGGCAACTGACCGACGGGCCGTTTGACGACATCGAGCCGGTGTTTCTGCCCGACGGCGACCTTGTCTTCCCCTCGTCGCGCTGCAAGCGGTTCGTGGCCTGCTGGTATACCCCCGTGGCCACGCTGCACCGGATGGACGCGCAGGGAAACATCCGCTGCCTGTCGTCGAACATCGTTCACGAAAATACCCCGTCGGTCCTCCCGGACGGCCGCATCCTGTACACGCGCTGGGAGTACGTGGACCGCGCTCCACAGAAGTTCCACGGCCTGTGGACGATGAACCCGGACGGCGCCAACCAGGCGATCTTTTTCGGAAACACGCAGCCGCCGGGCGAGTGGTTGTTGGCGATCGATGCCAAGCCGATTCCCGGCACGGACCGGATCGTGGCGATTTTTTCGCCCCGTCACGGCAATCGCGAGCACGAGGGCGACGTCATGATCCTGGACGCCAAAGCCGGGCCCGACGATCCCGATTACCCGCGGCAGATCAGTCCCCCCATCAAGATGAAGGGCAATGGAGGCGGCGGGGGCATGGACGCCTTCCGTGATCCCTACCCCCTCTCGCCCGGTTGCTTCCTGGTGGCCCAGAACAAGAGTCTGGTGATTCTGGACGGCGAGGGAAACACCGAGGAGGTCTGCCAGGCGGAGATGATGCTGCACGAGCCGTACGTCATCGGCCGGCGCGATCGCGAGCGGGCGATTCCGCCCCGCACCGTCCCCGCCGCCACAACCGGACGACTGCTCGTGGCCGACGTGCATCACGGCCGGAACCTCCCCGAATACAAGGGCATCGGCGTCGACAACTATTCGCTGGGCGACAGAGACGTAATCCGCCAGGCACTCGGCGATCCGGAACCCATCAAACGGGAACTGCCGGAGCACCTCGACGGCGACGGCCGCCTGCTGGCGATGAGCGAGATTGTGGGCAGCCCGGTGTTCCACGGCAATCGAGTGTACGTGGCCATCGGGCGGGATCCGCGCCACGGCCCGGGGCGCGGCGCCCTGCACTGCATCGACGCCACGGGCACCGGCGACGTCAGCCACAGCGGCAGGATCTGGTGTGACGACAGATCGATCGCACCCTCTCCACGCCTTCGGTGGTCGAGGGGCTGGTCTACATCCCGGACTTGACCGGGCGGCTTCACTGCTTCGACGCCGGCACGGGGCGCCGCCACTGGACCTTCGACACCGGCGCGGAAACCTGGGGCTCGACCCTGGTTGCGGACGGAAAGGTGTACCTGATCACCAAGAAGTCGTTCCATGTGCTGGCGGCAGGCAAGGAGAAAAAGGTCCTCAGCTCGATCCATTCCGGCGCCGACTGTACGCCCATCGCAGCCGACGGCGTGGTGTACGTCGTGCTGCGCGGGACGCTGTACGCCCTGCACTGAACCCATGTCACAGAAACACGGGCCATGCGCGATCGAGCAGCCAGTCAACTCCCCAACGACATCACGCCCGGCGCTTCCCAGGAGGACGACTTATGATATCCCATCGGTCCTGGTTCCTTGCACCAGTTGCTGCCGCCGTGCTGGTCTTATTGGCTCAGTGCGCTTCGCCTGCAGAACATGAGACCACGCTGCGCGGCGGAACGATTGCTGAAGGCAGTGCCCGGTCGCTGGCCGTGAAAGGGTGGCAGGTCACGCCCACGGCAATGGTCTCGCGCGATAACCCGCCGCTCCAGAGAATCGACCTTACCGTCGACAGCGGGCAGCCGCTGGAGGCGTGCGTGTTGAGCGTCTGGGCGGGCGAGCGGTTGTTGGCCGAGAAGCCGCTCGGCGCGCTGGGCAAGGGCGCCAATCCCGTATCGGTGCTGCTGAAGGAACCGCAGAATTCCGTCCCGACGCGGTGGGTCTTGTCGGACGGTTCCCAAACGCTCGCCGAGCAAACGTTGGCGTGGAATCCGCCCCGCCATTGGACGATCTACGTCGTCAAGAGTGCGCACGTCGATATCGGATTGCACGATTCCCAGTACAAACAGCGGTTGATGACCGTCGAGTCCATCGATCGCGCACGGGAGTTGGCCGACCAGACGGCGGATTGGCCGGATGCGTCGCGATACCGCTACGTGATCGAGGGGATGTGGTGGTGGTTGAACTATCCGCAGGACCGCTCGGAACGGGCGGCGAATGAAGTCGTTGAGAAATACGTTAAGCACGGCCTGTTCGACATCGGGGCCTCGCATGCGGGCAACCACACTCAAGCGTACGGCAATGAAGAGCTGTGCCGCAGCGCCTACTATGCCCAGCAGTTGCGCCAGCGCTGGAACGTGGCGGCCGACACCATGCTGATGGTCGACAACAACGGGATCACCTGGCCGCTGGTCACGGCGTACGCCGACGCGGGGATCAGGAATCTCTTGTTCCTTCCGAATGCCTGGAATCCCACGACCGTGGGCGGCAGCCGAGTCGACGTGGGCTGGGACTCGCCGCTGCCGCACCTGTTCTACTGGCAGGGGCCGGACGCGAAGAGCCGGTTGCTGGTTTGGGCCAACCCGCATTACACCAGCTCGGGTGAAGGTTTTGGGCTCAGAGCCCCTTCGCCGGAAGCGGCCGCCGCGAAGATGGCCGGACAACTCGCCAAACTCGAAGCTCGCTATCCTTACGACGTCTGGCTCACCTCGTTCTACTGGGACAACGAACAGCCCGGTTCCGGTTTTGCGACGTTCGCCAAGGCGTGGAATGCCCGATGGCGCTGGCCCGAGTTACGAACGGTCGGCGACTTGTCCGAGCCGTTCCGCAAGGTCGAGGAACGGTTCGGCGACCGGATCCCGACGCTGCGGGGCGACATCACCGGCGGCTGGGCGCAGCATCCGCTTTCGACCCCCACGCTGCTGGCCAAGAAGCGAGCCGCAGACCGGCTCCTGCCCACGGCGGAAAAGCTGGCCACGTTGGCGCGTCTGGCGGATCCCGACTTCATCTACCCCGCGGTGACGTTCCGCCGGGCGTGGGACGCGCTCATCTCGAACGACGAGCACGGCTACGGCGTCAGCCACTACAAAGGGCGCCCGGTCTACGACACCTGGATGCAGAAGCGGGATTGGATCGAGCGGGGGCTGGCCGTGGCCGAGTCGGAGAGCGCCCGGGCCCTGGAAGCACTTGCTGCTCTGGTGTCCGCGGAATCACCGTCAGTTTTCGTTTTCAACCCGACGCTGCACCGGCGGTGCGAAATCGTCGAGGTCGAACTGCCGGAGTCGTGTGCCGGGCTGCGCGCGGTCCATCAAGCGAACGGCTCGCCGTTGCCCGCCGCAGCGGAAGGACGCAAGCTGCGTTTCCGCTCGGCCGAGATCCCTTCGCTCGGTTATGCTCTGTTCCAGCTTGCCCAGGGCGAGGTTGCCACGGTTGCCAGACGTCCGTCCGCCGAACCCCCGTCGCTGGAAAACGACTTCTACCGCGTGACGTTCGCCGAGGACGGCACGATGACCGGAATCTTCGACAAGCAACTCCAGCGGCAGCTGATCGACGCCTCGGCCCCGTATCGGTGCAACCAGTTCGTCTGTACGAAGGAGGCACACAAGAGCTTCGCCTCGCCCGGTCAAGCGAAGTTCGAGATCGAGACCTGCCCGCCAGGTCAAACGGTGATCTCTCGCATGGAAGATCCGGCAAGTGGTGCCACGATCGAGCAACGCGTGACCCTGCCGGCTCACGAGAAACGCATCGATATCGACAACACCCTGGATCACGTCCGGGATCTGGCCAGCAACGACCGCTGGCACCGCTTCGGCTACTATGCCTTTCCGTTCGACGTCCCCGGCGGCATATTCCGGGTGAACCTGAACGGCTGCGTCGCCCGCCCGCACGACGACCAGACGGGCCACGGAACCGAGGCCTATCTGGCGGCGCGCGACTGGATCGACGTCGGCAACGACCGGTTCGGCGTCACGTTGGTCCAACTCGACAGCCATCTGGTCGAGTGCGGCGAAATCCATGCCGACAAGAAGGCGTTCGGCCAACGACCGGCCACGACGCACCTGTACTCCTACGTGTTCAACGATTGGCTGTACGGACACGCCTATGTCACCGGCCCGTCGTACATCAACCTGCGGTACCGGTACGTCATCACCAGCCACGCCGGGAGCTTTCGGGAGGCACGGGTGGCCCAGTTTGCCGAGCGAGCGGTCACGCCGTTGCTGGCGACGGTGGTTCCGCAGGCGCAACCAGGGAAGCTGCCTGCAACGGCGACCAGTTTCCTGTCGGTCGTCGCGCCCAACGTCAGCCTGCTGGCCCTCAAGCTGAGCGAAACGCCGGGGCGCGGCGTGATCGCGCGGTTCCGTGAAACCGACGGTGTCGCCACGGAAGCAGCGGGCGTCCGCGTGGGGTGGGGCCAGAACGTGCGTCTGACAAGCTGTTCGCTGACCGAGCAGGACCGCGAGGCCCTGGCTCGGCCGACGCTGGGACTGGCCCCCTTCGGCTACGCCACGCTGCGGATCGAGGAGCAGGGTCCCGTTCCGCCCGCGCCGGAAATCGCTGTCGAAGAAGTCTCGGACAAGAGCGTCACGCTGCGCTGGACGCCCGTCCCCGGTGCTCGCCAATACAACCTATACCGGGGCGACGACGCGGAGTTCGCGCCCGACGAGTACCATCTGCTGACGACTACGCGCCAGACGCATTTCACGGACGACTGGATCAAGGCCGGCACGACCTATCGCTACCGCGTGGCCGCCGTCAACGCCGACGCGCGGCAGGGCGCCGTCTCGGAGCGTGTCCAGGCTGCGACGCGGGCCAGAGGCGATTCGTCGCCGGCGAAAGTCGGGACTGCCTACACGGGACTGATCTCAGATCCAAGGGCGTGGCGCGGCGACGAGCCGGATACGCTGTACCTGCAGTGGGGCCAGAACATCGAACCCGATTTGTCGCACTACGAGGTTTATCGAAGCGAAACTCCGGATTTCGAACTCAACGAGACGACCTTCCTGGCCAAAGTCGAGCCCGGTCCGTATGTCGTGGTTCCGTATGAGGACAAAGGTCTCAGGCCGCACACCGCGTACTACTACCGCGTCCGCGCAGTCGACCGCGACGGCCACAGGGGGCCGCCGAGCGAGGTTTGCAGGGGCGTGACGCGGGAGCCGTAAAACCAACTCTGGCACGATTCCAACGGATGGCTGAATCCTCGCAATCGGAGTCCCGATTCCTCACCCTTTGCCGATTGCGGTACAATTGGCCCAGATGGTAGAATCACTGAACGCTGTCAGAGCTAGTTCGCGGGCGCTCGACAAATCATCAGTTCGGCACCGAGAATGCCTGCCGGCAAACCACGGTTTTTTCCACCGACGCATACTCGCGGTCACCACGAAAACTGCCGAGAATCAAATTGGACGCCACCACCAACTCGGCGGCCAGGAAGCCAGAAGAACACTGCGGGAAAGCGGCAGGGCAGCCATGTCCAACGAGAAGTTTACTGTCGACACACACCTGTTCCGCGAGTTGGGAGAACTGCTCGTTGGACGCAACTCGACCGCCCTGGTGGAACTCATCAAGAACGCCTACGACGCTGACGCGACCATGGTCGTCATCGACGGCCGGAACTTGGACGATCCCAAACTCGGAGTGATCACGATCAGCGACGACGGCGTTGGGATGAGCCCACAGCAGTTTCGTGAGGGATTTCTGCGAATCGCTTCACGTCTCAAAGATGCCGGACAGCGCAAATCGGCTCGGTTCGGACGGCGATACACGGGAGCGAAAGGCATCGGACGGCTGGCGGCACACAAGCTGGCGAAGTTGATCGAGATCGAGTCACGTCCAGATCCCGCACATGTTCCAGAAAGCAACGAGATCCTCCGGGCAACCATCGACTGGGAAAAGATCGAAGGCCTTCTTATCTTGGATATGGTCGAAGCGTCTGGAGCCGTCGTGTTGGATACCGAACCGCGTCGTCGGAAGACAGAAGCCGGAACGACCATCACGTTGCGACGCTTGCGCAAGAAATGGACACCGGCGGACCTGGTCCAGCTTCAGTCCGAAGTCGAGAGTTTTCAGCCCCCGACCGTGTTGATTGACATTCCCAGAGGGCTGGTCAAAGGCGACCTGCTTTTTTCCAAACCGCGCGTCGCGGAGGTCAGTGGAAGCGATCCGGGAATCGCGTTCGAACTGACCGGCGATTTCGCTACCGGCGACGATTATTGGCCTCAGGTCGCACAGACCGCCCACTGGCTAATTGAAATCGACGCCAGCAGCCGGGATCGGCCGATCCGTGTCAACATCTTGCCGACCAAGCACGGACAGGTTGAGTTTCCAGACGCTCGCGCGACCCGATTCGAATTGCTCCACCCGGCGCCGGATCAGGGACCGTTCTTTCAGTCGCGCGTCCTCATTCGAGAGGGCGGAGCAGGCAATCGAGCATTGAAACAATGGCTTGGCCGCTCGTTTGGCATCCGCGTCTACACGGAAGGGTTCCGCGTGTTGCCCTACGGCGAACCGAAGAACGATTGGCTATCTCTCGATGCGGACTACAAGACTCGCCCGCGGGGCTTGTCCTTTTTGACCGATCAAGGTTTCGCGGAATCCGAAGACAAGGATGAGGGCTTGATGTTCCTGGGCAACAGGGCCTACTACGGTGCGGTGTTCTTGACGACCGCAGGAGCCCCGTCGCTCCGAATGCTGGTCAACCGTGAGGGCTTTGTCGCCGATCCGTCCTACGAGCACCTCGTCGATATCTTGCGCACGGCGCTCTATCTGTCCGTTCGGGTCCGCGCCGCTGCAAAGCAGCAGAGCCGTGCCGAACGACGTGAAGAGCGCCAGAGCAAAGCGGTGCCCAGGACCGACCTCAAGCAGGCGGTCGAGCAGTCTGTCGGCCGAGCGACCCAGCTTGCCCACGAGGCGCGGCAGCTTGCGGCGACGGGCGACTATCAGGCGGCGTCATCGAGAATTCAACAGGCGGCTGCCGAGTTCTCACGGGGCGCGGAAGTCTCCGAACGGTTGATGACGGAAGGAGCCATGCTGCGAGTGCTCGCCTCCGTCGGCACGCAGATGGCCGCCTTCGTTCACGAGATCAACAACATCCTGGGAATGTCCAAGGCCCTCGAAGCTGCCGTAGCCGAAATCGCGCGGGAAGTCAGTCTCAACGCCGCTCAACGCAAGAAACTGGCGCAGTTACGTTCCGCTATCGAGGATCTGCGCCGCGGCATCGAGCGTCAAGCGTCGTATCTGACAGACGTCGTCTCGCCGGACGCTCGCCGCCGGCGTTCCCGCCTCAAACTGGCCGAGCGTTTTGATGCTGGCCGGCGTCTGGTCGCGGGGCCGGCAAGCCGGCGCGGCGTCGAAATCAAGAACGAAATCCCAGCGGACCTGAAATCACCGCCCATGTTTCCCGCCGAGTTGACGGTGATCTTCTCGAACCTCTTGACCAACGCCGTGAAAGCCGCCAGCGAAAACGGCGTTATCCGCGCCTCCGGCCGAGTGGATGCGGAGGGGCACGTCATTCTCCGGCTCGAGAACACCGGAACTCCGATCGAACTTGAAGACGCGGAACGGTGGTTCCGCCCGTTTGAGTCGACTACGCTGGAAACCGATCCAGTATTGGGGCAGGGAATGGGCATGGGATTGCCCATCACGCGAAACATGCTGGAGGAATACGGAGCCTCCATTCAGTTCGTGCCTGCCTCCCGCGGTTTTGCGACCGCGGTCGAGATTGTCTTTCCCAGGTGACACGCAATGTCAGCGAACGAACGTCCGACCGTTCTGATCATCGACGATCACGCCGACGACGAGCGCGCGAAACTTCGGGCTTGGGAACCGGACGTCGATTTGATCGTCCGGCATCCCAACGACGTGGACGAGGGCGACCTGCACGCAGCGCACGTCGTCGTGATCGACTATGTTCTCGACGACTGGCCCGAACGTGACGCCACGCCGACAATCTCGCTACGACCACCCGATGGCCTCGCCCTGGCTGCCGTACTGCGCAGTCACACCGAGAAATCGGCGGCGAGCCCGACCGCGTTCGTCCTGCGGTCCGCCCACCTGCAGAGACTGTCGTCGGGGTTTCCGCCGGAAAGGCGACTGCACGTCATTGCACAGCAGCACAATCTTGAGTGGGTGCTGGACAAGAATGACGCCTTCGGCCGGCAAACCGAGCAGATCCGAAGCCTGTCCGCCGCCGTGAAATCGCTTCCGGAGGCGTGGCCGTCGGACGATACGAGCGCCGCGCAGCAGATCATCGAACGGTGGCTGGCTGTGCCTGACCAACGCTGGCGGGAACTGGCGTGGCAAGACATCGAAGATTGTCATTCGCCTTGGCACCAACTGGTGGAGCGAAAGGACGGACTTCGGTTTGTCCGCTGGTTCGCCCAGCGGATTCTCTCCTATCCTTGCTTCCTGTGGACCACGGGACGGCTCGCAGCCCGCTTGCGGGTCACCCACGAATCGCTATTGGACGGTTTTTCGCAAGGCCTGGCCGAGGTCTTCCAGCCGGCTCGGTACGCCGGCCAGTTGTGCAGTTTTCTGGGCGATCGCTGGTGGGGCAGCGGCTGCGAGGCCATTCTGTGGGACATTACCGACGGGAACTCGTTCGACGTCGAACACACGCGAGGCGTGCTCAATCAACGCTGCGGCAACGCCCTGTGGCGGTCTCCGGCGGCGGAGCCCGTTTTATGCATCGACGAGGATTTCAACGTCGGAGCCGACACGTGTGACGTTTCCGGCGCGGTTCGAGTCCAGCCGGACGACTGGCCGCCGTACGCCGAGCAGGCTTGGGCGCCGCTGCAACTTGCACGGGATGACAGCAGGCTAAGAGCGAGCGTCATCGCCATGGATCGCGAACGGCTCACGGATCAGGACGACGGCCACACGGAGATGGACTGATGCCTGTTCCGCTCCGCTTCACGGTTGACGGGTTCCGCAGGGAAGTCGATTCGATGAGTCGAATCTCTCGGCGCTTCATGGATCCGGGCGCGGATCGCGTCTTTCGGCAACTGCTTACAAGTCTCGATCAGATCGTTAACTCGCGCCACCCGGCCCGCTGGGAAGCGTCGCATGGCTCGCCGCTGGTCACCTGTCCGAGCCGCGAATACGAGCCCGGTGGAGAGACTGCGTTTGCCGTACGCGGGGAAGTGAGCTGGACTTGGGACATCTCGCCGCTGCATCTCCGGGCCAAGCCGAAATCGCCGCCCGATGCGTTTGACGTGAATGGCATCGCTTCGACCAGCATCCGAATCCGCAAGACGGGAGCCGACAACGCGGTCTTGGTGACGTGGAGAGTGGAACTCGGCGCCGTCGATTCGCCGGGTTGCTACTTTCATTCCCATCTGAGCGATGAACTCTCCATTCCTCGGATCCCGTCCTTGTTTGTCACTCCTATGGCAGCACTGGAATTCTTGCTCGGTGAACTTTTTCAGGATCGCTGGGCCGAGCACGTAAGTCGTGACAACGATGAAGTACGGTTCTGGCGTTCTACTCAGGTGAACTCGTTCGTCCGGGTCTTGGAATGGAAGCGAAAGAAGATCGAATCCGGTGTCGGCTCGCCCTGGATCGCCCTGAAAAGGGCCAAGCCCGAAGCGGTCGATGGTCTGTTTGCTGAAAGATGAGTTCGCGATGACTGCCATTGTCAGTCCCCCACCGTCGTGCAACGTCTACACGCCAGCCGTGCTGGCCGCAGCGATGGTCCGCGCGCTGGGCGATGCGCCAGATGCATGCTGGCTGGAACCGTGCGTCGGCCGGGGCGCGTTTCTGGAGGCCCTGGCACGGCAAGGGATCGGTGCTCGCCGGATTGTGGGGTTGGACCTGTGCCGGGCCACCGAGTCAACGGACGCTCATGCCGTGGTCCGCCGCGGGATCGAGTTCTTGCGATGGTCCCTATCGACCAACGAACGGTTCGATCGTGTAGTGGCCAATCCACCGTATGCAGCGCTAAGCAAGGTCCCTCTGCCGATCCAGAACGCGGCCCTCGCCGTTCGCACCCCTGACGGATCGCCGATTTCGCGCGGGGGTAACTGCTGGAATGCCTTCCTCTGCGCCAGTCTTCGGCTGCTGAATGACGGAGGTTCGATCGCCTTCGTGTTGCCGGCCGCTTTTGACTACGCAAACTACGCCCAGTCCCTCAGAACCGCCTTGCCAGACCTATTTGCCCGCGTCGAAGTCCATCGTTGTCGAACGCCGATCTTCGAGGCTGTGGAAGAGGGCTCGATCGTGCTGGTTGCCCACGGATTTCGGCTCCCGAATGCCGACACGGTCCGTGGCGAGTACGAAACGCTTGATGACTTGGTTCGGGGACTTCGCAAGCCGTCGCAATCTGCCTGTCCCACGTCGAGGGCGGACGTTCAGGCGGCCAAGGGCGATGGCGTCCGGCTCAGAGATATCATGTCCATCGGGCTGGGAGCGGTGACCGGAGATGCGTCCTACTTCCTGATGACCGACGAGGAACGCCGTCGGCACAGTCTGCCCAAGTCGGCGGTCATACCCGTGGTCTCCAGGTCCAAACACATCCGCCGTGCGGCGATCTTCCCGGAGCATTGGGAAGAACTTCTCTCTGGAGGCGAACGGATCTGGCTGTTCCGTCCGTGCTCGTCGGACCTTACGCACCCCGCAGTGCAGGGGTACCTGAGGCTGTCGGAAGCAGACGGCGGCTGCCGCAGAGACGCCTACAAGATCCGCAACCGAAGTCCCTGGTATATTACGCCCTTGCCCCCACGTCCGCATGGATTCGTCAGTGGCATGAGCCAAGCGGGGCCGTGGATCTGTCTGAATGAAACGCCGCGATTGTCTGCCACGAACACGCTCTACACGGTCAGGTTCCGCCGACGGTTGCCGGTGCTCGAACGATACGCCTGGGCCATGATGCTTCTGACCAGCGAGGTCCGCGAGCAGTTACCGTCCATGATTCGCGAATATGCACTGGGCCTTGCGAAACTGGAGCCCGGCGATCTGGCGCAACTACGTCTGCCAGCACCGCGAGTCGTCGACGCGATCCCAACTATCTATAGGAGTGCGGTCGAAACGCTGCTGGAGGGCGACACCGACCGCGCCTGTTCGATCGCAGACAGACACGTGGCAAAGCGCGGTACCAGAACTGTTGGGAAAAGTGGGGTGATTTCTCTGGCTTGCCACGGCCAGACGTGATCCAGCGGATGGCTGGCGGCCACGCACTTGAACAGCCCTGTGCGAGCCTACAACGTTTCCGAGACGAAGCAGTTCTTCCTTGACGTAGGGGAAAAGACGCATGCGACATTGTTACCATCTGCTGCTGTTCGTGCCGCTCTGCGGTGCTTCGCTGGCGGCCGAGATTCATGTCTCGCCGACCGGCTCCGACGATCACGCGGGGACGCTCGATGCGCCCGTTCAGACGTTGGAGAAAGCCCGCGTCCTCGCCCCATCGCTTCGCCAGCGCCACCCAACCGAGGCCGTCAACATTTTCCTGCATCCCGGAACGTACATGATCCGGAAAACGGTTGCGTTCAGACCGGAAGACTCGGGTACGGCGGAAACTCCCCTGAAGATCCTCGCCTGGCACGATCCGGCGGCCCCGGACACGCGGCCGCTGCTGGTGGGCGGCGGGGTCGTCACCGGTTGGAAGAAGACGGCGTTCAACGGCCGGGCGGACGTTTGGGAGGCCGATCTGAAACCGCTGGAACTTACGGTTCCTTTCCGGCAGGTGTATCTGAACGGCAGACGGCTGACCTGGGCCCGCTATCCCAACGAGGATCCGGCCCGGCCCTATTCCGGCGGCTGGGCCTACGTGGACGGCGTCCGCCCGCCTATGTACCAGGACATCGAGGGCGAGCGCACGGACACGGTGGTGTTGAGAGCCAAGGACGCACGGCAGTGGTCGCGGCCGCAGGACGGGGAAGTCTGCATCTTCCCCCGTTACAACTGGTGGAACCGCATCGAGAAGATCGCGGCCTACGATCCGCCGACCCGCACCATCACGCTCGCCAAGAAAATGCAGTACGCGGCGCGGCCCGAAGACCGGTTCTGCGTCATGGGCCTGCGGGAGGAACTGGACGCTCCCGGCGAATGGGTCCAGGACGTGGAAAATCAGAAGCTGTATCTAATCCCGCCCGCCGGCGCGGATCTGATGAAGGACGTCGTGACCGTCCCCACGGTGAACAATATCCTGGAGTTCAATCGAACCCACCACGTCCGCGTCCGCGGGCTCGAAATGAGCTGTGCCGAGCAGTGCGCGCTCCGCTTCTCCGATTGCGATTACGCGGTGGTCGAGAAGTGTTCGATTCACGACTTAGGCTACTTCCACGGTTCCGCGATCGCCCTGGACCGCGGCACGCATGGCGCGATCCGCGGTTGCGACATCTGGAACATCGGCGGGCATGGGATCTCGCTCAGCGGCGGCAACCAGGTCAAGCTGGAGCGTTGCGAACACGTGGTCGACAACTGCTACATCCACCACGTCGGACAGTTCAACCGGCATGGCATCGGGGTGATGCTCAGCGGCGTCGGCATCCGCGTCTCGCACAATTTGATTCACGACATGCCGCGCTGCGGCATCTTCCACGGCGGGGCACTGCACACCCTGGAATACAACCGCATCCGCCATTGCAACCTGGAAATGGAGGACACCGGGTGTACCTACACCGGCGGCTGGACCGGCGGCTGGCACACCGTCCGTTACAACCACTGCAGCGACAGCATCGGGTTCGACAATCACGGCCGGTTTTTCGTGTTCGCCTGGGGCATTTATCTGGACGAAAGCGGCTGCGGAAACGACGTCTACGGCAACATCGTCGAGCGCTGCCAGGTCGGCGCCATGCACCTGCACAACGCGCGGGAAAACCACATCTACAACAACATCTTCGTCAACAACGCGGGACCCCAGGGCAAGACCCACCAGCTGTCGCTGCAGACCTGGAACGATTCCCCCAGCGGCGTCTTTTTGCGCGACCGGCAGCCGAAGATGCTCAAGGACTACGAGCGGCTGATGACCAATCCCGCGTGGGCGGCGATGCGAGGCATGCACGTCTCGCCGGCCGATCCCTTCCTGCCCGACGGCACGATCATGCGGGGCAACGTGATTACCCGGAACATTTTCTACTACCCCAGCCAGCCGGAGTCGCGCTACATCCGCGAGAACGGCGTCAACCTCCAGCACAACACCATCGACTTGAACGTCGTTTGGAACGGCGGGACCGTGCCTGTGAAAACGGGCCGGCAGGGCTTCAAGAAGACGCTGGCCGACCTGACCGACAGGATTCCGAACGCCGATTTCTCGCGGCGTCTGGCGGCAGAGCAACTCGCCCAGGCCCCCGACCGCACCGTGGCTGCCGACTGGCGCTGGTACCACAAGACCTTCCCGGACCTGCAAGCGGAGATCGTCACGAAGGAGGGCAAGAATGCGTTGCGGCTTCCCGGCGCGTACAACAAGGAGAAGAAATACATCCAGAACACGTGCGTCCGATCGACTCCCTTCCCACTCGCCCCCGGCAAGCACTACCGTCTCATGTTCCAATTGCGGCACCAGGACGCGACCGGCGAACTGATCGCTCGTTTCGTATGCGAGAATCAAGGTCTGTGGAAGGCATTTGGCGCGGGGGGCTTTTTGAAACGTTCCGACATGTCGGATGTCACCACGGCGACCGAAGGGATCCAGTGCCAGGCCGCGTTTTATTTGCCAAAACCCGGCGAGGCCGATTGCGACGCCCGCGTGACCGAGTTGACGCTCCAGTTCCAGTTCAACTCCAGCCAGGGCTGGGCCGAGATCAGCGACCTGCGCCTGGACGAAGTGGAGCCGGCAACGGAATGGGAAGCGTGGCAGATGGCGGGGGCGGACACGCATTCGGTCGTCGCAAATCCTCTGCTGACCGATCCAGAACACGGCGACTTTACGCTGCAGCCGGAATCCCCCGCGCTAAAGCTCGGCTTCGAGTCGATTCCGTTCCGCGACATCGGCCCCTATCAAGACGACGCCCGCGCGACCTGGCCCATTCAGGAAGCCGAGGGCGTGCGAGAAAATCCGCAATGGCTCCAGTCTGACCCGATGGACAAATCGTGATCGCACGCCAAGCGGCCTGCACGATGCGTGTCAGACCGGTTGGGTCTGCCGCGTTCTCGCCGCGCCGTGCGAAACCTGGTACAATCACCTCGCGCCATGGAGATCTCCCGCGCAGGCGATGGACAAGGATGTGAGAGGCTGTGAGCCCATTCGAGACCGGCCCGGAAGCGGTGCTGGACCACGACTTGGACATTAGCGACCAGCGTCGCGTGGAACGGAACGTTTCGTTCGCGCCCGGCGCTCGCGTCGTGGTCTGCGTTGGCTATGAGGACGCAGGCGAATTCACGGTATCACCCTACGAAAGGACGGAAAGATGAAGAGAATCGTGACTGGAATCACTGGCCTGTTCGCACTAGCCGCGTGCGCCTCCGCCGCGCAGCCGGCGCCGCTGAACGAACGCCAGGCGCGGCCGTCGCCGGAGTGGGTGACGCGCGGGGTGATGTACCAGATCCAGCCGCGGGCCTTCACGCCGGAGGGGACGCTGCGGGCCGCGACGGCGCGACTGCCGAAGGTGGCCGAGATGGGAGCCGATATCATCTACCTCTGTCCGGTCTTTGTGTCGGACGACGATCCGGACACCAAAGGTTGGAGCCCGCGGCAAAAGAAATCCGGGCTGAACAACCCGCGGAATATGTACCGCATGAAGGACTACTGCCACGTCGATCCGGAGTACGGCACGGACGACGACCTGAAGGCGCTGATCGCCGAGGCTCACCGGCTGGGGATGCGCGTGCTGCTGGACATGGTCTACCTGCACTGCGGCCCCAACGCGGTGTTCCTTGACGAGCATCCGGACTTCGTCAAGCGGGACGAAGCCGGCAAGATCGTCACCGCGGCCTGGGGCTTCCCGGCCATCAACATGGCCAATCCCGAACTCCGCGAGTACCTGTGGAAGAACATGGAGTACTGGGTCCGCGACTTCGGCGCCGACGGGTTCCGCTGTGACGTTTCGGACGGTATCCCGCTGGATTTCTGGGAGACGGCACGCGAGCGATTAGAAAAAATCCGCCCCGGTCAAATCTGCATGCTGGCCGAGGGCACTCGGCGCGAGGATCAGCTGAAGGCCTTCGATCTGGACTACGGCTGGGGATTCAAGTGGGACGGCGCGGCGGGCGTACGGAAGCAATGGGAGAAGATGCGGGACGAACGGCCTCGCGGCGGAGCGCGGTTCATCCGCTTCATCGACAACCACGACATTGCCAACGACGCGTATGACAACCGTCTCGATAAGGCGTGGGGAACCGCGCGCGTGAACGCCGCGCTGGTCGCACTCTTCACGCTCGACGGCGTGCCGTTCCTGTACAACGGCCAGGAAGTCGCCGACACGGCCCGCCACAGCATCTTCGGGCGATTGCCGATCGACTGGGCCAGCGGCGATACGCCCACGGGCCAGGCGCGTTTTGCGTTCTGCCAGCGGCTGTGCACACTGCGTCATGCCGAGCGGGCGCTAACGCACGGGTCGCTCGAGTGGCTCGACAACGACGCGCCCGACGCCGTGTTGTCCTTCCTGAGGACACTCGACAACGAGCAGATTCTGGCGGTCGTGAACCTGAAGGGACAGCAGGCCCGCGTCCAGATCGCCGTGCCGCCGAGAGCGAAGGCGGCGTTCCGAGCGCTGCTCGCCCAAGGCGCCAAAGAGGAAGCGACGAACGGCAGGACAAAGGTCTTCGTGCTGGACGGCTACGGCTTCTTCGTGGGCAAGCGGTGAAGGAACCATCGCCTGAAGGAAAAGCAGTTCTGCCACCCGGTCGTAGTCCGGGAACAGGGCCTCCAAATCGCCGCCGCACAAATCGCCCAGGTACGCCGTCTGCTACTGGCGTCCACGGCCTGTGCGCAAATCGGTGAGCCTGAGCCCTGCGCCGCTCGATCGCCGCTCACGTTTGGTTGCCGGCCGGCGCGAAGCGGCCTTGTTTGCGGCCCATCCACAGGGACGTGACGGCGAACCAGACGACCGTGGCGAAGACCATCCAGAGTTTCACGCGGTCCAGATCCATGTCGCCGGTGAGGAACAGCAGCGAGGGCGACAGTGTGGCGGCGCAGGCGATCCAGGAAATGGTTTGCACGACGGTGCGCATGGCTCGGGTGACCTCATGAACCGGCGGGCGGTTCGGCCCGCGGGGACGGCGGAATCTCTCGCTGGTAGACCTTGCTCAGGATGACGTACAGCGCGGCCGCGACGAACCAGCCGGGGAGGCTGACGAAGAAGATCTGCACGCCGGCAAACTGGACCAGCAGATAGCACGTACCCAACGTCAGAAACCACGTCAGGCCGGCCGCCCAGTTGAAGTGCCGGCGGCTCAATTCGGCATAGTCGCTGTGCAAGCCGAACTTGCGGATCAGCACATCCCGGACGCCGACGCAATGCCGTACCACGACTTGCGGGCAAAACGGAATACGCTCAGGTCCGACATGCCGACGTGCATGGCCATGTTGCAGAACCAGGCGAAGAACGTGACGTGCCAGAAGGTGAACTTGACGCGCCCGGCCAGCGGCTCGCCGCCCTTCCAGATCACCTCCGTCGCCAGACGCCAGAAATCCTCGAACGACCGCACCTGTGTGCCCGTGACGTCCATGAACTGGCGGAAGCCAACGATGCCAAAGGCGACGAACACCACTACCATCCAGGGCGCGGAAATGCCGCCGCGTGGCGATCGGCGCGGTCAGGCAGGTCCAGCTGAGCACGGCCAGCAGGTTCCCCAGCAGTAGGCCGACGATCACGTCAAACGCGCGCACCCCGTGCGCCACAAACAACGGCCCGATCATCAACTCCGTGCCCGCCGTGTACTCGCCGGCGTACATGCCGATGAAGCTCTTGAAGCCCAGCAGCGCTCGCGCCGGGACCGGCTCGCGTTCAAATTCGCTCGGCGGCTGCAATTCGTCGTCGGTCATGGTTCACCTAACGCAAAGTAGAACGGATTTCAATTCGTTCGGAACGGAATGAATTCCGTTCTACGATCGGCGCGCGTCCTTCGAACCAAGTCGCTAATGCCCCGGCGGCGTCGCCTTCAGGTAGTTTCCATAGCCCACGATCATCGTGGACAAGACCAGCACGGCCAGGCCGATGGTGATCAGCACGTGCGTCCGCTTGCTGCTGCCCTTCCACTCGTGCAGTGCCACGCCCCACAAGGTGCTGAAGATGATGATGCTGGCCATGTGCAGCGTCCAACTGGCGAAACTGAAGTCGCCCATCTGCGTTTCGCCCATCGTGTAGAAGAAGAACTGGAAGTACCAGGTGGTTCCGGCCAGGGCGGAGAAGAAGAAGTTCCTCAGCAGAGGCACGCGGTTGTCGACAGCTGCCTGAGCGCCACCGGGAGCGTGGACGACGACTTCTTCGCTGGGCGCCTCCAAAGCGGTCTCGATGATCGTCTCGTCCTCGCGCTGGGGTGGCTCCTGCCGCAACGCCGGCGAGAAGTACTGATAGCCCGTCTTGTTGCGGATGTTCAGGATGACGCACCAGACGAAGTTCGTCGTGAACCCGCCTAGCAACACGACGATCAACTTGGGCAGCCCGGTCCACAGTGTGCTGGTGCCGGCCGCGCCGGAAGCGACGCCGATCGGATTGCCCGCCGTGAGGGCGAACGAAAAGCAGGCGCTCATGATCCCGGAAAAGGTCGCCACCAGGATGCCTTTGCCGAAGTTGAACTCGGCAATCGACTTCTTCTTCGCCTCCTCCGGCATCTCCTTTTCCTTGGTCAGGCCCGCCAGCGCCGCGATGCCGATGCCCAGCAAGCAGACCGCCACCCCGGCCAGCGTCACTTTGCCGGGAAACGACGCGGCGATCTGGACGATGTCTTCGGCGACCGGAATATCCGGGACGAACAGCTTGAAGATCGGCGGCAAAAGCGTGCCGAAAGCGGCACAGTACCCCAGCGCGACGCCCATGCCCAGCGACATGCCGAGGTACCGCATCGTGAGGCCGAACGTGAGCCCGCCGAACCCCCACATGGCTCCAAAGAAATACGTCCACCACAGCGTGGTCAACGATTGCTGACTCAGGACTCCCAACACGTCGTTGGTCATCACGGTCGCCAGCACCCACGGGCAGATGATCCAACTGAAAACGCCGCCCACCAGCCAATAGACTTCCCAGGCCCACTTCCGAACGGCCTTGTAAGGCACGTAAAAGCTGCCCGACGCCAAGCCGCCGAGCCAGTGAAAAACGACGCCGAGAAAAGGGTTGGGAGTCATGGGGGTTCCGTGATCGGTAATCGGTGATCGGTGATCGGTTAGGGGAGCCGGAGGGGCGTTCCCAGGCGGCACGAGAGAACGAGGTCTTGCTCAGCTGCGTTTGGCCAGCACGTCGGCTTCGTACCTGCGCACCGCTTCCAGCCATGCCAGGCCGACGGGGACACAGGCGGTGGCGCAGTAATGGTCCCACACGGCGCCCAGCGGCAGCGTCTTGATTTCTTCAAACAGCGCCAAACGGCCGGTGTAGTCGCCACGCTGTTCCATCTGGCGTAGTCGGTCGATCGGTTCCAGCAGGGCGCCCAGCAGGGCCTTGAGCATCGCACGGGTGCCGATCACCCAGGCCGCCACGCGGTTGATGCTGGCATCGAAGTAATCCAGACCGATGTGGACGCGCGGCAGGAACCCGCCTCGCACGATTTCTTCCGCGATCGCCCGCAGATCGTCGCTGAGGATCACCACGTGGTCGCTGTCCCAGCGGATGCCGCGGCTGACGTGCAGCAGGATTTCCTGCACGTAAACGAGCACCGAGGAGATCTTGTCGGCGATCGTTTCCGTCGGGTGAAAATGCCCGGCGTCCAAACACAGCAATTTGCCGTTCTGCACGGCGTAGCCCAGGTAGAACTCGTGCGAGCCGGGCACGTAGGTCTCCGAGCCGATGCCGAACAGCTTGGCTTCGATCGCGTCCAGGTTATGCGCCGGATCGAGCGGCTCGGCGAACATTTCGTCGAGCGAGCACTTCAGCCGATCGCGGGGCGACTTGCGATCCACCGTCACGTCCTTCATGCCATCGGGAATCCAGACGTTGGTGACGCAGGCTGTGCCCAGTGCCTGGCCCATCGCCGCGCCGATCTTGCGGCAGGCGATTCCGTGTTCGACCCAAAAGCGACGAATGCCGTCGTCCTGGTGCGTCAGCGTCAAGCCATCGGCCGCTTTGGGGTGCGCGAAGTAGGTGGGGTTGAAATCCATGCCCATCCGCTTGGCCTTGGCCCAGTCGATCCAGCGCTGAAAATGGGCGGGCTGCAATTCGTTCCGCTCGACCCGCCGGCCGCCGGTCTCCGCATAGCAGGCGTGCAAGTTCAAGCGGTGCGTGCCGGGGATCACGGACAAGGCCAGGTCCAGGTCGGCCCGCAACTCGTCCGGCGTCCGCGCCTTGCCCAGGTAGTTGCCGGTCACCGCCAAGCCGCCGCCCAGCTCTTGGCCGGTTTTCTCAAAGCCGCCGACGTCGTCGCCTTGCCAGCAGTGCAGCGAAATCGGCACCCGCGACAAGGTGCTGATCGCCGCTTCGACATCGACGCCGATCGCGGCGTAACGTTCTTTCGCCAGAGAATACGCCTGTTCCATCTGTTTCGTGGACTCTGCCATCGTCAACTCCCGTACCCGGATGAATCACTTGGTCAATGGGCATCACGAAGGAAGTGAGAAGTGTACCAGATTTCGGGGGCGTCCAATAAGCACCCGCGGACAAGTTTTCCTGAGAAAAGAAGACTCATCCGGGTTTTCCATAGATTTGCCAGGCGATCAGAGACCCCAAGAACAGCACGACCAGCACGACCGCGACAATGGCCAGATTCAGCCAGGTATTCCCCGCCTTGATCTCCTTGATCTGAGCCTCCTGTTGCTTCTTCCGCTTGAATTCCACGCTGTCGCGGCGCCGCAGTTGAAACTGGGCCTGGCAATGCGGGCACAAGACCTCCTGGTCCAGCATCTCGACCGGCGTTTCCAACATCTCCTTGCACTGCGGGCAGGGAATGTGCAACAGTTCGGGTTCTTCGAGTTTGAAAGCCGGCGCCGGAGGCTGAGGTGGCAGGACGCTGGGGTGGCTAACTGCGCCAGGGCCGCCGCCGGGCGCATGGCCGGGTCCGACACCGGGAAACGGCTGGAACGTAGGCGGCATGGCGGGACCCGTCGGATACTCTACTGCCGGAAACTGCGATCCAGGATGAGGCATTCCCGGCGAGGGACCCGGAGCCGGCGCGACATGAGGCGACGGGATCAAGAACATCGCGCCGCACATCGGGCAGTAACTCTGCTGGCCTGCCTGAAAATCCTCGGCCTGCAGCACATTGGCACACTGAGGACACTGAAGCTGGAACGTCATGCTCGATTTCCTCCGCGATTCTGGACACCCCCGGACCAATTTCACACGGCCGCTCACCCGTCAACAAAATGCCGCAGTCCTCGCCGTCAACCAGCGGGTCAAAGCCTACGTAATCGCTAAGGTTTGCCTTTCTCGTCGCCCCAGCCTGGCTGCGGGCAGATTCGAACGAGTCCGGGGGGACTCTACCTTTGGCCCGCCCGGCATGTTACACTGACTGCACGCTGAACGCCAGCGTGCAACGTCGCGATCTCCTTTACAGGGACAGCTCGGTTTTCCGATGAACATCGATCCCATCCCAGAACGTACCGACACGACGTCGGATACTTCCTCGTTCCCCGATCTGCAGACCCCCGCAGCCAACTTGCCGGCGGCAAGCATTCCTGCGGGCGGAGCCGTTGCGGAGAATGCCGGCGGGCCCCCGGCGGCGCAGCCGGCATCTGCAGCCACGGCGACGGCGGAAGGCAGCGAGAATGGCTCGGCCCAGAAAGACAAACCTCGCGTCCCCGCGGAACCGCCTTTGCGCGGCCGAGTGCAAAACGGCACACGCCGGAACCGCACCGCCGAACGGCCGCCTGCGTCTCGGCGCGGCGGGTTCAGAAACCGCGGCGGCGGACCATCGGGCGAAAAGAAGCCTGGCTTTTCCGAGAGAACCGGACTTCTGCCGCGGCAGCCAAGTGACCGCGAGCAGGCCGGCGACACCGGCGGCGACCGGGACCCGCTACTGGACGAAGCCGCGCTGGACGATCGGCCGCGCACCAAGGTCCCGCCGCCTTCGCGCCGCCAGCCGCTGTCCGCGGACCTGGAACAGGAATTCGAGTCGGCCATGGCCGGCGCCTCGATGGAAGAACTGGTTTCCGGCGGGCCCGGATCTGCCACCGTCGGCAGCGGGATCGAAATCGACTCCCGCCATCATGCCGTCGTCGTCAAGATCCACGGCGACGACGTGTTCTTCGCGTTGGACGGCCGCAACGAGGGAGTCGCTTCCCTGCGCAGTTTTCGCGAGCCGCCCGATCTGGGCATGGAAATGGACGTGATGGTCACCGGCTACAACGCCGAAGACGGCTTCTACGAGGTGAGCGCCCCCGGCTCGTCCATCGACGTGCAGGATTGGTCCGACCTGATCGAGGGCGCGGTTGTCGAAGCCCGCGTGACCGGCTCGAACGTCGGCGGCCTGGAGTGCATGGTGGGGCACATCCGCGGCTTTATCCCGGCCAGCCAAATCGAGATGTTCCGCGTGGAGCACTATCCGGATTACTATGACAAGAAGCTGCTGTGCCTGGTGACGGAAGCCAACCAGCGGCGGCGGAATCTGGTCCTCAGCCACCGGGCGCTGTTGGAACGCGAGCGGGAGGAACAGCGCAAAAAACTGCTGGAAGAACTCCAGGTGGGCGACGTCCGCGAAGGCACGGTGATGAGCGTCCGGGATTTCGGGGCCTTCGTGGATATCGGCGGACTGGAGGGCCTGGTCCACATCAGCCAACTCAGCTGGGAACGCATCACGCACCCCAGCGAAGTTCTGCAGGTCGGCCAGAAGATCCGCGTCAAAGTCGAGAAAGTCAACCAGCAGACGGGCAAAATCGGCCTCAACTACCGGGACCTGCTGGACCACCCGTGGACGAACATCGAGCTGCGGTTCCCCATCGACTCGATCGTCAAAGGCCTGGTGACGCGGACGGCCAAGTTCGGCGCGTTCGTCAAGTTGGCGCCGGGCGTGGAAGGTCTGGTCCACATCTCGGAACTGGCGCACCACCGCGTAGTTCAGGTGACCAACGTGGTCCGCGAAGGCGATGAGATCGAAGTAAAAATCCTGGCGGTGGATCCGGAATCCCAACGCATCAGCCTGTCGCTCAAGGACGCGCACCCCATCCCGGGCGTGGAACCGGCGGAAGCGGCCGAGGAAGAAACGCCGGACGAGCCGCTGCGCAAGTCAGTCGTGCCGCCCACCCGCAAACCGCTCAAGGGCGGCACCGCACGCGACAGCGGAGGGGACAAATTCGGACTGAATTGGTAAGTCGCGACCTGGGCAAATCGGGATGGGCCGGAACAAGTCCGCGCCGTACCGGCACGGCGGCAAGACTATCTTGCGAACCAAGACGTTGACACCACAGGAGATACTACGATGCGACTGCTGACCGTTTCTGCCCTGGCCGTGCTCTGCCATGCGATCCTTGTGCCCGCCGCCGGCGCAGGCGAGCCTTCGTCCCTGGCGGGCCGCCGGCCGAACATCATTCTGGTCCTGACTGACGACCAGGGCTACGGCGACGTGGCGCGGCACGGCAACCCGATCATCCAGACGCCGAACCTGGACCGGATGTACGACTCCAGCGCGCGGCTGACCGACTACCACGTCAGCCCGACCTGCGCGCCCACCCGCTGTTCCATCATGACCGGACGCCACGAATTCAAATCGGGCGTGACGCACACGATCATGGAACGCGAGCGGATGAGCCTCAAGGCGACCACCATCGCACAACTGCTCCAGTCGGCAGGCTACCGGACGGGCATCTTCGGCAAGTGGCATTTGGGCGACGAGCCGGAGCGTTGGCCCAGCCGGCGCGGCTTCCACGAGATGTTCATCCACGGCGCCGGGGGCATCGGCCAATCCTATCCCGGCACCTGCGGCGACGCGCCGGGAAACAGCTACTTCGATCCGGTGATCCTGCACGACGGCACGTTCGAGAAAACCTCCGGCTACTGCACCGACGTCTTCTTTGGGCAGGCCATCCGCTGGATCGAGAAAACAAAGGGCTCGCAGCCGTTCTTCGCCTACATCACCCCGAATGCCCCGCACGGACCGCTGATCTGCCCGGAGAACTACGAGGCCCTGTACCGGGACAAGGTCAAGGAGAACGCGGCCAAGTTCCTGGGCATGGTCACGAACATCGACGACAACGTCGGCCGCCTGCTGGCCAAGCTGAAGGAGTTGGAGATCGAGCGGAACACCTTGGTGATCTTCATGAACGACAACGGCGGCACCGCCGGATGCAGCGTCTGGAATGCCGGCATGCGGGGACAGAAAGGCGGTCCCGACAACGGCAGTACGCGGGCCATCGGCTTCTTCCGCTGGCCCGGCACGCTCACTCCGGGCGACCGCGGCCAGCTGACGGCGCACCTGGATTTGTACCCGACTTTTGCCGCTCTGGCCGGCGCGAAGATACCGGACGACGCCAAGCTGGACGGATACAGCCTGCTGCCGTTGCTGGAGCATGCCGGCGCCGCCTGGCCGGACCGCTATCTGGTGACCCACGTCGGCCGCTGGCCTCAAGGCGAAGCGGAGAAGCACAAGTACTCGAATATGAGCGTCCGCTACGGCCCGCATCTGCTGGTGTCGCGCGGCAAGGCCGGCAAGAACTGGGAACTGTACGACTTGAAAGCCGATCCGGCTCAGCAAACCGACTTGGCCGCCCGGCAGCCGGAGGTCGTGACCAAGCTGGAAGCCTATTACGACCAGTGGTGGACGGAAGTCCTGCCGTGCCTGGAGAACGAAGACGCCGCGGCCACCGCGCCGCAGGCCAACCCCTTCAAGACGCTGTACTGGAAGCAATACGGCGGCCCCGGCCCCAACAACGTCGGCCCCAACGACCGGCCGGTTGAGAAACCAGCTCGCAAGCCGGGACGAAAAAAAGACCGGGCGTGATTCGACTGTCCAAATTCGGCGAACGGTGCGCCGTTAGCCCACCGGTCCCCTCAGAAGAGTCCGTATACAAGAGAAAAGACTGACAGAAAAATGGAGTGACAGAAAGATGACAGAAAGATGAAGGGTGGTGGAAAGGAAAATGATTCTCTTCCGATCATTGTACTGCCACCTCATTTTTCTGTCCGCTGTCTTTTTCTGCTCGATCAAGACTGCCGAATCCCGATGATCGCCGCCCCCATGCGCATCGTCTGCATTACCGATCTGCACGGCGACCCAAAAGCCTTGGACCGCATCTTGGCTCATGCCGGTCCAACTGACGTCGTGTTATTGGGCGGCGACATCACGAATTTCGGCACGCCCAACGCGGCGGAGTCTCTGGTGCGGCAAGCCCAGCAGCACTGCCCAACCGTGTTGACCGTCGCCGGGAACTGCGATTCGCAGGCGATCGACGCGCGGTTGGCAAGCCTGGGCGTGTCCCTGTTCGGCCGTGGCGTGATGCATCAGCAGGTGGGTTTTTACGGCGTGTCGGCGGTGCCCCCCTGGACCGGGACGATGTACGAACTGAGCGAAGACGAGATTGGGCGGGCACTGTGGGCGGGTCGGCAACAGCTGACACAGCCCCGATGGGAGGTCGTGCTCTCCCACCCGCCGCCGCTCGACACGCTGCTGGATCGCACTCGCCGCGGCCAACACGCCGGCAGTCGCGCCGTGCGGCAATTTGTCGAGCAGGCCCGGCCGGCGCTGCTGCTGTGCGGCCACATCCACGAATCCCACGGCGTCGATCGGCTGGGCGCCACCGTCCTGGTCAACTGCGGCGCCGCCTTCGCTGGCCAGTACGCCGTCGCCGAACTCGATTCCCAAGTACACGTGGATCTGCGCGAGGCCGGTTCGGCCGAGTGAACGGCCCTTGGGTGCGTCATTTCCATGGGAATCACGCAGCCGTCTGCCTGTGAATCCCGCCGAGTGCCTGGCGCCCTCGATCTTGAGTTTCCCGGCTGCGTCAGTTAGACTAGGCTTCGTGACTACCCAAACGGCTTACCAACGGTGCATTTCTCCCGCTTGCGGCGCGACGTACGATGTCGGCGAGGTCCGCGTGGCCTGCGCGCGTTGCGGCGACTTGCTGGATGTCGAATACGACTGGGACCGTCTCAGCCCGCCGGACAGCCTGCGGTTTTTCGAGCAGTGGTGGGGCCAGCGGCGGCGGCCGGTGCGGTACAGCGGTGTGTGGCGCTTTCACGAGTTGCTGCCCTTTGCTAGCACCGAATCGCTGGTCACGGTGGGCGAGGGGCAGACGGTGCTGCAGCAGTCGGACGGCGTGGGGGCCTACGTGGGCCTGAAATCGGGCCGGTTGCACTTGGAGTACGAGGGCCTGAATCCGTCGGGCAGCTTCAAGGACAACGGCATGTCGGCGGCCTTTACCCACGCCCGGATGACCGGAGCCTCGCGGGCCGCCTGCGCTTCGACCGGAAACACCAGCGCCTCGCTGGCCATGTATTCTGCCGTCACGCGATTGATGAAGGCGGTGATCTTCATCGGTTCGGGCAAGATCTCCTACGGCAAGCTGTCGCAGGCATTGGAATATGGCGCATTGACCGTCCAGATCGAAGGCGATTTTGACGACGCCATGGCTCGCGTCCAGGAAGTTTCGCGCGACTTGGGAATCTACCTGGTCAACAGCGTCAATCCGTTCCGGCTGGAAGGCCAGAAGACGATCATGTTCCGGGTGCTGGAGGCGCTCGACTGGGAGCCGCCCGACTGGATCGTCGTGCCGGGCGGCAATCTGGGGAACTCCAGCGCGTTTGGCAAAGCGTTTGCCGAGTTGGCCAAGCTGGGCCTGATCCAGCGCGTGCCGCGACTGGCGGTGATCAATGCTGCGGGGGCGGACACGCTGTACGAACTGTACGACCGCCGCGGCCTGCGGTGGAACGGCGGCCGGATCGACGCGCAGTTGATTGCGGACTACTATCGAGAACTGGACGAGAAGCACAAGAAGGCTTCGACCATCGCCAGCGCGATCGAGATCAATCGGCCGGTGAACTTGCGGAAGTGCGTTCGCGCTCTGGAAGTCTGCGACGGCGTGGTCCGCCAAGTCACCGATCAGGACATTTTAGACGCCAAAGCCCAGGTCGGCGCGGGCGGCTTCGGCTGCGAACCGGCCAGCGCGGCCAGCGTCGCCGGCGCACGGCTGCTGGTCCGCGAAGGCGTAATCGGTCCGGACGAGCGCGTGGTGTGCGTGTTGACCGGCCACCAGCTCAAGGATCCGACGGCCACGGTCGCTTATCACACGACGGACCAGGAGCGCTTCCAAAAGGTGCTCGGCAGCCGAGGCGTCGAGCGTGCGGCGTTTGCCAATCGCGCCATCGCCGTGCCCAACGACTTGAATCAGATCGTCCAAGCCATCCAGCGTCAGTAGCCATCACGCTCCGCGTGATGACAGCCAACAACGACCTGACCCCGCCATCCCACAGCACAGTTGACAATGACCAAGACACGCATCGCCATTAACGGAGCCGCCGGACGGATGGGCCGGCGGCTGATTGCCCTGGGCAGTGCCGATCCGGAGCTGCAGATCGTCGCCGCGTTGGAACGTGCCGGCCATCCGGAACTGGGCCGGGACGCAGGTGTACTGGCCGGCGTGCCGGCGTTGGGCGTCGTGCTGACGGCAGCCTTGAACGCCGAGGCCGGCGTGCTGGTCGATTTCTCGCTGCCCCCCGGGGCCGAAGCCGCCACCGACTTGTGCCTCGAGCACACTCTACCGCTGGTCATGGCGACGACCGGATTGGAGGAGCCGCTGAAGCGCAAGCTGCACGCGGCGGCCGAAAAGATCCCCATCGTCTGGGCTCCCAGCATGAGCCTGGCGGTGAATCTGACGATGAAGCTGGCGACGATGGCCGCGAGTGTACTGAAGAACGCGTCCGGCGGCGCCGACGTCGAAATCATCGAGCGGCATCACCGCTTCAAAAAGGACTCGCCCAGCGGCACCGCGCTGCGGTTCGGCGAACTGATCGCGGCCGAGATGGGCCAGACCCAACAGAGGCACGGCCGCGAAGGCGTCCTCGGCGAGCGGCCGCACGGCGAGATCGGCTATCACGCCGTCCGCGCCGGCGACAATCCCGGCGAGCACACGATCCTGTTCGGCCTGTTGGGCGAGAGCATCGAACTGACCGTCCGCGCCACCAACCGCGACTGCTACGCCCTGGGCGCCTTTGCCGCCGCCAAGTTCGTCGCCCGCCAAAAGCCCGGCCTGTACACGATGAACGACGTGCTGGGGCTGTAGTCAACCATAAACCGTCACATGGCCCGACAGATACCCTTCTCGAACCTTGGTGCCGCTGACGTATACCTTGCCCCGGCTTGGCCCGCCGGCGAGATTCACCGAGCCGTTGCTGTCCGTGAAGCCTTCGCTCCATGTGTACGACCAATGCACGGCCACGCGGCGGCCTGACAAGGGACGCCCGTTGGACCGGCCAAGAACTGTGGCTGTGATCATGGTGATTACCTCCGAGTGACTGGGGCTGGGAACAACGACTCGGCGATGTCATTCCGAGGCGAGGCTGCTGTCCTGCCGTTCGGCTTCTGTCCTGTCAGGCAGGACGACCACCCGGCCATCGACAAGCGTGATCTCGACCTTTCCCAGTTGCGGGCGTTCTCTCAGCAATCCCACCAGCCCGGCAGCGACTTTGCGTTCGACGACCATCTCTACAATCCGCACTCCGAAGCTGGACGAGATGGCTTGAGGCTGGCGCCGGGCTCGGACCCGGCGCCCGCGGTCAATACGCGCTGCGCCGCTTTTCGGTTCCGCCTGCCAAAGTTGCCCGTGGTGACCAACCAGGACTTCGAACGTTGC
>CAZAQY010000049.1:37767-40413 GCA_964486845.1 uncultured Pirellulaceae bacterium
TCGGTTCCGCCTGCCAAAGTTGCCCGTGGTGACCAACCAGGACTTCGAACGTTGCACGCTGCTGCCGGAGTTCCGCTTGACGGAGCAGTGCCCGAAGCGTCGCCGGGCAGCGCCTCGCGAAATCTGTCCGAGTGCAAATGCGGCCAGGGGTTCTCGAAGTCGATCAGCCGCAGCACCCGCTGAGATCGGAGAAAGGGGAGTCTCTCTGGCATGGCGACAGTCCTCGGCGTTGAGCGATCCGTCTGCTAAGTGGCGTAAGCTTCCAGCTTGCGATGCTGCAATCTACCACAAGCTCGAAGCTTACGCCACTAATCTCCGATTGAACTTCGAACTGCCCAACCAAAGCTGCACGCCCGCCGAAACGGCCAGGGCATTGATCGTGATCAGCGAACCGGCACGCTGCTGGTCCCAGCGCGGGGCAGGCTTCAGCGGCAACGCCTCCGGTCCCAGCAGCAGGTCGTCCTGGGCCTGCTCCAGCTCACGCAATCCGCCGACGCAGGCCGCACAGCCTGCTGTCGCTTGTCATCCTTATCGACCTCTCTTCCCAATCAAACAAAGGCAGGCCGGGAAGGGCGTTCCGCCTGCCTTTGTTATCAGTGAGGGCTTCGGGGAACACGTCCTCCGTAGGCACCCGAAACGTACCACATTCCTTCGACTCGAGGAACACGGCGATGACTCGACCGATGCCATCCCTTCGATGTGCCAGCTGCGAGCTGCGGTGCTATGAGCTTCCGGATAAGATCGCCAAGCAGGTTATCTTCTTTCGCGGTCAAGGCGAAGACTGTCCCTGCAGCTGCCTGCGAGACTTGCCGCAGATTCCCTTGGAACCCCGCTCACTGCCCGATCTGGCACAGCGATTCGGGCAATATCCTGCCCCCGTCCACTAGCACCAAACGGGATTTCGGGACACTTTGATGGCGCTTATGACGTCATGGTTTTCTGTGGCACGGCCTACTTGTTGGCCGTGTCCGCCGCACATACGGCCAACAAGTAGGCCGTGCCACACCGGAAACCACAAATCCCGCGAATCTATGCCGCCGCGTCGTTGCAGCCGGCGGTTTCAGGGACGAAAATAGGACCCCAAAGTCCCGCACATCTTCGGCGACCATGGGAGCATACAGATGAAGCGCCGCGATTTCTTGGGCGTGGGTGTGGGTTCGGCGGTCGTGGCCACGTCGGTCAGTCCCTGGTCGGTGCTGGCGGCGTTGGGAGCGGATGCGTCGGCGCCGGACGGTGGGCTGGTCAGTCCGCGGGAGGTCACGCTGCGGGTCAAGCCGGTGATGACCAACATCGTACACAGCGGCGTCTGGGAAGGGCCCTGCCGCTGGAGGTCGATCAGCGTCGAGGACGAGGCGCGGAACGCGGAAACGAGTTTCGCCAACTGGTCGAAGCAACTGAAGGAGAAGGGGCTGGGCCGGCCCGGCGATGTCGAATTGCTGGAGTCGGCGCACATCAAGTTCGATGAGAAGTTCATCATCAGCGACGACCAGTGGGCTCTGTTCGGTGGGCAGCATTTGGGATCTGCAGGATCTCCAAAAGCGGTTGGGAGTCGCGGTGACGATCATCCTCTATCGCGAGTTGGGCGAGCACATGGGCCGCACGCTGGCCGACGCTGCGTTCGCTCAACGCGCGGATCAGATGGCGGACGAACTGTTGCGCAAGGCGGACAAATCGTTCATCGACAAGCAGTACGTCGTCCGCAGCCTGCAGTTCTATCGCACGATTCGAACCTTGATGCAGCAACACGCCTGCAATGCGTTTACGATCGAATGCTTCGAGTTCTGCTCCAGCCGCCTGCCGCACGAGTGGACGATCACGCCGTGCCTGATCCACTCGCTGCAGTTGAACCAGGGGTTCGCGTCGTCCTGCGAAGGCGACCTGGGCTCGCTGCTGGCCATGCGGCTGTTGATGTCGGTCGCGGAGAGGTCGTGCCACGAGGGCAATTCCGATCCGCGCGAGGCCGGCACGTTTCGCATCAATCACAGCCTGCCCAGCATGAAGATGAACGGCTTCGACCAGCCGGACATCCCGTACCAGCTGGGCCGCTTCGTCTCGCTGGGCTGGGGCACGAAGGTCGTCGTGGACTTTATGAACAACACGGAGAAAACCGTCACGGTGGCGCGGGTCGATCCCACGGCCCGCAAGCTGCTGGTGTTGAAAGGCCAGCTGGTCGGCTCCAGCGATTGGAACCAGGATCTGGTCGGCTGTTCGGTCGAAGCGGTGATCAAGCCGCCGGAGGGCCGCTGTGAGGAGTTCTTGAAAAAGCGGCTGGAATTCGGCAACCACCTGCAATGGGTCACCACGCCTACCACCACCTGCACGTTGCGCGGCTTGCCGTCCCGACGGTAGCCGTTCTTCGCCATGTCCGGACCGTGACCTTCGAAGTACGTGCTCGTCAAATCGTAGAGCACCAATTCCGGCTGCAAGTCGAACAAGTCTCGCAGCCGCTCGTACAGGGCGACCTCGAGGTCGTCTTTGTTGAGGATCAGATGATCGAGTGTGCGATACCAACGCATCAACTGCGCGAAGGCGACTTGGACTCGACGTTGCTGTTTCCAGACAGGCTGGTAAGCATCGTTCGAGAAATAAATGAGCGCACGCATGAATAAGGCAGCGGCGGGTACATGTGCTCGAGTAGGGGGTGCG
>CAZAQY010000050.1:0-39250 GCA_964486845.1 uncultured Pirellulaceae bacterium
GCCGGATCGAATTGGTGGTGTTTCCGCAAACCATCGACGCACCCTGAGACCGCAGCTGCAGGGGCGAACTTCCATCGTTCGAGAAATAACTGTCCAGTGTCTATTGCTGATCATCCCACGGAGTGTGATGGCTACTTTGACGAGGCGACAGTTATTTCTGGAACGATGCTAAGGCCCCGATTGTGCATCCGCGCGCCTTTCTCCTGAATCTGACGCTCGAGCCTTCCTTGCCGGACCACTTCCGCTCCCGGCCATTCTTAAACGTTTGACAATTCGCCGGCCAGACGTGAAGATGAGATCAACGCATCGGGTTGTGAACCGCTGCGTCCAGAGTTGTTCCCGATAAGGACTTGCAACTCGTCGGCGTCGCGAAAACAGGTGCGAAAACACTGGAACTTAAGCCCGCGGAACCAGGACTTGGATTTGAAAGACGAACGGCACCTGATCGATCGCTCACTCGGCGGCGACTCCGACGCCTTCGGCGAACTGGTCCGCCGCTACCAGGACCGCCTGTACAGCGCGGTGGTGCATATCGTCCGCTGCCGCGCCGAGGCCGAGGATGTGGTGCAAGAAGCCTTCATCCAGGCGTATGTCAAGCTGCGGACCTTTAAGCACAATAGCCGGTTCTACACGTGGCTGTATCGCATCGCCGTGAATGTTTCGATCAGCCACCGCCGGCGCAAACGGCTGGAGTTCTCCATCGATCAAAATCGCGATGCGTCAGGTGACGAGCCGGTCGACACGGCCGCGGGGCCCAGCGAACCGCTGGAACTGGCGGAACGCAAACAGAAACTGGAACGCGCCATCGCGCAACTCACCGAGGAGCATCGGACGATTATCGTGCTGCGGCACATGGAGGAGTTCAGTTACGAAGAACTCGCCAACATCCTGGACATCTCCGTGGGCACCGTCCGCAGCCGCCTGCACCGCGCCCGCGCTCAACTGCTGACGTGCCTCAAAACCGAAATGCAGGAAGACGCCGACGCATGAGGCATCGTGCCGTGACGGCATTTCGGTTCCTGCGAGGCATGGCAGCGCTCTGGGAAGTGCTCAACGTCGAAGCCGGCTCTTGCATCTCCACGGGAACTACCACGGCTCCTCGCGCCATGTTTGCACTGCGAGGCGTCCCCCGTCGATCGTCACCTGGACTGCGCCCGAGCGACCCGTGTTGATCACGTGACGGCGGGGATCGGAACTCGCCGTTTTGTGCGCGGCAGCCCCCTCGTTCGCCGCGCCGCTGACGATTACCCACTCGGGCCGGCACCAGGCGACAAAACGGCTTGGCTCGCTGCGCAGGCTGCCGTGATGGGGCGCTAAGACAACGTCACAGTCGACAGGCTCACAGGCCAACAGGTCATCCAGACCCGGCGGTTCCAGGTCGCCCGTCAGCAGGATCCGGCGGCCGGCGTGATCGAGTTGCAGCGTTACGCTGTTGGCGTTATCGCTGCCCGCCACGCCGCGGCGCGGCGGGTGCAAGACCGACGAGCGCAATGCGCCTCGCAACCTCAGGCGATCGCCTCCGTAAATCTCGCCCAGGGGGATGCCGCGCGCGGCGATGGCGGTTCGCAGTGCCGTCAAGGCCTCCGTCTGGTTCTCGAACATCACCGGCGACACGTACACGGCGCCGGCGGAGAAACGCTTCAGCAGTTCCGGGATCGCGTTGTAGTGGTCGGCGTCGGCGTGCGTCACGATGACCGCGTCCAGGTGGGTGATGCGCCGCGTCCAGAGAAACTCGGCGATCGTCCGAGCGGTCGATTCCGGAGCGCTCATCGCCCCCGCATCGTACAGCAGCGTTTGGCCTTGCGGCAACTCGATCACGGTACAAGCGCCGTGCCCTACTGCTAAAACGGTACAGACCAGCGAGTCCACCTCCCTGGCGGGAAACAAAGACTGGCGAACCGTCGTCGTCGCGCCCACCCCCAACCACATCGCGGCGGCGGCGAGGCACCAGCGCCGCGGCAGGCGGCGCCGGAGAAAGACAGCATACAGGCCCATGCCGAGGTAAGCGCCCACAACCCACCAGGAAGCGGGCGCCGGCGTCCAGAAGTGCCCTGCTTCGATCTTGTCGGCCCCGTCCACGAGCCATTCCAGCAACGCCAAGCTGACATTGCAGATCCATCCGCACACGTGGCCCAGGGGAGGAACCAGCCAACCGAACACCAAAACCAGGAATCCCGAAAACAGCGCCACGGTGACCGGAATCCAAAGCACGGGATTCAGCACCAGCGCGATAGGGGAAATCAGATGGTAACGAAGCGCGGTCAAAGGCAAGGTCACCAGCCAGACCGCGGCGCTGATCAGGACCATTTTGCGCACCGTGCGCCGACATCGCCGGCCCCACCTCGCGAACCAGGGACGGCTTTGCTCGATCAGGCGATCCAACGGATCGAGCGTCGCGGGTTCTGCCAGATAGGGTCCCCAGAGGTAGATCGCGGCCACGGCGAGAAACGAGAACTGGGCGCCGGTCTGAAACAAGGCGGTAGGATTCCAGGTCAGGATGGCCACGCCCGCCGCGGCCAGCGCGTTGAAGCCGGAGGAGCGGCGCGCGGACCATCGGGCCAGGCAGAAGGCCACCACCAGAATCGCCGCGCGAACCACCGGCGGGCCGGCATCGGTGAGCAAAGCGTAGAGGGTGACAAAAACCACGGCACTGCCGATCGCCACGTGACGGCGCACGGCCAGTAGCCGCGCCGCCCACCAGAAACCGAACGCCAGGATGCCTACGTGGACGCCGGAAATGGCGAGCAGGTGGATGGTGCCCGTCGTCACGAAAGCCTCCGTGCGCTCCCAGTCCATGTGCTCGCGGCCGCCCAGCAGCAGGGCCGAGGCCAAGCCTGCTTGGCGCTCTCGGAGATAACCCCACAACAAGTCATGGCACGGGTCGCGGACCTTTGCCAGCACTCGCCGCCAGTCCAGCAGCGTCCCGGGGGCCACGGCGCGGACGGCATCGGGAAAGCGTGCCTCCAATTGCACCCATCGCCGATCGCAACGGCGGTGCCAGGCAAGATCAAAATCGCCGGGATTCAGTGGGCGCGGCGGCCGGCTGAACAACGCGAACACGTGCAGGCGGTCGCCCGCTTGGACTCCCAGCACGTGCCCGTCCACGTACAGTTCCGCCGTGCCCGACGCGGGACGCCACGCTCGGCCATCCCGAATCTCTGCGACGTCGACCAGCAACCGCGACCGTTCCCCCGCGGGCCTGGTGCGCAGCGGGTTGTCCGGGGGCGCAGCCACCCGGCGCGGGGACGTCAAAGCGGCCGCCTGCAGACAAATCGGCCGCGGCGCGTCGTCAGCAGCACGTCCCAACTCATCCGCACGATACAGGTTCCAGTGATCGTGATGCCGGGCAGCACCGGCGCACGCCGCGGCCCCCAGCAGAATCCAGGCGGAAATCCGTGTGCGGCCGCGCAACCAGAAAAAAAACCAGCCCGACAGACTGGTCCCGCCGGCCGCCAGCCAGACCCATACGGGCAGCAGGAAGCAACGGTCGACGAGGATTCCGGCCGCCACCGCCGACAACAGCACGACCAGCGGCGCAAAACGCCGCGTCGTCTCGGGCTGCACGGTCTGGCCGCTCGCATCATCGCTCATGCCGGGTATTCGAACGACCGCGGCGGGAGATGTCAATTCCGAGGTGGCGAGCGGCCGCTCACCCCGACCGCTGGGCGCGGAGGAGTTCTTCGGCCAACTGGTTGGTCGTGCGGGGGTCCAGGAACTTGAGGATCAATTGGCGCGTGTCGGTGAACAGTTGGTCGATCCTGGCTTGGACCCGGCGGTCGGGGCTCTTGACACGCTGTTCCTGCTGGTCCAGTTGGCGGGCCAGGTCCGAGCGCGTCTCCAGCGCGCGGAACTCCTCCAGCAAGGCTTTGGCCTGGTCGAGTTCCTTCTTCTGCAGGAGGCGGCGGAAGCGAGCGGTGTACAACTCGCGGCGGGCGACCAGGTCCATCACGCGATTCTGCAGACCCTTGACGTAACCCTCGGCCAGCAGCCGCGGGTCGTCGTCCGGCACTTGGGCCGTCACCAGCGGCTCGATGCCGGGCACGACGGGCAAGCGGGCCAGCAGGCGTCCGCCGTTGCGGACGTAGAGTATCTGCAACGGGTTCGGTTTGTTGTCGATCCGGATCCGGCCGCGCCAGTCGGTCACGCCCAACAGGTCCGCATCCTCCGAGTCGGGAGGCTTGGAGTAGACTTCGTAGCCGCCCAACGGCAGGGGCTTGTCGCCCTGCGTCAGGATTTCCAGTTCCGTCGCCTCCAGGCGGGGTTTGGCCAGCAGGGCCAGACGCATCGTGCGGGCGCCGGACCGCCCGCCCAACGGCGAGGTCATGCCGGAGTGGACTTGGCACTGCAACTGGAGCCCTTTGCGGCCGGTCACCGTCAGAAACGTCCACGTGGCGCTCTGGATGCCGTTGGCCAGCGGTTCGCCCAGGCGGTCGTTGCGGCGGATGATCGGCACCAGGACGTCTTGCTCGGCCAACCGCGCGGGAGACCGGTCGTCCAGGATCAAGCCGGCGGCACGGGCGCGGACGATCGCCTCTTTGCCTTTGGACGATTCGATCCGGCCGAAGGGAACGAAGGCGTCCAGCAGGGCGGCAAAGGCTTCGTCGGCCACGCGCACGGGCTGCGCGACGTGCCGCGTTGCGGCCGCCTGCCACATTCGCGTCCGACAATCCAGTTCGCGAGCGGTGATGGCCAGCCCTGTCGTTTCGTCGCGGACGCTCAGCAGAAACAACTGGTCGTCCTGCTTCAACAAGTCGGGAGCCGCGGCCTTGACCGCATCGACGGTAATCCGTTCGGGGTGTCGAGCGGCATCCAGGGCCAGCGCCGCAGGACAGGGGACGACTTGGATCTGCCACGTCGCCCCCGCCACCACCCACGACCGGTCTGCAATCGCGGTTTCGATGCGTTTTGCCAGGCCCGCCGTCAATTCGGCGGCGGGGTCAAAGGCCAGCCAGACTTTGATCGAGTACGGAGAGTACTCCCACGTGGCCTGGGCCGGCAGGGAGTTCGGGAAGCCGAAGGTCGTACCCAGCAAGAACAAGACGCCGAGGAACCAAGCACGGCCAGTGCTGCCGAGCGTGCCGCGCCGTGGGGGCAGACGTACAGAATCCAGTTTTCGTGGTCCGGCGACCAGCCACAGGGAAAATCGTGGGACCGCGAAAATTGAATTCTGTACGTCTGACCGCGGCCCCAAGCCGGCGTCATGTTCCAAACGGATGCGGGAGCTTGCGGAAGCCATGTTCATTCCTGACGGACCGGAGGCACCACGCGCCACTGCTCGACGTTCTGGTAAAACGAACTCGGCCGATCCTGGATGCCGGTCAAGCCGGGTTGGCACACGAAGTAGTCGATCATCTGCCACAGCGGAAGCAAGGTGACATCCTCATACAGCAGGCGATGCAACTCGTGCAGCAGGTCGCGGGCGTCCTTCCAGTTGCCCGCTTCGTTCAGCCGTCGCAACGTGAGGCTGATGTAGGGGTCCGTCGTCTCGGCGGCGCCGCCGGCGCCGAACAGGCTGACCACATCGACCAGCGGCTCCCGCATCATCAACTGGGCGTACAGCAAATCGAACTTGCCGTCCGCCGGCCGTTGCTGGCCGGGAGGCAACTCGCGCAGCGAGCATTTGACGCCGATCACACCCCACTGAGTCTGGATCTGCTTGCCGATGAAGCGGGGCATCTCGCCGGCCGGATGGGCCAACACCAACTCCTTCAACTCCGGTGCTTTTTCCCGGCGTTTGTCGGCGGCCGCGCCCAACTGTTGGTCGGCCAGCCGCAACAGGATGGCGGACATGACCGGGTCGTAGGGCAGCGGCCGGATGGCTTCGTCGTAAGCGTAGGCCGCCGGATCATTGCTGGTGATCCCGGCCGGCAGAGGAGCGCTCAGCACGCGCGTCCCCTCCACCTTGTTCTCGTCCAACAGACCGGCCTGCAAGATCACTTCGCGATTGATCCCGTACAGCAGAGCGCGGCGGAAGACGCGATTGTCCAGGAAAGGGTTTTCGCGATTGGGAAGCAGCACGTGGATCGAGGGAAAGGCATAGGTTCCCACGCTCAGGGATTCGTCGCTGCGCAATCGCAGCGCGTCGCTGGGCAACAACCGATCGATGGCGTCCAACTTGCCCTTGCGCAAGTCCTCAATCGCTTTTCGCGGCTCGGCGTAATAGCGTTCCACGATCACCGGGCAGGGCTCGGTCGCCGCTCGGTCCCCCGTGGGCTCGAATCGCATTTCGCCCTCCGTTTGCGAGCCCGCTTGATAGCGGACGCCCAACGCATCTTGGGAACTCAGCCGGACCTGCAGCAAAGCCTGCGGCAGCACGTGGGGATGCCGCATCTGCACCCGCACCCGCCGCACGCTTTCGACTTGGACGCCGGCCATCAAACTGGCCCAGGACGGGCGATAGGCGGGGGACGCAGGATCGGCCAGGATCAGCAACTCGCGGGACAGATCGTAGCCGGTGAACGCGGCCGACGCCTGGGGGCGCAGCTCGAAGATCAGCTGGCTGCGGTCTGCGCTCTGCTGGACCGTGCCCCACGGGCTGGCATAGGCGCCGCCTTCAGGTCCCCGCTCCACGAACTCAACCAGCGTTCGGTACATCAATTGTCCGCAGCGCCGTGCCGGAGGGTTGTCCAAGCTGGCCGGGTCGAACGTCAGCGCCGGCTGCGAGACGCCGACCACCACGAGCGGATACTGCCGGGCGATTTCCAAAACCAGCTCGCGCCCGCCCGGCAGGTTGGGCCAGATCCGCAGCATCTCCTGGCCCGCTTCGTGGGCCTCGCGGAAGCGTTGGGCGGCCAGATGCGCGGTCGCTTCCTCGCGCTTGACCGCCGCAATGGCGGTCAGCTTGTCGCGCCATTCGGCGACGACCTTCAGGTTGCTGCTGAAGGTACGCTGCAGACGTTCCAGCAGCATTCTGGCGCCGCGGTAGTTCTGAGCGTCCGCATAGGCGCCGATCAGCCGCTCGCCGACCCGCTCCAGGGCCGCCATGGCGGTCTGCGGTCCGCCTTGATAGCGGTACTCGCGATTCTGGTTGTACAGTTCCTCCAGAATGGCAAAAGCTTCTTCGACGCGGCCCACACGAAACAGCGACCCGGCGTTCAGGTACAGATAGTCCTGGACGGCCGCGGACAAGCCCTGCGTGTGGGGATAAAACCGCAGCAGGAACCGGTAGAACTCATACGCCACGTCGTACTTCTGCTGCGCTTCCGCCGGCTTGTTCGCGGCCGTCAGCGACACCGCCTCGGCAACAATCTTGGCGGCTTCGCGGAGCACCAACTCTTCGAAGAAATCCACCTTGTCGATGTTCCGCCACGCCACCTCGTACTCGTCCTCGCGGTCTTCCAGCAGGCGGACCCTGAGCTTGCCGACCCGCTTGGGCTGGGGCGGCAATTGGCGATCGGGCAGGGGCATGATCTTCAGTTCTTTGTTCTCATTCACCTTGTCCAGCGTGATGACGTCGTAGGGCTCCAGCTGGTAAAACTTTTTGGGCGGCGGCGGGGGCTCTTCCGGAGCGTCTTTGGCGGCAGGCTGCGGTTCCTCTTTCTCGGCCGGCACCGCACCGGCCGCCGCGGGCTGCGCCGGGCCCGCCTGGCCGGGAGCGGGCTGGGCCGCGTCCGGGGCAGGAGCGGCCGCGGGCGGCTGCGCCCAGGCGCACATCGCCATCCCCAGGACCACGGTCAACGCTGCGGCAAGTCTCCGGTTCATCCCACCATCCGTCCGCTCGTCATCCCGCACCCACGCCCCGGTCGAAGGCGTCCTGGTCGCGGCGATACAACGCCAACGTCGACTCGAACGTGGCCGCGGGCACCCGCCAGACCGGCTCGCCTTCGACGTGCGCGTTGCAGTGCGTGACCAGGAGCCGGTACAGGAATTTGAACAAATGCCGCGGCGTCCGCAACCCGCGCAGGACCTCCAAGATCCGCTGGTCGGCCACGGCCGGGTCGATCAGATCCCGCAAACTGGGCGCGGACCCGTCCGACCGGCAGGCCGACAAGCGGGCGTTGGCTACGTCGTACAACGCTTCGCCCGTCCACTCGAAGGACGCAATCATGTTCTGTTTGTCCAACCGCGCCCGCTGGTAGAAATCGCGGTCCTCGCGCTCGATGAACCGCGTCAGCTCGATCGGCGCCATGATTTTCAGCCCCAGGCCGGGATGCTTGAGGAATTTGTTGTCCAGCATCGGCCACAGCAGGGCCTTCATCAGTTCGGCCGAGCCGTTGATCAGGTGCGGCTCGTCCAGACGGTCAACCAGGACGACGATTCCGCGAAAGCCCAGCGTCTGCAGCAGGCCCTGCAGTTTCATCAGCATTTCGTAGCGGTCGTCCGTGCCGTCCGCATCCGGCAGCGGCTGGGCCACGATCTCCTGCCGCGTGAACTGCAGCAGGATCTGCCGCAACGACCTCGCGTCCCGATTGCTCAATCGCATCTGCCGCCGGATCCGCCGCGCCTGCCGGAAGCAACCCCACCAGCGCCAGAGCCACGGAACCCAGGCCGCCGCCAGCGCCGCCACGAACAGGAACCACAGCGACAGGACCCTGCCGCCGTGCCCGCCCAACGCAAGCCCCAGCGCCAGTCCCGCTACGGCCAGCGTTCCGCCGATCCCGGCCGCCAGCGCGATCTTGGAACGTAACGTCGAGAACCGCACTCGCTTGCGGAGCGCAGACCAACGGTCGCGAAACGTCGCGGCCACCGATTGGTCGTAGCACGCGGCCACCAGCAGCAGATCGCGGGACTGGTGGCGATCCAGCCGGTCGATCGCCGCCGGATCGATGGCGGCGTCAACGAACGTTGCCGGTTGGCCCACGTTCAAGATGCGGTCGACCAAGCCGGTTGCCGCCAGCGACAGGATCGCATCCATATGGTCCCACAACTTCCATTCCCGCAAGACCCGATCGGCACGGCGGCTCTTGCGGCCGCCAAGCCGTTCACGGAAGCGATCCAGGAACGGATTGAAGTCGTCGTAGTGGACGACAAACAGGCGCCGGTCGGGACATTGCCGGTTGTGCTGCTGGAGGTGCCTGGCGATCTGCAGCCGGATGGCGGTCTTGCCGGCGCCCTTCTCCCCAAACACGATCGACGTGGACGGTTCGTTCGGATCGCCGTAGATCTTGTCCCAGGTGGGGTGAAACGTGCTCTCGATGCAGTGCTCCTTGAACACCAAGTCCGTCTGCGCATCCTCCTCCGCGAAAGGATTCCGCGTCACCCCGTGATGTTCCAGGAACTGGTGGATCTTCATGACGGCGCTCGATTCACTTCAACAGCACGACCACCAAGGTAACAAACAGACCGAGGCACATCAGCCCCAGGAGCGCGACGATCGTGATGGCCAGGGCGGTCGAGTAGCGGCGTTTCGGCCGCACCGCGCCGGCGGAGTACGCGGGCGTCCCGGACGCGGCGTAGCTGGCGGGCGTGACGGGCGCCGGCATCGGCGGCGTCACGGCTGCGCCCAAGGTGGGGAACGCGTCGGCGGCGGTGCGCCAATCCTGCCAGCCTTCGCGCCAAACGAGAGAATCCGGACTGACCCGGCCTTCGCCCATCCATTTCCGCATGACATCGCCTCGAGCTGGACCGTACTGACCTCCCGACGGCGGCCGGACGTACCAGATCGCCTGCGGCGCCTCGTCGATCGGGTCCAGCGGCGCCGGAGCCGTTGACATCGGCGCCATGGGTTGCGCCATTGCGGCCGGCTGCATCGGCACGGTCCGCTGCATCGGCGTCGCTGGATGCACAGGCAGGGCCGGCTGCATCGGCACCGTGGGGGCGACCTGCGGCCCCGACGGCGCCCCGTAACCAGGGGCGGCGCCCAACGGCATGGCCTGTGCCGGCTGGGTGGCGACCGGCGAGTCGCCTGGTGCCGGCGTCAAATTCGGACGCGGCGCAGGCGACCGCAAGGGCAAGGGCTGTGCCGCCGGAAGGCCGGCTGGCGAATCGGGATAGGACAGCGGGACCGTCAACTCCGGTGCATCGTCGTCGCTGGTCGGCGATCCCGCCCCGCCGCCAGGGGAACCGCTGGAAGGGTCTTTGGTGAGTTGGCTCTCCAGCGGAATGTCCAGCCCGGCGCCGCACTGGGGGCAAACTCCGCGCTTCCCCGCCAAGAACGACTTGACATTCAACTTGTGGCTACAAGTGGGACAAAGAAATCGTATACCCATCAGTTCGTCTGCCGTTCCTCTGCAGCAACTCGTTGACGGACCATCGTCCGGCCCCTGACGCCTCATTATACATAGTGCTAAGCTATTGGGAAGATTACGGTTGCACGCGACTGAGAAGACGGGGCGCGGGGAACAGACGCCGTCGCATGGCTCTCCTGAGCCGTGCGAGTTTTCTTGGATTTCTGGGCCAATCGCGCTGAATGAAAGGCGAGGTAGGAAAGATGGGTAAACAGCGGAGCGGGCGACGCGGCGCGGAAACGCCGCCGGAGATTGCGGTGATTGGAGACTTGACCGATCACGAAGCGGAGATTTGTGAAAAGTTGTTGGCGGTGCCCGCGGGAGGCGAGTGTACGCTGTATTTCAATTCGCCGGGCGGTGGTTCGTACAGCGCGATCTCGATGCTCGCCCTGCTCGTGCTGCGCGATCTTCAGGCCACGGGGATCGTCACGGGCGAGTGTTCGTCAGCGGCCATTTGGCCCTTGTCCGCCTGCCGCCGCCGCATCGTGACGCCCTACAGCGTGCTGCTGTTTCATCCCATGCGCTGGCAGAGCGAGGAAAGCGTGCAGTTGCCCGAAGCGCGCGAGTGGGCGCGTCACTTCAGCCAGTTGGAGCAGGAGATGGATCTGTTGCTGGCCAAGTTCCTGGGGCTCACGCCGGAACGGCTCGCGGAATGGATGAAGCCCGGACGCTACGTGAGCGGCCGGGAGTTCGCCGAGGCCGGGTTGGCGGAACTGATCGACCTGCCGCCGCGACTTCACTAAAATGGCGGATAGCCGTTGGGACGTTTCGCAGACGAGTCCCGCGCGGGTGCGAGCCGCAATCGAAGAGGCACGGCTTCTTGGAAGAGCCGGGCCTCGGGACATGTTTCGGAGGTTGAAACGAGCAAGAACCCGTTGCCCGGAATGAAGCCCTGGCTGGAAGAACACTGGGGCGATGTGCACACCAGTCTGACCACCTACGCTCGCGATCAACTACAGCCCCGGTTGCCGCCCGGCCTTCGCGCCCGCATTGAGAAGTACGCGGCGGTGGAGTCCGAGGAGGATTGGGACGCACCACGATCCCGCTTCTCGCCGGACGCCCGCGTCATCGAACGTCCAGAGGCATTGGAGGACTCGGGAGGTTTCGCCACGGCCGTCGCGGCGAAACCGCTCGTGGTAAAGAGGGAAAGCGAGCCTGAAACGTTGCGCTACATTCAAATCGTGGACACCAACTCCGGGCACTTCCGCTGCGCAGCGGGGAAGACGATGTGCCGCTGCAACTCCAGGCCCTGATCGATGCCGCCTACGAGAACGGGCGTTACGCCGACGATATCGGCTACACGCGGGATCCGCATCCCGCGTTGAGCGCCGGCGACGCGGCGCGGGCCGACCAGCGGCTGAGAGAACAAGGTGTCCGCCGAGGCAATAGGCGAACCTGGCTTTGCTGGCTTCCTTGGCGGCGGTCGCACGGCTGACGAGTAGGCCGTGCCACACGCGTGCCGCTCTCCCTCACTCCAGGTCGTACAACGTCTCATCGACCTCCGGGGCCCGCAGTCGCTTGGCGAGGCCTCGCAGTCGCCCGCCGGTTTCGGCGCCCAGCGGCGGTTCGTCGTCATCCAGAAAGTCGCCCATCTCCTGTTCGATCTGATCCGGGTCTTCGCCCGCTTCCATGCGACGCATGGCCTCCTCCATTTTGCCGCTCAGCGGCATTCCCGTCCGCTCGTGCAGCTTCCGCATCAGCTGCGCCGCTTGGCGGGGATCGTCCTCGTCCAGCGATTCGGCCTCCCGCCCCAGTTCCTCCATCACCTGTTCCAGTTTCGATTCGTCCATTCCCGGCGGCAGATCGTCTTCACCGCCCTCCGCCGGCGCCGGCTCCCGTGCGCCGCGCGCGACCGCAAACCGCGAAACCTGCCGCTGCAGCTTGGGCCTGCCGCAGCGCGGACAGCTGGGACGCGACGTCGTGTTTACGCGGCGGGCAAAGAAATTGAACACCCGATGGCAGTCGCGGCAATAAAACTCGTAGATCGGCACAGTTCATTCCTTCCAGAGTCAAACCAATCCCCATTTCTTCCTGCAAAACCATTCGGCCGTCAAGATCGCGACGAACAGCAACAGCAGCGACCACGCGTCGCGGCCCGTGTCGGCCAGCTGCCACTTGGTCTGCACCTCGATGTCCATCTCCGGCGGCCGATCGCGGATGTCCTCCAGCAGCGCCGACACCTGTTCCGGCGCCACCACCCGGCCGCCAAACGGCTTGGTCGTGGCGGCCAATCGCGCCAGCTGGTCGTGATCGGCCGCGGGCGTGCTCAATTCGACATCTCGGTCGAAGACCAGGAACTCGCCGCGTCCCTTTCCGAGCACTTTCCCGTCCCGGGTCGCCGTCAGCTCCAACGCGTAATCGCCCGGCGACGTCACGGTCTCGACGCTGCCCAGCCATTGCACGCCGTCGCGAGTGGCCGCGACGTCCTGGCGACTGCCGTCCGGCAGGATCAATTCGCAGCTCAGGTCCGCAGCGGCGATCGGCTCGCCGCTGGGCGAATTGACGCCGGCGGTAAACGTCACTCGTGCGTCGGGGTGAAATCGCCGCTGGGCCAGTTTCACCCACACCTGGTCCTGCTCGCGGTCTTCACGTCCGACCAGCCACAGGATGACCTGCCGCCAGAACCGTCGATGAGCCGCGTCGAAGCCCTGCATGGCCCAGCGGTACGTCGAGTCGCCGGCCATCGCCACCACTCGGCCCCGGCCGTACTCGCCGACCACCAACAGGGGCTGACCTGCGTCGCTTTCCGCGACGACCTGCACGCCGGCAGCATCCTTGACGCCATGGAGCTTGTTCGCACCTGCCAACGGGGGCAATTGACTCCAAGAGGCCGCGTTGTTTCCCTCCAGACCCAGGCTGACAAGGGGATGAGCGCGGGCGGGCCGCATGCGCAGCGGCCCGGGCAACTGCAAGTCATGGCGGATCGGCGCACCAAAGTCCTGCCGCTCCAAGCGATTCATCGTGATCGGCATGGCGTCCGCCAACGGCGTGTCGTGATAGCCTCCGGCGCCGAAGCTGTGGTAGCCGCCCAGGAGTGCCAGACCCTTGCCGCGGCTGACGGCTTCGGCCAGCGATTGCAGCTGATCGTTGCCCAGCGCCGTCGAGTCCAAATCGCCCAGCACGAACGCATCGTATCTTGGGTCGCGCAAGCGGCCGGCGAGATCGATCGGCCAGGTGTCTCGCTGGCGCGAATCGGCCCAGAGAAAATCCAACTCCATATCGGGAGAAGCTTCCAGGACTCGGCGCAGGAAAAGCTGCTCTTCGCGGAGTTCGCCTTCCAGATACAAGATCTTCAGGCCGCCCTCCAGCACGCGGAGAAAGGCGCTCAATTGATTGTTCTTGGTCACCAACTCGCCGGGTTGCTCGGCCGCCTGGACGCTCAGTTTGTAGTTGCCGGGCTGCTCCGGCACGTAACGCAACTCGACCGCCACCTGACCCTGCTCCTGGCGAGCCACGACGTTCACCGGTCCGATGGTTTCCTTTTCGCCGCCCGGTTTTTCCACAACGAGGCTGACGGGAATCGGTTGGTTCGTGCAACCGCGGATGGCGATCGTGGCCGTCACCGGCAGCTCGTTCTTGACGAAAACCGTGTACTGGTCCTGCAGGTTCTCGACCGCCACGTCCCGTGTCTGGGCCGCGTCCATCGGCAGCCCGAAGGGAACGGCGTACAGCGGGTAACCGAGCCGTGCCAGATCACGTCCCACCTCCGGGATCTCCACGCTCGGTCGAAACGCCGTCTGCACTCCGTCGCCCAAGAGCACGACTCCGGCCAGTCGCTTGCCCAATTCCCGCTGCAGGACAGCGTGCAGACTCGTCCCGATGTCCGTCTGCTGGCCTTCCGGTGCGGCGGGCAGCGGCAGCGATGGGCCGGCCCATTCGACCGGATGCACCTCGGCGTCGTACCCGTACACCTTGACTTCCAGACTTTTCGACAACTCGAGCAATAGCGGCTGGGCTTTCTGTAGCGTCTCGCGTTGGGCGGACCAGCGAGTCGCCTCGGCGGCGGCCTGCGGCAACAGCATGCTGCGGCTTTGGTCGAACAGAACGACCAACACGGCGGTCTGAGGACGCCGAACCGTGCTGATGTGCGTGGGCCGCAACATGGCCAACACGATCAGGGCGATCACGGTCAGCCGCATCAGGACCAGCGCCATACGCTGCAGCCTCGTCAACCTGCCAAACACAGGCCCGATGGCCAGCAGCAGCACCAGCACGGCCGCGGTGGCCGCCACCAACGCATAGCTGTTCAGAATTGGCTGAAAGAACCAATGCGACACGGTGATTCCCAGATGCGGGTCACGAGATGCGGGTTACGGGATGCGGGTTACGGGGCGCGCGAGCCATAAGATGCGGGTTGCGGGATGCGAGCCTAGCACCCTGCACTTCGCAACCGTATCGCCGCGGAAACAGCGTTCCGAACCGCCGCGTCCCGCATCCCGGAACCCGCATCCCGCCTCACCCGATCACCGAGTCGTAGATCCGCCACGACTTCACCAGCTTCGCACCGCCCCGCTCCAGTGTGGCCTTGGACAAATGGTTGCTCTCCAGAACCCACGAAAACTCGGCCTCTTGCAGTCCGTACGCCAGTGCGTCGGGCAGCAGTTTGTTCAACAACACGAGTCCGAGGCCCCATTTCTGATATTCGGGAACGACGTTGGTGCTGACCAACCGGACGCGTGGAATCGCCCGCTTGTTCCACAGCAACCGGAGGAACCCAAACGGGAACAAACGCCCGTCGATCTGCTTGATCCGCGGATTATAGTCCAATAGACCGAACACTGCACCGACCATCTTCCCATCGACTTCGGCCGCGGCGGTCAGTTCCGGCACGATCAAGTGGCGCAGCCCCGCGCTGGCGTGTTCGATCTCGCGCTCGGACATCGGGGCGAACCCCCACGTGCCGACCAGCGAGCGATTGTAGATGTCCAGAAACATCCGCACATCCTCCTCGAACCGCGAACGGTCCAGGTTGCGAAGTTCCACATGGAACCTGCGTTTCGCCTCGTCGATAATGAATTGCAGCTTCTTGTCCAATTCCTGCAGCATGTTCACATGACCCCAGTAGGCGTACAGGTCCTGGGACTTGCTGAAGCCGCAACCCTCGATCAGCCGGGCGTAAAAGGGCCGATTGTAGGTCATCATGAACGTCGGTGGACTGTCGAACCCGTCGATCAGTAATCCGCACTCGTAGTTCAACGACGGATTGATCGGCCCGCGAATCGCCGTCATGCCGCGATCGGCTAACCATTGGCGAGCCGCGGCGAACAGCGCCGCCGCGGTCTGGGGATCGTCCTCCGACTCGAAAAACCCGAAAAAGCCGAGTTTGTCCTTGGCCCGATCGTTGTGCGTCGGGTTGATGATGGCGGCCACACGGCCGCAAGGCTCTCCGCGCCGCAAGGCCAAGAACGTTTGGATCTTGGCCTCGTCGTAAAACGGGTGCGGCTTGAAATTGAGCAACTCCAACTGCGTCTGCCGCAGAGGGGGAACCCAGTTCGGATCGCCCCGGTACAGCCGCCACGGAAGCTGAAAGAACTGTTTCTTCTGCCGCCGCGTGGCCACCGCCTGAACTTCGATTTCCGACATCGACTAACCCTTCTACTGCCGCAACATCTCCCGCAGCGTCTGGGCCACAGCCCCCGCGTCGCCGGCGATGGAAAACGTGATCAACGCGACCATTAACAGACCGAAAAAAACCAAGCTAAAGCCGTATGGATTAGGCGGACTAGACACGCCCTTCAAGCCCTTGACCAATTCCCGCTCCAGCCGTCGCCAGCCGGCAAAACTCTGATGAGGTCCGGACGAAATCAACTGCACGTTCCGCATCGCGAGAAACGACTCGATGTGCAGTTGAACGCCCAGCCGAGGCAACGCCAAACACTCTCCAGCCCAGCGGGCGTCGGGATCGAGATCCGCCACGACGTTGGCCAACGTCGGCCGAAGCTGCTCCACGGTCATGTTGTAGATCACCAGTCGCGGCCTCGGAATTAGCGCAAGCAGGACGACCAGCAGCGCGTACAAGCCCAACAACAACAGCCAGACGTAGCCGCCAAAACGCTCGACGGCTAACTCCGGAAAAAACAGCTCCATCGGCCCGATGGCGACCAGCCCGCTGATTCCCAAGGCCAGCGCCGCCAAGTCGCGCCCGCCGCTGGTCAGCAGGGGCCGCGACGACAGGTTCACCAACCCCAGCAACAGCAGGTAGGCTGCCAGTGGACTGAGCGCAATGCCGAGTCGTAGCGGATCCACGCGCGGACCTTTCCAGGTTGGAACGAACCGACTCTTTCCGTAGCAGGGACAGGTTACGGCCCGAATTCTAGCCGCCGACGGGCCAGCGGTCAACGTATATTAGTCGCGTAAGTGCAACACTGCCAACGAGTTCAGCGACTATCAAGGGCTCAGGCGTACAGATTTCAGAGTTGGCGGGCGTGTTGACGTCTGAGTAATGCGATCGTCTCCCCGCCAATTTTGAATTCTGGACGTCTGAGCCAGTCGCGGGGTTGTCCCGTGGCTGGCATGGCTCCTGCCAAAATGGCACGGCCACGCGCGCTGGATGCGCGGTCGTCATCCGCTCGGTGGCGCTGGAAAATCCGTAAACAGCTAATTAGCTTAAGGTTGCATCTCGATGGCAACGCTTGGCACATGGGTTGCTCTCATGTGCCCGCCATAGTTCAGTCTGCCAATACAGATACAGTCTGCCAGCCGCTCAAAAAGCAACGCCGCCCGCGCGGAGGGTGCTTGTCGCCGACGGACAAGGCGTGAAGGCACCCGCGAAAAGCGGCTACCGATTTTTCATTGTGTCAGCAATAGGAGGATTCCGGACGTGGCAAAGCAAATAGTCTACGAGGACGATGCGCGACAATCGCTAATGGCCGGCGTGTCCAAACTGGCGAAGGCGGTTCGCAGTACGTTGGGACCTCGCGGTCGCAACGCCGTTCTGGACAAAGGTTGGGGTTCGCCGAAGATCACCAAAGATGGGGTCACCGTCGCCGAGGATATCGACCTGGACGATCCAAACGAGAACCTCGGCGCCAAGCTCGTCAAGGAAGTCGCCAGCAAGACCAATGAAGTCGCGGGCGACGGCACCACGACGGCGACGATTCTGGCCGAGGCGATCTACCGTGAAGGCTTGAAGATGATCGCCGCCGGCTACGACCCGATGGCCCTCTCGCGAGGCATCGCCAAGGGGACGGAAGCCGTCGTCGAGTCCGTCAAGAAGATGGCGTCTCCGGTCGACGAGAAAAACAAACGCGAAATTCATCAGGTCGCCACGATTGCCGGCAACAATGACCCGACGATCGGGGCCGTCTTGGCGGACGCCTTTGTCAAGGTCGGCAAGAACGGCGTGATCACCGTCGAAGAGGGCCGCGGCAGCGAGACGACCGTCGAGGTGGTCGAGGGCATGCAGTTCGACCGCGGGTTCCTCTCGCCCCACTTCGTCACCAACGAGGACGACGTGGCTGTCGAGTTGGAAGACTGCTACGTGTTGATCTATGAGGAAAAGATCTCCTCGAACAAGAAGTTGATTCCGCTCTTGGAGGCCATCAGCCGCGCAAAGAAGCCCTTGTTGGTAATCGCCGAGGATGTCGAGGGCGAGGCGCTGGCTACGTTGGTGGTGAATAAGATGCGGGGCATCCTGAGCGTCTGTGCGGTCAAGGCGCCGGGCTACGGCGACCGCCGCAAGGCGATGATGGGCGATATCGGCGTGTTGACCGGGGCCACACCCATCTTCAAAGATCTCGGCATCGACCTGGAGAGCGTCAAGTTGAGCGATCTGGGCCGGGCCAAGAAGATCAAGATTACGGCCGACGATACGGTCATCATCGGCGGCGCCGGCAAGAAGGACGCCATCGACGGCCGCGCGGAGCAGATCCGCAAAGAAATCGAAAAGACCGACAGCGATTATGACCGCGAGAAGTTGCAGGAGCGTCTGGCGAAACTCGCGGGCGGTGTTGCCCAGATCAGTTGCGGGGCGGCAACCGAGACAGAGATGAAAGAGCGGAAAGTGCTGCTGGAGGACGCCAAGGCGGCCACCCAGGCGGCCCTGGAGGAAGGCATCGTGCCCGGCGGCGGCATGGCGCTGATCCGGGCCGAGAAGGCACTGGACAAACTGGAAGCCACCGGCGACGAGGCCGCAGGCGTCAGGATCGTGCGCAACGTCCTGGACTACCCACTGCGTTGCATCGCTGACAACGCCGGCAAGGACGGCGCCGTGGTGGTAAGCAAGGTGCGCCGCATGAAAGGCAAGAACGACGGCTTCGACGCGGACAAGGATCAGTACTGCGACTTGATTGAAGCCGGTATCATCGACCCGGCCAAGGTCGTCCGGACGGCCTTGCAGAATGCCGCCAGCGTGGCCGGCCTGCTGCTGACGACCGAAGCCTTGGTGACGGAGATCCCCAAGGAAGAAGAGCCCCCGCGCGGCGGGCCTCACGACGACCACGGCATGGGTGGAATGGGAGGAATGGGAGGAATGGATGGCATGATGTAAGCCTCGCTGAACGTTCCGAGTGTTTGCGAGCACTCGGAATCGCAAGGCGTCAAGTATAGACGGGTTTTTCCTGCGAACATAACGAGAAACAATTCAAGAGGAAGGAATTCAACGATGGCAAAGCTGAAGATTCGCCCCCTGGACGATCGCGTGGTTGTCGAGCCGATGGAGGCCGAAGAGATGACGGCTGGTGGGATCGTGCTGCCGGACACCGCCAAGGAAAAGCCGCAGCGCGGCAAGGTGGTGGCCGTGGGCCCCGGCAAACTGCTGGACAGCGGCCAGCGGGCAGAAATGTCGGTCGCGGTCGGCGACGAGGTCATTTATGGCAAGTACGGCGGCACGGACATCGAGGTGAACGGCGAAGAAGTCAAGATCCTTCGGGAAAGTGACATCCTGGCCAAGGTCGTCGACTGAGCAGGCTCAGCCCGTCGTGGGTGCGAACCGGTCCCGGTGGAATCGGTTCGCGAAACGGTTCAACGCACATACTCTCTCGAATAGGGGTTTTGGAAAGTGGCGAAGCAACTGCTGTTTGAGGATCACGCCCGAGCAAAGATGATGGAGGGCGTCGACAAGCTGGCCAAGGCGGTCGCTATCACGATGGGGCCGACCGGCAGGAACGTGATTATCAACAAATCGTTCGGCGGTCCGTCCGTCACCAAGGACGGCGTGACCGTGGCCAAGGAGGTCGAGTTAGAGGACCGCTTCGAGAATATGGGCGCGAAGCTGGTCGTGGAAGTGGCTCAGAAAACGTCCGATATCGCCGGTGACGGCACGACTACGGCCACCGTGCTGGCGCGAGCAATCTTCCGCGAAGGTTTGCGGAACATCGTGGCCGGCAGCAATCCGATGGCCATTCGACGGGGGATCGAGAGAGGCGTTGACGCCGCCGTCGAGCATTTGTTCAAGATGGCCAAGCCGGTCACCAGCAAGGACGAAGTCGCTCACGTAGGCGCAATCTCCGCCAACAACGACATGGCGATCGGCCAGCAGTTGGCCGACGCCTTGGAACGGGTGGGCAAGGACGGCGTGATCACCGTCGAGGAAGGCAAGACGACCGAAACGCAGGTCGAATTTGTGGACGGCATGCAGTTCGACAAGGGCTACATTTCGCCCTACTTCATCAATCGCACCTCTGATATGGACTGCCTGCTGGAGGACTGTTTTATCCTGCTGCACGAAAAGAAGATCAGCAATCTGCGGGACTTGGTGCCGATCCTGGAAAAGATCGCCCAGACGGGCAAGCCGTTGTTGATTATCGCTGAGGACGTGGATGCCGAAGCTCTGACGTTGCTGGTGGTCAACAAACTCCGCGGGGTGCTGAACGTGTGCGCCGTCAAGGCTCCGGGGTTCGGCGATCGACGTAAAGCCATGTTGGGGGACATCGCGATCCTGACCGGCGGCACGCTGATCAGCGAGGACCTGGGCATTCAGTTGGAGAACCTGGAAGTGTCGCACCTGGGCCGAGCCAAGAAGGTGACGGTCGACAAGAGCGCGACGACGATCGTCGAGGGGGCGGGCAAGCGGGCCGACATCGACAAGCGGTTGGCGCAGCTGAATCACCAGATCGAAGAGACCGACAGCGAGTACGACCGCGAGAAGTTACAGGAGCGGCTGGCCAAGCTGTCGGGCGGCGTAGCGGTGATTTCCGTGGGCGCCGAGACCGAAGCGGACATGAAGCAGAAGAAAGCCCGCATCGAGAACGCCTTGCACGCCACGCGGGCGGCCGTCGAAGAAGGGATCGTGCCGGGCGGAGGCGTGGCTCTGCTGCGCTGCCGCGAGGCGCTCGAGAAGGCGCGCGGTGCGGCCCGCGGCGACGAGAAGATCGGCGTCGATATCGTTCTCGCCGCTTTGGATACGCCGATCCGCACGATCGTCTCTAACGGCGGTCTGGACGGCTCGGTGGTGGCCGAGGAGGTCCGCGAGAAGGATGTGAATGTCGGCTACGACGCCAACACGAACGAATACGTCGACATGTTCAAGGCCGGGATCATCGACCCGGTGAAGGTCGTGCGGACGGCGCTGAGCAACGCGGCCAGCATCGCCAGCCTGATGCTGACCACGGAGGCCCTGGTCACGACCTTCGATAAGGAGGACAAGAAGAAGGCCCGTGTCGAGGGCAGCGTTGCCTGACGTTGCCGGCGGTCGCCGCCCAAGAACGGATTTCAATCCGTTCGGAACGGGATGGACTCTGTTCGACGGGGCCGTTTTCGAACAGCTGGTCACCGGTCCGCATCGAAAACGGGCCACTTCCGTAAGGGGTGGCCCGTTTTTTCACCGCGGGGGAGTCTGTCGCTACGAGGTCTGTGAGCCATGCCGACTATGGCCGCCAAGCGAGATTACTACGAAGTGCTCGGCGTGTCGCGCAACGCGACCGAAAAGGAGGTCGCCGCCGCGTATCGCAAGCTGGCCATTCGGTACCACCCCGACAGCCATCCCGGCGATGCGGGCGCGACGGAGAAATTCAAGGAGGCCGCCGAGGCGTACGAAGTCCTTAGCGACTCGGACAAACGCGCCCTGTACGATCAGTGCGGACACGCAGGCCTGGAGGCGGGCGGGGCGGCGCCCCACTTCACCGACGTCGGGGACATTTTCGAGGCCTTCGGCGACCTGTTCGGCTTCGGCGGATTCTTCGGCGGAGGAGGAGGCGGCCGCCGGCAGCATCGACAACGACGCGGCGCCGACATCCGTTGCGACGTGACGCTGGAACTGGAAGAGGCCGCCAAGGGCGTGTCCAAGACCGTTGAATTCTCTCGCAGTTCCCGTTGCGAGACGTGCCAGGGGACGGGCAGCAAACCGGGTTCCCGACCCGAGACATGTCGCCGTTGCGGCGGACGCGGCCAAGTGGTGCAATCGGCAGGCATCTTGAGGGTGCAAACCGCCTGCCCGTACTGCCACGGGGCGGGATCGGTGATTACCGATCCCTGCAGCGACTGCCGAGGCAACGGCTACGTGAAACAGCGCGTTCAACTCGAAGTCGCCATCCCGGCTGGAATCGACGACTCCATGCGCGTGCGGTTGGCGGGCGAAGGCGAACCCGGTCCGGATGGCGGCCCGCGCGGGGACTGCTACTGTTTTGTGACGGTCCGGCCGCACAAGTTGTTCCAGCGGGAGGGCAACCATCTGCTGTTGCGGCTGCCGGTGACCTACAGCCAGGCGGCGTTGGGCGCGAAGATCGAAGTTCCCACGCTCACGGGGCGTGCGGAATTGGAGATTCCCGCCGGTACGCAATCGGGCGAACTGTTCCGGTTGCGGTCGCGCGGCATGCCCAACGTGCGCGGCGGCGCTATGGGAGACCTCGTCGTCCAAACCTACATCGAGGTCCCGAAAAAGTTGACGCCGCGCCAGGAAGAGCTGCTGCGGGAATTGGCGGATGTGGAAAACTCCCACGTTTCGCCGCAACGCAAGAGCTTCCTGGACAAGCTGACCAGCTACTTTACGGGGGAAGGTGCATCGTAGACAATAACCATGAGCAAGACATTGCACCCCAAAGACACCGCGGCAGCGGAGAACAGTCGCCCGGAGCCAGACGCCGCTGAGGCGATGGTCGGACAGCCGCCCGGCGACGGGAACCCATCCGACATGGACGCGAGGGACCAGGTCATCGGGGAGGTGGCAGCCGCGGCGGCTGAGTCGGCCTCAGCCGATTCGGGCCTTTCGCAGATCGAGCAGCTTCAGTCCCAATTAGTGGAGGCGGAAGACCGCATCCTGCGCGCGCACGCCGAGTTGGATAATTATCGCAAGAGGGCCAATCGGCTCTTGCAGGAAGAGACGAAATACGCCCCCCTGCCGCTGGTTCGGGACCTGCTGCCCGTGGTGGACAACCTGGAACGGGCGATTCAGTCGGCCGAGCAGGCGGGGGGCTCCGCAGGGCTGTTGGAAGGCGTTAAGATGGTCGCCCAACAATTGCAGCTGGTGCTGGAGCAGCACCACTGCAGGCGGATCGAAGCCAAGGGGGCTGCCTTCGATCCCCACCTGCACGAAGCCATTGCTCAGATCTCCAGCGAAGATTTGCCGCCGGGGACCGTGGCGGAAGTGACTGTGACGGGATATCAATTGCACGACCGGATCGTCAGACCAGCTCATGTCTTGGTCTCGACCCGGCCGGCCGCCGAGTCGCCGCCTGGGGCGGAAGATGATGCGATCGAATAGATTGAGCGAAAGATTAGCTGAAAGATCATGATTTCAGGTTTCGGCGCAGCCGGTCAAGTTCAAACGGAGGACAACTCATGCCGACCTATGACTACGAATGCGATTCGTGCGAGCATTCGTTCGAACTGTTCCAGTCCATTAGCGAGCCGGTCAAGAGGAAATGTCCGCGTTGCGGCCGGAAGTCCTTGCGGCGGCTGTTCGGGACCGGTGCCGCGATCTTGTTCAAGGGTTCGGGTTTTTATCAGACCGACTACCGTAGCGAATCCTACAAGAAGGGCGTCGAGGCGGAAAAGAAAGCCTCGGACAGCAAGGCCGGCAAGGCGTCGGAGAGCAGGACTTTGGACGGCAAGCCTGTGGACGGCAAAGTCTCCAGCGGCGGATCGACGGAGAACGGCAAACGCCACCCCAAGAAGGCGGCGGCGGCCGCCGTCGCGTGACTTGCCGCGGGCCGGCATTGCTACGAAAAAAGCCCCCGCTTCTTCTGACAAGCCGGGCTTCTGGCTCGCCCGCGCGTGCAACAAGACGTGATTGAGTTCCCAGCATGGCCTTGGTGTTCTGTCCCACCTGCGGTCAGCAGTTTGATTCGGAGATCGCAACGGCGATGCCGTTTTGTTGCGAGCGATGCCGATTGATCGACTTGGGGCGCTGGCTGAATGAAGAACATCGCCTGCCGATCGAGCCGGAGGATGAGGGGGAGGCGGACGAGATTAGGGATGAATGAAGGATGAGGGGTGCGGGATTCGAGATTCGGGATTCGGGCTGGAGGTCGGAAAGTGAATTGAGAACCAGGTTGGCGTCGTGAGTTGGGCTGAGCCAACGCCGCTGTCCGCTGCAGACTGTTGACCAGCCGGAGTCCCGCAAGCCGTAACCCGCATCGCGCATCCCGTTAGAACAGGACGGATTTCATGGCGAGTGATCGTACCGTCGTTCGCGAAATTGCCTGGCGCGATGTTTTGCCCTGGCTGGTGATTTTCCGCACGTTTCGCCTTGCCAAGTCCATGCCGCTGTTGTTCTTGGCAACCTTGGGCGCGGTGTTCACCCCCGTTGGCTGGCGAATCGGCGAAGCGTTGTTTGTGCCCGCTGAAGTCATCGAAGGAAATCCGGAATTTGCCGGTTCGCTGGAACATCACCGGCAGTGGCCGTTCCAGCGCAGCGCGATGCCGGTCCCCAACGACGGGCGCGTTCCCCGCTCGCTCCAAGAAATCGTTCTCGCGACGCCGAATCCGCTGGAGCCGATCTACCTGCGATTCGTCGACCCGGTGAGCCGTCTGCTGGACGAGCAGTTGACGGTCACCCAAGCCGCCTACTATGCGTTCGGCCTGCTCTGGATGTTGGCCGTGTGGGGGTTTTTCGGCGGGGCCATCACCAGGATCGCGGTGGTGAAATTGGGCCGCGAGGAGCGGATTGGCTTGGGCCAAGCCGTCCGGCACGCGCGGGCCAGATGGGGCGCTTACGTCGGTTCGCCGTTGTTTCCTATCTTTGGGGTCGTCCTGCTCGCTCTGCCCATCTATGGCCTGGGCCTGCTGGCACAATGGGACGGGGGCTTGTTGGCGACCGGCATCGTCTGGATCCTGGCCCTTTTCGGCGGACTGCTTGCTGCCGTGCTGCTGCTGGGGTTGCTGTTCGGCTGGCCGTTGATGTGGGGCGCCATCAGTGCCGAGGAGCGGGGCGACGTGTTCGAGGCGTTCAGCCGCAGCTATTCGTACGCGTTCCAACGGCCACTGCACTACCTGTTCTACGCGGCCTTGGCGACCTTCTACGGGGCCCTGGCGTGGCTGCTGGTGTACCATTTCTCGGAATACACGATTCGCTTTGCCGAGTGGGCCGCTGCCCTGGGGGCCGGTGCGGACCGGTGGGCCGACATCGTGCGGCTTCGAGACGACCCCTCGCTGGGCTCGGGCCTGTCGCGTTACGGCGTGCTGCTGATGGATTTGGGGGCCGGCTTGGTTCGCAGCATCGCGGCTGGGCTCGGGTACAGCCTCTTTTGGTGCCTGGCCGCGGCCGCCTACCTGCTGCTGCGGCGGGATGTCGACCAGACGGAGTTCGACGAGGTATTTGTCGAGAACGAAAGTCAGCGATACCAACTGCCGGAGGCCCGGGAGAGTGAAAAAGTGAAAGAGTCCGAGAGTGAAACAGTCCAAGAGTGAAACAGTCGAAAAGTCGAGGAGGGAAAAAGACGCAGATCAACCACGCGCGGTGTGATTCGCCCGCCCCCCGCCCCCTCGGATTCTTGGACTTTTTCACTTTTCGACTCTTCCACTTTTTCACACTCTACCGTCCCATGATTCACGTCCGGCAACTCACCAAACACTACGGCGATCTGCGGCAAGGGCGGATTGAGGCCCTGGCTGGGATCTCGTTCGATGCGGCCCCCGGCCGGATCTTTGGCCTGCTGGGACCCAACGGGGCCGGCAAGACAACCACGCTGCGGATTCTGAGCACGATGTTGCGGCCGACCAGCGGCACCGCTTCCGTCAACGGCTGCGACGTCGTCGCGCAGCCCGACCTGGTGCGGCGGCAGATCGGTTACGTATCGGCCAGCACGGGCGTTTACGACCGCATGTCCGCGTGGGAAATGGTCGAGCATTTCGGCCGCTTGTACGGCTTGACGACGGAATCGCTGACGCCCCGCATGGGAGACCTGTTTCAGCGGCTCAAGATGGATGAGTTCCGCGACGTGCTGGGCGCCAAGATGTCGACCGGCATGCGGCAGAAGGTGTCCATTGCCCGGGCACTGGTCCACGACCCGCCGGTGCTGATCTTCGACGAGCCCACGCTGGGACTGGACGTGCTGGTCGCCCGCTCGTTGCTGGACACGATCCGGCAGCTTCGCGACCAGGGCAAGTGCGTCATCTTCTCGACGCACATCATGCGCGAAGCCGAGCGGCTGTGCGACCACATCGCCATCATTTCGCGGGGACGAATCCTCGATGCCGGAACCCTGCCCGAACTCTGCGACCGGCACGACGAACACGACCTCGAAGAGCTGTTCTTCCGGCTGATCGAACGGGCGGAGACCTCCGAGAGGGCGCAAAGGACTTTTGGGGAACACTAATCCGCAGTAAAAGGCGCTGATTCTCCAGATTAGCGTGGATTAGCGAAGATTAGCGTTCCTTAGAACAGAGGACACCGATGTCTGGGGAGAACATCCGTCTGATTTGGTTTCGCGAGGTCCGCGATCAGTTGCGGGACCGGCGGACGGTGTTCATGATCGCCGTGCTGCCGCTGCTGCTGTATCCGCTGTTGGGGATGCTGTTTTTGCAGATGACCCAGTTCATGCGCCAGCAGCCGACGCGGGTTTGGGTCGTAGGGGCGGCGCAACTGGCCGTCGAGCCGGCCCTGCTCGCCCAAGGCCGCTTTGCTGCCGAGTTCTGCCCGGAGGATGAGGCCCGGCTGCTGCAGGTCACCGTCCAGGAGTCGCCCCTGGAGCGAAATGGCGAGGAGGCGTTCCTGGAAACGGCCCGCCGGGAGATTCGCCGCGACGGCTACGACGCCGTCGTCCTTTTTCCCGAGGATTTCTCAGCGCGGCTGGCGGAACGGTGGCCGGCGGCCCGTGCTTTGGCGACGCGCGTCCGCGACGCGGGGGGCGTCGATCTGCCATCCGTGCCCCAGCCGGAGATCATTTTCGACCAGGCCGGCGATGCCTCCCGCATCGCGGCCGATCGCGTCGAGCGCGTGCTGAGACGATGGCGCGAAGCGGTCGTGCGCCGCCTGTTGGAATCGCGGGGCGTGTCGCCTGCGGTCGTGAAGCCGTTCGAGACCGTGCGGACGGATGTGTCCGAGGAAATCGGGCGCCGCGCGGCCGTGTGGTCGCGCATCCTGCCGTTTGTGCTGGTCGTGTGGGCCTTGACCGGCGCTTTCTATCCGGCGATCGACTTGTGCGCCGGCGAGAAAGAGCGCGGAACGTTGGAGACGTTGCTGTGCAGTCCTGCCACGCGCAGCGAGATTGTGGGCGGCAAGCTGCTGACGGTGATGACCTTCAGCGTGGCCACCGCGTATTTGAATCTGTTCAGCCTGGGCGCGACCGGCGTGTTCATCATCCGGCAGCTGGGGACGGCAGCCGAAACGGGCATGCGGCTGGACCTCGGCGCCCCGCCGGTGTCGGCTCTGATCTGGCTGTTGCTGGCGGCGTGGCCTGTGTCCGCGTTGTTCAGCGCCTTGGCCTTGGCCATCGCAGCGTTTGCGCACAGCGTCAAGGAAGGCCAGTACTACCTGATGCCGCTGATGTTGGTTTCCTTGCCGCTCGTCACGCTGCCGCTGTTGCCGCCGGCGCGGCTGGACTTGGGCACCAGCCTGGTTCCCGTCACCGGCCTGGTGCTGTGGCTGCGGCAGCTGATCGAAGGCCAGTACGGCGACGCGTTGCGGTACGCCGCCCCCGTGGTGACCGTTACGGCCGGCTGCTGTTGGCTCGCCACGCGTTGGGCGGTGAGGCAGTTCCAGACCGAGTCGGTGCTGTTCCGCGAGGGCGAGCGAGTGGGCCTGCGGTTGTGGCTGCGGCACATCATTCGGGATCGTGGCGAAACGCCCTCGGTGGCCGAAGCCCTGCTGTGCGGGTTGCTGATCCTGCTGGCGACCTTCTTCGCCGGACTCCGCCCCATCCGCCTGGAGGTTTGGAACGACTTTGTCCGGATCGTGGCAACGACCCAGTTGGGACTGGTCGCCGGCCCCGCCCTGATCATGACGGTGTTCCTCGTGCGCAGTCCCCGGCAGACCTTGCTGCTGACCGTGCCGCGCGTCTGGACGATGCTCGCGGCGTTTCTCTTGGCCGTGGCCTTGCACCCGCTGGTGCTGCTGTTGGCGCAGGGGATTGCGGCCACTTATCCGCTGAGCGAGGACGCATTGCGACGTTTGGCGGACCTGACCCAAGTCGCACAGCGGGCGGAGGTTTGGCAACTGCTACTGGTCGTCGCGCTGACCCCGGCGATCTGCGAAGAGCTGGCCTTCCGCGGATTTATCCTTTCCGGATTGCGGCACCTCGGCAGTCCGTGGGCGGCGGTGGCCATTTCCAGCCTGTTGTTCGGCGTCGCGCACGGTCTGCTCCAGCAATCGCTGTCCGCCGTGGCGGTGGGTTTCGTGATCGGCTACGTGGCGCTGCAGACCAACAGCCTGTTGCCGGGGGCCATCTTCCACTTCACTCATAACGGCCTGTCCCTTCTGGCGGGCCGCATCACGCCGGAACTGGTCGAGCAGCATCGCTGGCTGGATTGGGTGCTCTACACCACGGGCAGCCAAGTCGTCCCTTGCGCCTACCACTGGCCGGTCCTGATCGCCGGTGGCATCGTGAGTTTGATGCTGCTCCGGGGCCTCAAGAACGGCAACGGCCGAGGCCGCGTTTGAAGAAGCCCGGCATTTTCCGAACAACCGGGCTTCTGAAGATGCGCTCCTTGCAGCGATTCCTGGTCCGCCCGAGTGTCTGCTGAAGGAGCACTTTCGCACGTAGACTTGAATCGTAGGCGTTTGGATCGGCAAATCCGGACCTATTGACACCCTTTGACGCAACCGGGGATGGTTTTGGCGACGAAAGGCGCCCAGAACCCCTATTTTCTCAGGTTAAGATCGTTAGACGGGACCATCCCACCAAGGCTTGGAACTGACGGGCCGGATCGAGCGTCTGATGGTCTTGGACGGGTGCGCGCCTGAACGCCGGTGCTGCGCGCGGAGCGGAGTACAAACAACCGGGAGCCGCGTTTTAGGATGTTGAAGGATGTTTCTGCCTGCCATCCTGGGGCGTGCGTTTCGGCTGCGCGCTTGGTGGTTGCAGGCTCGGATGCGAACAAATTGGATGACAAAATCGTATCGGCTGGTATACTAACGGTTTGAGTCGTTGCGGACGGCGCATTCGGCCGGGTCGTTGGCCGTGCGGCCGTCGTCCGCACGATCGCGGGGTATGACTGCGCCCGTTCCCAATGGAAGTTCTTATTGCCCTTGTTTTTCGTCACTCGGTTTGAAGGATAAGTCTATGTCCATCAGACGATCGAAGTCTGGCACAAGCGTTCAGTGCGGTGGTTCTCGGCGTCGGCGCGACACGCGGCGGAAGGAGTTTTGCCGCAAGATGACGCGGCAGATGACGTTTGAATCGCTCGAGCAGCGACAACTCTTGGCCACGGGGCCAGAGCTTGTGACCGTGCTTCCCAACGCAGGCTCCTTCCTTCTCGACGGGGACTTGCGGACGGAGGCTCCTAGCGAGTTGACGCTCCGCTTCAGCCCTGGGCAGGCGATTGACACGAACACGCTGGGCGGCATTGTCATCACCCGTGCGGGAGGCGACGGCGATTTTGAGGGCGGTCGCGTCTACTCGGACTTCGGCACCAACGGCGCAGCGGTGATCGAGTTTGAGGCTTTGCGCCTGGGCGCCGGAGGCAACGGCATCCGCTTGGAGTTCAGCAAGTCGGATCTTGACCCCGGCGGGCTGCCGACGGTTTCGGCGACCGTGGGGACCAAGGTGATCGGCGTCACGTTGAATTCGAATGCGACGACTCCGACCACGGCTCAGGGACTGGTGGACGCCATCAACCGCGATGCCAACGCCGCGGCGCTGGTGCGGGCGTCGTTGCGTTCGGGCAGCGAAACGACCGTCATTGGGAGCGAGGCCCTGGGGCTCAGTTATTCGCCCTTGACGACCGGCGGGGTGAACGCCGCGTTCGCCTCCACCAATTTCAATGTCGCGCCAACGCCGCTGGAAGTCCTGTTTACGGCGGTCAATGCAGGCGCGGCCGGCAACGGACTCACTGTGGCGTTCCGCAAGGCCGATCTGGGCTCGACGGGAAATCCGACGGTGGCCGTCAGCGCCCCGGCCACCAACCCGCCCTCGCCGGCCACGGTCACCGTGACCCTGAACACCAACCCCGGAAATCGCACCACGGCTCAGCGGCTGGTAGACGCGGTCAATGCCAGCTCGGCGGCGAACGCCCATGTGCGGGCGAGCATCCCGGTGGGCAACCCGGGCACGGACATCGCTTCTCCCAAAGTCATCAATCCCCTCGTCCTGGGCGGGGCGGACGACGTGCTGGTGCCCGCAGGCTACCTGGCCCGCAACGGGAACAACGTCAACGAAGTCATATACCGGTTTGCCGAACCGCTGCCCAACGACCTGTACCGCATCGAAGTCCTGGGAACCGGCCCGGGCACCGTCTTGCGCAACGAGGCGGGCGAGGCCTTCAACGACGGCGCCGACGACCGCCTGACGTTCACGATCGACCTGGGCCCCCAGGTCACGGCCGTCGTGCCGCAACCGGTGTTGCGCGACCTCGTCATCAGCGTGGGCAGCGTGGCCAACCTCCGCGACGGGGACCGGATCGTATTGACCTCGGGCGGCACGCAAATCGTGCTGGAGCTGGACGACAACGCGATCAACGACGGGGTTCTGCTAGGGAACGTGGAGGTCGCTTACTCTGCCACCGATCCTGCCGCCACGATCGCCTCGCGGATCATGACGGCGATTGCCGGCTCGGGGCTGGACGCGGGCGCCAGTTGGTCGGGCAGCAGCCAGGTCACCGTTGCCGGCAACGCTTATGCGCCCACCGCCAGGCTGGTGACGAGTCTGACCGGCGGCCTCACCCTGGCCGAAGGCGGTCTGACCCAGCGGGCCGACGTGGTGACGGTCTACTTCAACGCGGATACGCTCAGCGCCGCAAGCGCCCAGAATCCGGCCTACTATCATTTGATCGACACCGCCAGCGGCATAGTTCGCATTCCGCAGACCGTGACGTACGACAGCGTGCGCCAGACGGCCAAGCTGCAATTCGCGGCGCCGCTGCTCACGGCCACGTATCGGCTGCAGGTGGGCGTCTCGCAGGAACCGGACGACTCGCGAGCCGACGCAGTCCGCTTGGGCACGTTGTACAGCACCACCGGATACAGCACCACGGCCTACCTGGGCGACACGGCCGCGGGACAGGGCGACGTGGACATGTACCGGTTCGAACTGCCCGCTTTGGCCAACATCACCGTCACGGCGTTGCCGGCCGACTCGCTGAACACCTCGATCCGGCTGCTGGACGCGGGCGGCGCGCTGGTGGCTGCCAACTTGACCAATGGCGGGGCCGGCGCGCTCGACACGTTGACAACCACGGCCCCTGTCGCGGCGGGCACGTACTACGCCGAGATCACCAGCAATGGCGGGGCCGGCGGCACGGGCTCGTATCGGGTGACCATCGGCACAACGGCGACGTTGAACCTGGCGAACGACAACAACAGCTCGTACGCCACGGCCACCGACGTCGGCGTGCTGGGTGCGGCCGGCCAGAACATCAGCGCCGCGATCGAGCGGCAGACAGGGGTGCCCCGGCCGCCAATGCGGGGCGGCGAGGACGAACCGGGGCACCGCAACATCACGGTCGAGACCCACGGGGCCGGCAGCGGGACCGATGCCAGCCCGCCAGGGCCGATCCACGTCAGCTACTACAACTTTGCCGATTACTACGGCAACGATCCGCAGGGCAATCGGCTGTACAACCAGATCACCGAGGGCCAGAAGCAGCTGGCGCGGGCGATTTTCGAGACCCTCAGCCACTATGCGGGGATTCAATTTATCGAAACCGCCAATCAAGGCATGCACATCGTGACGGGCGACATCCGCGCCGTCGCGCCTACGTACCCTGTCGATGCCGTGCCCGGCATTGCGGGCGGCGGCAAGATCATTATGAACGCCCTCAACCACGCCAACGACAATGCCTGGATGGGGGGCTGGATGAACACGGCCCTGCACGAAATTGGGCACGCAGTCGGTTTGGGCCACGATTACGATCTGGCGGCCGTCATGGGCGGCGGCAATTTGGCCGAGACGTCCTGGAGCGATTACGACCTGGACCATCTCCGCCGCCTCCACCCGCCCTACGCGACCGACATCGACCTGTACAAGTTCAAGGTAACGGCGCCCGGATACTTTACGGCCGACGTGACGGCCGAGCGGCGGCAGCCCGACGCCAGCCAGTTGGACGCGGCGTTGACCCTGTTTCGCGACCCGTACGCGACCGCGACTTCGGACTTCGGCAGCGGCGGCGCGGCGCGGCTGCAGTTCACGGCCGCCAATCCGGGCGTGTTCGGCAACGATGTCCGCGTGCTGGTCCAAAAGGCGGATCTCGGCGCCCCTGGGGCGCCGACCGTGGCTGTCAGCGGGCATACCATCACGCTGACGCTGAACACCAATTCCGGCAGCCGCAGCCAGGCCCAGGACGTAATCGCGGCCATCACAGGCAACGCCGCGGCCCGCCGACTGGTGACGGTCGCGCAGCTGTCGGGCTCGGGCACGGCCGACGTGACCGGCATTCTCGCGGGCACGACGCTGGCCCTGGGCGGCGGCAATCGCGAGATCATCGCCCAGAACGACGACTACAACGGCGACGACCCGTTTGTGGGCATCGAGTTGCAGCCCGGCACGTACTATCTGGGCGTAACGGCCAAGGGGAACACGAGTTACGACCCGACGGCGTCCGACACGGGCTATGGCGGTCAATCGGACGGCTCGTACACGCTGAAGCTGGGCTTCCAAACCGCGCCGGGTTCGTCGCTGGTGGACATCGACAACCCGGACCAGGACCCCACGCCGCTGGACGGCGACGCCGACCGCGTGGCAGGCGGGGCCTTCAACTTCTGGTTCGAGACGGGCAACACGATTTTCGTGGACAAGGCCTCGGCCACGGCCCCGGCGCTGCAGGACGGCTCGATCGGCAAGCCCTTCAGCACCATCGCGGCGGGCGTCCAGAAAGCCGCCTCGCGGATCGTCGTCCCGGTCAACGGGCCGGCCGGGATCAACGACGGCGATTACTTCACGATCAGCGACGGCTTGCATCCCACGCGGTTCTTCGAGTTCGACAAGAACCCCGGGGCGGGCAACGTGGTGGGCACCAACGTGCGGATCAACATTTCGGCGGCAACGACCGTCGCGGACGTGGTGAACGCGATCGCTGCCGCGATCAACGGCCAGACCGGCCCCACGTTCCTGACGTCGGTTGCCGCCTCCGACCCGGCCGCCGGGACGGTCGACCTGGCCAATGTCGACACGCTGGACATGAGCGAATCCCCCGGCCTGCTGCGCGCCCAGAGCCTGCTGCGGATCGTGGGCAACGGCGGCCCGGATCGCAAGTTGAACACGCTGAACGACGCGCAGCCGTACCTGATCGGCGTCGACAATCTGGGCAACACGCTGGTCGACGGCCGCAACTTGAACGTCCCGCAAGGCGTCACGTTGATGATCGATGCGGGAGCGGTGCTGAAGCTGCAGAGCGCCAATATTGACGCCGGGACGCCCGTGCTGGGCGCGAACCGCCAGAACGGCGCCGTCCAGTTGCTGGGCACGCCGACACAGCGCGTCTATCTGACCTCGTTCCGCAACGACGCCATGGGCGGCGACACCGACGGCGTGTCGACCGGCGCCCACCCCGGCAACTGGGGCGGCATCGTGCTGCGGCATGATTCGGACATGAACCTGAGCGGCGCGCCCGAGCTGGGCGTGGACGTCTATCTGAACGCGATCTACCAGGCCGATCTTAGCTACGGCGGCGGCCAGGTGGACGTCAACGGGGTCCTGGACGTGTACGATCCGGTCCACATTGTCAGCCAGCGGCCCTCGGTGGCGTTCTCGCGGATCACCAACAGCGCCGGCGCGGCCATCTCGGCCGATCCGGACAGCTTCGACGATTCCCGCGGCCGGACCGGGCCGGACGTCCACGGCAACGTGGTCACGAACAACTCGATCAATGGCCTGTTCGTGCGCGTCAAGACGTCGTTCGGCACGCCGATCGACAAGCTGCACGTCAACGCCCGCTTTGATGACAGCGACATCACCCACGTGATCACCGAGAATCTGCACATCGTGGGCAACGCGGGCGGCATCGTGAAAAACAACGAGATTCAGGAACTCAAAGCGCTGGGCAATCCGACGGGCGGGAACTTCACGATCAACGGCACGCCGGTGGCCTGGAACGCCAACGCCGACGCCATCAAGGGGGCCTTGGAAACGTTGTTCGGCAACGGCCGTGTGCGCGTCACGGGCGGTCCCCTGCCCCAGGCGCCGGTGGTGATCGAATACGTCAATCAGGCGGGCAGCCAGAACCGGCCGGATTTGACGATCGGTCTGGGCACGATGGTTGGCGGCGCCGTGGTCACCAAGACGCTGGTCGAAGGCGGCCGCGATACGGCTCGTCCCGGCGGACGCTTGTTGGTGGATCCGGGCGTGGTGGTCAAGCTCAGTGGGGCCCGGATCGAGGCCGAGCGCGGATCGGGGCTGCTGATCGCCGAGGGCACGGCGGAAAAACCGGTCATTTTCACGTCCTTGAGGGACGACCGCTACAGCGGCGCGGGCGGTACCTTCGACACGGCCAGCGACGGCTACGGCACGATCCCGACGAACACGCCTGCGCCGGGCGATTGGGGTGGTCTGCTGTTCAACCTGAACGCCCGCGGCAGCATCGACAACGCTTACATCGCTTTTGCTGGCGGCCAGACGCCCGTCGAGGGCGGCACGGGCAGCTTCAACGCCATCGAGGTCCACGAAGCCACGCTGCGCGTCGCGAACACCACCTTCGAGGACAACGCCAACGGGTTCAGCCTCGGCGGCACGCGGTCGGGCCGCGAGACCAACGATGCAGCGGTGATCTTCGTCCGCGGGGCCCAGCCGGTGATCGTCAACAACGTGTTCCACAACAACGCGGGAGCGGTGATCAGCATCGACGCCAACGCCATGAAGGCGGTCAGCGTCACGGATCCGGGCCGGGCGACGGGCGAGGTGGGCTCGTTCGTACACTTTGCCAACAACCAGGGTCCGCTGGTGCGTTCGAACCGCATGGCCAACGACTCGAACCTCGGCGCGATCCTGGGCATGAAGGTTCGTTCCGGGCCATTGGACACGGCGACGGTCTGGGACGACACGGACATCGTCCACGTCGTGGCCTCGGGCCAGATCACCGATGACAAGTTCCATTCGGTCGGAGGGCTGCGTCTGCAGAGCGCCCCGGACGCCAGCCTGGTCGTGAAAATGGGCCCGGGGACCGGGTTTCAGATTGGCACGAGCAGCCGCGATTTGCTGGAGATCGCCGACCGCATCGGGGCCAGCATGCAGATCGCCGGCGCGCCGTGCTTTCCCGTAGTGCTGACCTCGCTGCGCGACGATTCCGTGGGCGCCAGCCTGGACCCCGCCGGTTTCCCGCAGACGGACACCAATGGCGACGGCAGCGCAACGTTGCCCAGGCCCGGCGACTGGAACGAGATCCTGTTCGATAAATACGCCAACGACACCAACATGGTGATCGTCAACGAGATCGAAAAGCCCTTGACCGGCGGGATCGACCTCAACGGCACGCCGACGCAGGCCCAGTCGCTGGGCGAGTTGGCGCCCGATTTGAAGAGCGCCAACGAGAACCGCCGCAGCGGTTTCCAGGTCCACGGCTACATCAGCCCGGATGCGCCCAGCGACGTCGACGTGTACAAGTTTACCGGGGACGCCGGCACTGAAGTGTGGTTGGATCTGGACAAGGTCAACCCGGCACTGGATACGGTCCTGGAACTGGTCAGCTCGACCGGCGTCGTGCTGGCCCGCTCGCAGGACAACGACCACTTGACTGACGGGCTCGTGACCGCGCTGCCCCTGACCAAAGCCCCGCACCTGGGCGGCGATTTCTACGCCACCACGATCAACGATGCCGGCATGCGCGTGGCCCTGCCGGGCACGCCGGGAAGCACCAACACCTACTTTGTCCGCGTCCGCAGCAATCCGGCCCCCGACAATCTGACGGATCTCAAGGGCGGCCTGACCAGCGGCCAGTACCAGTTGCAGATCCGGCTGCAGCAGCGCGACCAGCAGCCGGGCGTGGCCGCCCGCTTTGCGGACGTGCGTTACGCCACCAACGGCATCCACGTCCGGGGACTGCCGTATCACAGCCCGCTGACCGGCGAGGGCGCCGAGTCGCCGGGAGACAACCAGAGCCGCGGCAACGCCAACCCGCTGGGCAATCTGCTGGCCTCGGATCGCGGCAGCGTCAGCTTTGGCGGCGACTTGACTTCGTACAGCGATATCGACTTCTACACCTTTACGCTGGACTACCAGCAGATCCAGAGCATTCCCGGCGTCAACAACGGCGGCAAGACGTGGGCCACGATCATCGACCTGGACTGGGCCGACGGCTTGACTCGCCCGGACACCACGATCGCCCTGTTCAACTCGGCAGGCAGCTTGATCTACGTCGGGCGCGCGTCGAACGTCCAGGACGACCAACCCGCCCCGGGCCAGGGGCAGGACGTGGACGATCTGGCGCGCGGCACGGTGGGCATGAAAGACCCCTTCATCGGCTCGGCCCACTTGCCTGCGACCCGGGCGACTTACTATCTGGCCGTTGCCAACAACCAGCAGTTGCCCACGGCGCTCAACGCCCAGTTCCTGGGCAGTTCCGCGTATACGTCCGTGCGCTTGGAGCCGGTCAATTCACTGAAGCGGATCGCCGAGGACCATATCGGCTTTGTGGGCTACAACTCCAACGGCGCGCCGATCGCCGAGGTGGGCGGGCTTGCAGGGGCGTTCTACGGCCCAGTCTCCAGCACCTCCGATCCCAGCACGCCGCTGATCGATACCAGCAGCGCCGCGGCCTTGGCCGCGCACGTGGATTGGCTCGCGTTCCGGGACGTCGTGCTGTTCAACAGCTTCCAAAACGGTTTGTACACGGCCAATCCGTTGACCGGCGCGCTGGCCACGACGATCGACCGGGACCTGGGCATTGTCAGCCGGCCGCTCAACTACGTCCAGGATATGGTGATGCGCTCCGATGGCGTGTTGTACGGCTACCAGCGCATCGACACCTACAACACCAGTTCTGGTCCAACCAACAACAACACCAACAACAACACCGCGGGCCGGCTGTTCTACTTCGACACCGGCACCGGGGCCATGAGCATCGTTGGGCTCGACAACATCCCGTCCGACACGGTGACGGGTTACGCGCCCGGTTCGCGGCAGTTCAACGAGGTCACGAACACGGACGACGTCGACGCCCTGACCTTCCAGCGCACCGGCATCAACACCGCCCGTACCGCTCCGGCGTACAACTTGTATTACTCCGTGCGCGAAAACGGTTTGTCCGCGACTGGGGCGACCACTTACAACTCGAAACTGTACCGGGCCAATCCGGACACCGGCAGCGCGGTGTACAATGCCACCTACGGTTACGGGGTCAAGGGCGACATCCAGCTGGCCGGAACCAGGCCCGCCACCGCGAGCCAAGGAGTCAGCGACGGGACGAATTCCGGCGCCTTGTGGTTTGAAACCCGGGCGCAGGGAACCCAGGCCAACGGCGTGTCGCTGCAACTCGTCAGAGCCCCTTCCAGCGACAACACGACCAGGTTCGTCACGGTCACGGGCCTTCCTGCAGGTCCGGCGGTGGTCCGCGTCCAGATCTCGTGGGACTATACCAACGGTAGATCCACGGCCAGCATCTCGGCCGTCGCCAACGCCATCAACACCAGCACGGTCGCACAGCAGTACATGACGGCGTCGACCACCGGAACCAACAGTATTGCGATCGGCGAGGTGACGCTGGTCGCCGGCGGCGGCGCCGATGACGTGAACGGTCGGGTTCAAGGGACGGTGACGGGCTTGGCGTTCGCGAACTTTACAGATACGGGCTCAATCGTGTACGGCGTGACCAGCGGTGAAGGAACCGCCGGGTTCGGCGGCCAGTTGCTGTCCATCAATACGGGCAACGGCGCGGCGACGATCCGCCGCGACTTCACGGCCGACGGCATCGGCACAAACGCCAGCAACGGCTTCCAAGGCCTGGCGCTGGGCCCGCAGAACGTGCCGGCTGTGGTAGCCCGGTTGACAAACGCCATGAGCGCGACGGCGAACTCGATCACGCTGACCCCCTTGACCGCGGGCATGGTGCCGACGACGGAGTTCGATCTGCTGGTCGACGAGGAGTTGATGCACGTGGCGGCTGGCAGCGGGACGACGCGCAGCGTGACGCGCACGTCCAGTGTGCAGACCTCGCATCTGGCCGGCGCCGCCGCCAGCATCCCCGGGTACTTCAAGAACATCCTGTTCGCCGTGACCGGCGACGGCCGCCTGGTCGCGATGGACCCGGCGAATCCGGCGCGAAATGTATTCGCTTTCGACAACAACGGCGATGGGATCCCCGACAGCAACATCTCCGCGGTCAAGAGTAATCTGGCCAACAGCCGCGGTTTGGCCTTTTCGCCGCTGGACGTGAACCTCTGGCATCCCACGTACCGCCGCGGCGACGGGTACTACGACACGGTCAGTGCGTCGGATCCAGGGCACGGCATCAACCCTGCGCCCGACAATACACGCAGTCCCGGGAGTGTCTGGCAGCGGATCGACGACGGCCAAGGAACGCGCAGCCAACTCGAGTCCTGGGGCGGGCAGAGCATGTACTTTGGCTTGGAACGATACCAATCCAACAGCATCTCTGGTAGCCCGGTGATCAACGGCGCAACCGCCTACGCCAACTACCAAAGCACGGCTGGCCAGCTCGGCGTTTTGAACAACGACTGGCAGTTCGACTTGACCTCGAACACGAACATCAGGAACAACTACAACCTGCCGGGCGGGGCCTTCGGGCGCATGGTCACCAACTCGATCGATCTGTCCAGTTACCTGGCCGAGGACAAGCCGACGTTCTATTTCAACTACTTCCTGGAAGACGGCGCTCCGCCGGCGGGGATTTCCACCAACATGAACCCGCTGATGCAGGACAGCGCTCGCGTATTCGTTTCAGCGGACGGCGGAACGACGTGGGAATTAGTGGCCACGAACAACACCCGCCTCAGCACCCCGTCGGTAGACGCGGAACTGCCGATCTTCTTGGCCGATGATTCCACTTACAACGGCTCGCCGGTCCAACAGTTGTTCTCGACGGGCCAGTGGCGGCAGGCCCGCATCGATCTTTCGCAATGGGCAGGCAAAGGCAATGTGCGGTTCCGCTTCGATTTTTCCACCGCGGGCAAGATCGGCGAAAAAATCGATCCCGGCAAACCGGTCCTGCCGGGCGAGTGGGCCGGACAGTTCTCGGCGGAAATCGGGGACACGGTGATTGTAGGAGACGCTTCTTGGTCCGCGAGCCGCGGGCAGAACAACGCTTTCGAGGGGTTTTACATCGACGATTTGATCGTGGGTTTTGCCGAGCGGGGTGAGATGGTCACTGCGGCGCCGGCGGAAGTGTCCGGCTTCGACAATCTGTACTCCAGCTTTGCCGGCGGCCGCGCCAACATCAATCTGTTGGGGCCCGGAGCCACGCCGTCGATCGTCAACAGGGGGGCGTACCAGGTGGAAGTCCGTCGCGGCACGGAATACGCGGCCCCGTTGACGCCAACCACCGCGCCGATGGCCATCTACCAGACGTTCAACACCAACGACCGGCTGCTGGACAACCTGCCGACCAACCTGCCGCCGCTGGTGGCCAACTTTGACGACCCCGACGAGTACGACCCGTTCAACATGAAC
>CAZAQY010000051.1:0-38863 GCA_964486845.1 uncultured Pirellulaceae bacterium
GAAAGGAGGTAGGCGGCGCATGCCGCCGTGGGGTCTGGGGCGAAGCCCCAGCGAAATTCGAAAATGCCGCTGTTAAGATAGGCAAGATGGGTTCGGCGATTCAGAGGACGTCGTGATGGAAACCGACAAGCAGCTGTACAAGCTATTCACTGCAGCGCCGGCCCAGCTGTACCAGTTGCTCGGCCTTCCCGCACCGCAGGCCGTGCGGGCTCGTGCGGAAGCGTTCAAGGACGTGCAGACGGAATCCGATCTGGTGCTGGAACCGGTCGAGGAGACCGAACCGGCGCGGCTGACCGAGTTCCAGGGCTATCGGGATCCACGATTTGTTCCCAAGGTCATGCTTGGTTGGACGTGTTTCACTGTTGGCTGATGATTCGGTTGCCCTTGAAGTTGGAGGAGATACGCAAGATGATCGCCAGACTCCCCGAAGTAGAAGAGACCCCCTGGGGCAAGGAACTGAAGGAACGCTGGACGGCAGAGGCCCGCGCGGAAGCCGCCGAGGCCCGGGCCAAGGCGGCCGAGGCACGCGAAAAGGCCGCTAAGGCGGCCGAGGCACGGGCCGATGATCTGCGGCAGATGATCCAGCGCCGCGAAGAAGACCTGAGGCACTACGAGGAGCTGTTCCGCAGCGGCGCGATCCAGGAAGCCGCATTCGGAGATCTGACGCAGCGTGCCCAACGGGAATTGGAGAGATTCCGCAGCGAGTTGGACGAAACGGCCTTGGCTCAGGCGCCCCATCATTAGCGCCAATTAGCGTCAATTAGTGTTCCGACCTCCTCTTCCCCCCGCGCGCGATTTCTTTCTTCCCCCGGCGTCTTCTTCGTGACAGGCCAACGCAACAGGGCCGTTTGGCCTTGGCGGTGCCTGACTTCCCGGTTTTCACGCAAGGAGACGAGTCATGTTGAGTCGAGCATTGGGTTTGGTGGTGTTGTTGGGCGTCGGCGGCGCGGCAGCTTGGGCCTTTTCGCCGGGCTTCCGTGCCCAGATGGCGGCCATGTGGGATTCACAGGCCGGTTGGACCGAAGCGGCTCGCCGGTCCGATCCGGCTGGGTTCGTGGCCCATGCCGAGGCCAAGTTGCAGCAGGACCTGGCCACGATGGAACAAACACGCCGCGAATTGGCAGCGGAGGTGGGGCGGCTGTCGAAGACGGCCCGCGAGCAATCGGCTTTGGCCGAACAGGCGCGCACGCTGGCCGAGCAATTCCGGGCCGAGTACCAGCGGGCCAAAGACGAAGGTACCTTCCCCATCGAGGTCCGCGGGGCTGCCTACACGGAGCCGCAGGAGCCGAAAGCCGGCGCGTCAGCATCTGACGTGGACGCGAGCGTCGAGGTCACGGGGGCCAGCTTTCCGCCGCAATCGCCCTTTCAATCGCAAAGCCAGACCGACGGCAAGGGCAAGCCGCGCGCTGCGAAGGGCAAGAAACCCGACCGCACGAAGCCCATTTTTCAGCAATCGTAAGCATGTCCCGGCGGACACGCGAAAAGCACGCTGGCGTCGATCGGTATGGTCGACGCCGTTTTCGGTTCGAACGGACAACGACGACCGCGTCGCCCTAACCCAGATAGAATGGTCTGCCGCAACCACGACGGCCCGCGGCAGTTCGCCGTTGCTGGAAACGTGGCCAAGAAGTCTGCGAACGCGACGAACTAGGAAATGGCGACCGCCCTCGAACCGGTTTGAGTTTTCCGGCAGTCACCATGATTCCCAGGAGCCAGCGATGCGTTTGATGTGGACGGACAACGAACGAAAGACCGTGTTCCGGGCCATCGACTCCTTGGAAGGAGCGACGGAAGCGAATCCTGCGGCGCGTTGGGTCTACGGCGTCGTTCTTGCCACCCTTGCCTTGTTTCTGTCTGTTTACGCCTCGGTCCGCTGGCCCCTGGGGGCAGCATCCCTGATAGCGGCCTTTGCGCTGCTGGCGCATTCCCACTGGTTCTGGTCGCCGTCCGAGAAATGGTGTGCCGTGCAGGCGGAAGGTGACACCCATTGTCCAAGCCGTGGAATGAGCTTCTCGAACGCCCGGGCGCGGTGGCTGAGGACGCTCTTGGCGGTCAGCGTCAACTCGGCGAACGTCTTGCGGTATTCGGGGATCCAGAACAGGGGATCGTAGCCGAAGCCGTTTTGGCCGCGGGGTTCGTGCAACAACTGGCCGCGGCAGCGGCCTTCGACCTGGACGCGAATCGTGCCTTGCGGATCGGCCAGCGCCAGGCAGCAGACGAACTGGGCGCCCCGCCGTTGGTCGGATAGGTCGCGGAGTTGCGTCAGGAGTTTTTCGTTGTTCTGCTGATCGTTCGACTGCGGCCCGGCGTAGCGCGCCGAATACACGCCGGGCGCGCCGTCGAGCGCGTCGACGGCCAAGCCGCTGTCGTCGGCGATCGTCCAGTGCCCCGTCGCGGCGGCGATGGTGGCGGCCTTGAGGGCGGCGTTTTCCGCAAAGGTCCGGCCGGTCTCGGCCACCTCCGGAGCGCCGGGAAAATCGGCTGCGCTGACCAGCACGACGTCCAGGCGGGTCAATAGGTCGGCGATTTCCCGGAGCTTCTTCCGGTTGCGGCTGGCGAGAACTAAGGTGGTCTTTTCGGTTGTATTCATGGCATCCGCGGTCCTGGTCCGGACCATTCTGCTGTCCACGATGTTCGTAGTGGCGTCTTCAGGCGGTTGTGACTCGTCGGGCGCCGGCAGGAAAACCGCCTGAAGGCGGCACTACAAACGGGTCAGCGCATGTTGCCGGCGGCGGCCCCTGGCGGCTAGAATCGTCATTACCGTCCGTTTCAACTGCGCATGTCACGCATGTGGCGATGGATTTTATCAATAGTCTGAATTTTTGGCAGTGGACTGTCCTGGGATTGGTGCCCGCGGCCATCGTGGCGCTGTATTTCTTGAAGCTCAAACGGCAACCGCTGGAAGTGCCCAGCACGTATCTGTGGAGCCGCACGATCGAGGACCTGCACGTCAACTCGATCTGGCAGCGTCTGCGGCAGAGCCTGCTGCTGTTTCTGCAACTGCTGCTGATCGCGATCCTGATGGCCGCCTGCCTGCGCCCTGGCTGGCGCGGGGCGCGGCTGACGGGCGACCGGTTCATCTTCCTGGTCGACACGTCGGCCAGCATGACCGCGACCGACGTCGAGCCGACTCGCCTGGAAGCGGCCAAGAAGCAGATCCTGGGCCTGATCGAACAGATGCAGGCGGAGGACGTGGCCCTGGTGATCAGTTTCTCGGACGTGGCTCGCGTCGAACAGTCGTTCACCAGCAACCGCTCGCTGCTGCGGCAGAAAGTGAACCAGATCCAGCCGACCAGTCGCACCAGCGACCTGCGCGAGGCCTTGCGGGCCGCCGCCGGCCTGGCCAATCCGGGCCGGACCAGCGACGCCGAGAACGCCAACGATGTGCAAGTCGCCGAGGCGCTGCCGGCCACGCTCTACTTGTACACCGACGGCGGGTTTGCCGCCGTGCCGGATTTCTCGCTGGGCAACCTGGACCCGAAGTACGTCCCGATCGGCACCGAATCGCCGCGCAACGTGGGCATCGTCGCTTTCACGGCGGAACGCAACCCGGAGAAGCCGGACCAGTGGCAAGCCTTCGCCCGCCTGGAGAACTCCGGCGATGACGAGGTGAGCCTGGACGTGTCGCTGCTTCGGGACGGCCAGTTGCAGGACGCCCAGACGGTCACCGTGGCGGCACACAGCCATGCCGGCGTGAAATTCGAGTTGCCCGACGCCGAGCGTGCGACGCTCCAGGCAGAGATCGATCACCAGGATCATCTGGCGCTGGACAACCGCGCCTACGCGGCGATGGATCGCGGCCGGCGGGCGCGCGTCCTGTTTGTGACGCCGGGCAACGAAGCGCTGCGATTGGCGCTGGATACCGACGAAGCCCGCCAACTGGCCGACGTGAGCGTGGCGGCGCCGGCGGAGTTGGAGACAAAGAAGCACCTGGATCAGGCGGCCTCGGGCTACTGGGACTTGATCATCTACGATCGCTGCGTCTCGAAGACCATGCCGCAGGCCAACACGCTGCTGATCGGCCGCGTGCCGCCCGTGGCGGGTTGGTCGCAAGGCCCGAAGACGGTGCGGCCGATCGTCATCGACACGGATCGCGTGCATCCGCTGATGCAGTACATCGAAATGGGCGACGTGTTGATCGTCGAAGGCACGCCGCTGAAAACGCCGGCCGGCGGGTCGGCGCTGATCGACGCGGACATCGGGCCCGTGTATGCGATCGCCCCGCGCGAAGGTTTCGAGGACGCCGTGCTGGGGTTTGAGATCCTGGGACCGGACGACAAGGGCAAGATCGAGCCGAAGACGGACTGGGTCATCCGCCGCAGCTTTCCGGTGTTCGCCATGAACGCGATCCGCTACTTGGGCGGCAGGGTCTGCGGCGGCGAGATGTCGACGGTCAAGCCGGGACAGCCGCTGGTCCTGCGGACGGAGTCGGCGGTGGACCGCGTCGCCGTCAGACGCCCTGATGGCCGGCGTGCCGAGGTGTTGCGCCAAGCGCAGAACCAGTTCGTCTTTACCGACACGAGCCAGCTGGGGATCTACAGCGTGTTCGAGGGCCGCAACCCGCAGCCGACTCGGCAATTCGCCGTGAACCTGTTCGACAGCCGCGAAAGCGACCTCAAGCCGCGACCCAAGATCGACCTGGGGCACGAGGAAGTCAGCGGCCAAGGCGGTTTGGAGCCCGCGCGAAAAGAACTGTGGCGCTGGCTGCTCGCCGCCGGTCTGGTCGTGCTGGTTTTCGAGTGGTACATCTACAATCGGCGGGTGTATTTGTGACTTGTTCGAGACATAACTGACCGGTGTTTCTTGCCGATCATCACACGGAGTGTGATGGCTACTGTGACGAGGCGACAGTTATTCCTCGAACGCTGCCAAACGACACCGGCAGTTCCAGGGCACGCTTCAGCCGCGAGAGGAATTGGCTGCGGGGGACTTCGGTCGCGCCGAGGCGAATCAAGTGCGGGCTGGCTTGCTGGACGTCGAACAGGACGAAGCCCCGCGATTGCAGATGGCGGACTAGGTACACGAGGGCGACTTTCGAGGCGTCGCGCTCTCGGTGAAACATGGACTCGCCGGCAAAGAAGCCGCCGAGCGCCAGGCCGTACACGCCGCCGGCCAGTCGGCCCTCTTGCCAGACCTCGACGCTGTGCGTGACGCCCAAGCGGTGCAACTCGACGTAGGCCTCGGCCAGGTGGGGCGTGATCCAGGTGCCCTCCTCCGGCCTGCGGGGCTCCGCGCAAGCGGCGATCACGCTGCGGAAGTCGGCGTCGAAGGTGACTTGGAACCGGCCGCTGCGCAGCCGCCGCTGCAGCCGATGCGAGACGTGCAGTTGGTCCAACTCGAGAATCGCCCTGGGATCGGGGCTGAACCAAGCCAGAATCTCCGTTTGGCCGTCGTACACGGGCCACGGAAAAATCCCTTGGCGGTAGGCCGCCAGCAGCCACTCGGGCGTCAGCTGTCCGCCGAGCATCAGCAACCCGCCTTCACTGGCCTGCCAGACCGGCGGAAATCGCACCGCAGGAGTGGTTTTCACCATATCACGCATCCCATCAACATCGAGTCTGCCTCCTACGACTCTACCCGGTTCCGCGACCGAGGAAAAGACCTCGCCTCCGTTGCGCGGCACTCAACGCCGGCTCCCTCGTGGTATACAATACAGAAAAGGCAGCACGCTGGCTGGGAAAATGGGATGGACTGCGATCGGACTGATCGCCGGCCATCTCCCGTTGGCTGCTTGGAACCCCCGGACCTTGGTACGCGGATGAATAACGATACGCCATCGTTCGACGTTACGTCTAGTGCGGCTCCGCCGCCGGCCTCGCCGCCCGTGCGCGGCCCGGACGCCACGCCCGGCAGCTCCGAACAGCCGGCCCGGACACGGACACGCGCCCCTCATGCCGGCCGGCCGCCGTTCACCCTGACGCAAATCCTGATCCTGTTGGGGATTCTCATCGCGCTTCAGTACCTGGTGCCGTACCTGCTGGAACGGTACCAATACGCGATGACGCGAGGTCGGCAGCGGGCGGAGTACGACGTGGCGGCCCGGGCCTTGGAAAACCTGCACTTGACCGGCCTCTCCAAGGCCAGCCAATTGATCTCGCAGAAGGTGGGGCCGAGCGTCGTCCACATTGACGTGAGCAGTCTCCGTTCGCAGCCGGAACCCAAAGAATTGGCCCAGCTGTACGGCCCCCCCATCGAGTCCTCGCGCGGACAAGGTTCCGGGGTGATCGTCGACCCGCAAGGGTACATCGTCACCAACTCGCACGTCGTGCATGCCGCCGCCGAGATCGAGGTCGCGCTGAACGACGGGCGCGTGCTGCCGGCGCGCATCGTCGGCGCCGACGCGGCCACCGACGTGGCCGTCCTGAAAATCAGCGCCGACGGTTTGATCGCGGCGCCCTGGGGCGACAGCGAAGAGTTGGAGGTGGGCGCGTTGGTCTGGGCGGTCGGCAGCCCGTTCGGCCTGCAGAGCAGCATCACGCTGGGCATCATCAGCGCCAAACACCGCGGCAACCTGGCCGGCGACGTCTATCAAGACTTTCTGCAAACCGACGCCGCCGTCAATCCGGGCAACAGCGGCGGGCCGCTCGTCGACGCCCAGGGCCGCGTGATCGGCATCAATACGGCGATCGTTGGCGATTCCTACCGGGGCGTCAGTTTTGCCGTTCCCAGCAGCGTGGCGAAACTCGTGTACGAACGGCTCAAGGCCAACGGGCGCTTGGCGCGCGGCTGGCTGGGCGTCCAACTAGACGACGTTACCGAAGCAGCAGCCCGCCGCCTGGGTCTGCCGGCAGCGACCGGCGCCGTCGTGGTCATGGTGGTCGACGATCCACACGTGCCGTCCCCTGCGAAAGATTCCGGGCTCCGCATGGGGGACGTCGTGATCCGATGGAATGGCAAGGCAGTCGGCAAGTCGGCGGACCTGATCCGCATGGTGGCGATGACCGACATCGGCTCCCTGGCCCAAGTCGAGCTGATCCGCAGCGGGCAGAATCTGACGTTGCAGGTACGCGTGGCCGAACGGCCGCTGTGAGGCAATGATTCCATCCGCTGGTGAAGGCAAAGTGAGAATTGGGGATTTCGAGTTTCCGGTCTCAAGAGTTCAAATCTAAGATTTAAGATTTCAGATCTCAGATTGCCGGCCTCCGAGCACTGGCACCCGATCCTTGATCCGCGAATCCGAAACGCCGAATCCCGAATCCCGCATCTCGCATCTCGCATCTCGCATCTCGAACCCTGACCCCTAAACCCGCTTGCTCCGCTCATGACCACGATTCTGGAAAATCCGCTTCCCGCGTTGCTGATCGGCAGCTTGACGACCGTCATCCTGGCGGGCGGCTGGCTGCGAACGGGCTCGAAATGGCTGCTGGCCGCAATCGTCGCGGCGATTCTCTTGACCATCGGCGCGGTGCTCGTCGAACGATTTGTCGTCACGGACCGCGAGCAGGTGACGCACACGCTGTTCGACATCGCTGACTTGGTGGAACGCAACCAGGTGAACGAGGCGTTGGAGTATGCCTACCCGAAGACCCCGGCGGTGCGCAGTCAGGCGGCCGCCGAGCTGCCGTTGTACCGCTTCAGCGAAGTGAACATCAAGCGCAATTTGGAGGTCAAGGTCTTCCCGGAGCGCAATCCGCCGATGGCCACCGCCGATTTTAATGTGGTGGTTGTGTTGAGCACGCGCGAGGGCCTGATCACCAACCGCCGCATTCCGCGTTACGTGGAAGTGACCTTCTACAAGGACGACGACGGCCAGTGGCGCGTGGGCGCCTACAGCCACTACGATCCGCGCCGGGGATTCACCGTGGACCCGGACGATGCGCGAGAGTAGCCATCACACTCCGTGTGATGATCGGCCCCCACCCCGTGTGATCTTCTACGAGGCGACAGTTATTCCTCGAACGATGCTCAGCGCGCCGGCCGTTCGACCATCAGTTCTTCCGTCTCGACGTCGTAAACGTACTTCTGCCCCGCCGGCAGTTCCGGCAACTGGATCTGGTTGGCGTCGATGATTTGGGCCATGAAATCCTCGTGCGACTTCGGCCCGCTGCCGTTGGTGGCCTTAAACAGCTTGAGCGCGCCGGGGATCTGAATCTCGAAGACCGCGCGTTCGCGGACGGAGAAGTACGCCTTGGCGGGCGTCACGAGGAGGCCCTCGTGCTGGTCCAGGCTGCGGCCTTTCACGCCCACGCCTTTCTCGGCTTTGACCCGTTCCATGTCGGCCGCGGGCGCGGGTTCCGCGGGCGCGGCTTGAGCCGGAGGTGCGAGTTCAGGCCCCGTGGCCGGCTCGGGCGGCGACGCGGGAACGGCCGGAGCGGGAGGGGCCTCCTGCGGCGCGTCTGACATGGCCGGCTGACTCGCTCCCGCGCCGGGTGCCGGGGCCGGAACGTCCGGCGTGACGGGCGTGACCGGCGCGCTTGCCGGCGGGGGCTCCGGCGGAATCTCCGTTCCACAACCAAGCAGGACAGCCAACAACAATCCAACACAGCAATATGCGGTTCTCATCGATTCTCCTTCCGTCACAGCGTCCAATTCTCCATCTGGCGTAGCGTGGGGTACTTGGTCATATCGTACTGCAGCGGCGTCAGCGTCACCAAGCCCTTCTTGAGCGCGGTGAGGTCGGTTTCGCGGTCCGTCGGGTGCGGGGCCGGATCGGCGGTGGCCCAATAGTAGGTTCGCCCGCGCGGGTCCTGCCGTTTAAGGAACCGTTCTCCGTACAGTTCCACCCCCATCGGGACAATTCTCACCTGCGGCGTGCCGTCTAAGGCGAGGGTGGGAATGTTCAAGTTGTACAGTTGGCTTTCCGCCGTTTTCAGCCGCAGGATCTGTTCGATGATCCGCCGAGCCAGTCGCGCGGCTTTCTCGAACTGCGCGTGGGCGTCGAACTCCAACGACACTGCGACGCTGGTGATGCCGAAAAAGGCCCCCTCGATGGCGGCGGCGACCGTGCCCGAGTACAGCACGTTGATCCCGGCATTCAACCCGCCATTGATGCCGCTGACGATCAGGTCTGGGCGGCGAGGGCACAATTCATGCACGCCGATCTTGACGCAATCGGCCGGACTGCCTTCGACGGCCCAGCCGCGCTGCCGGTCGCCGGCAAACACTTCCTGGCAGATCAGCGGGCTGAGAAAGGTGATCGAATGGGCCACGCCGCTCTGTTCATGCGCCGGGGCGACGACGGAGACGTCGCCCAGTTCGCGCAGTTCGCGTTCCATGGCTGCCAGGCCGGGTGCATGAATGCCGTCGTCGTTGGTGAGCAGGATTTGCACGGTGCGAATTCCGGTGGTTGCTGCGTTCTTGACTTGTCGGGCCTCAGTATACGGCCGCCTCGGCCCGCAGACAACGGCCTGCTGGACGGCGCCGTCCGTCCTATAATCCGCGGCTTGCGGAATCCGGCCGCGATGGTTCGGCGGGCTTTTTTCGTTGGCGGCTTAGTCTTCGGGACTTTCTTTCACGAGCCGAACCGGTTTGGATGAGGGATCATCTTGTCCGGGGGCCCCGCAGCGTGTACGAGCGGGGCGCGCCGCGCTGCGATCCGGAACTGCTGCGGCTGGGCATTCCCGTGTTGGGCATCTGCTACGGGATGCAATTGGTCTGCGACGCGCTGGGCGGACACGTGGACGGAGCGCCCGCGCGGGAATACGGCCGGGCCGTTCCGGCTTACTCTTCTCGACTTTTCCCCTCTTCGGCTTTTCGACTCTTTCCCTTTTCGACTTTTTTTCCCGCCTTCACCGCCGCATCACGCTGTTGCCGCTGACGCGGCGGATCAGGCTCCGCATTTCCAGCACGCTGATGGTGGCCAGCACGCGCTGCACCGGCAGTCCGCTGGTGGCGACGATCTGGTCGATGCTCGTGGGCTCGCCGGCGATCACGTTCAGGACCTGCAGTTCCAGCTCGTTCAACTGCAACTCGGCGGGGTGGCGCATCACCGTGCCGTCGGGGCGCGGCGCCGCTTCGACCAGCGGGCCGAATTCATCCAGCACGTCCTCGACGCATTCGACCAGTTTCGCGCCGTCGCGGATCAAGCGGTGGCAACCGCGCGAGGTGCGGCTGTCGACGCGGCCCGGCACGGCAAAGACTTCCCGACCTTGCTCCATCGCGTGCCGGGCGGAGATCAACGCCCCGGAGCGTTCGGCCGCTTCGACCACGATCACGCCCAGCGAGAGCCCGGAAATCAGGCGGTTGCGCTGCGGGAACACGCCGGCCTGGGGCTCGCTCAGCGGCGGGTTCTCGCTGAGCAAAGCGCCCCGCCCGCGGATTTCTTCGGCCAGCGGTCCGTGTTCGGGCGGATAGACGTTCAGCACGCCGCTGCCCAGCACGGCCAACGTTCGCCCGCCGGCCTGCAACGCGGCGCGATGCGCGGTGGCATCGATGCCCCGTGCCAGGCCGCTGACGATGGTCAATCCGGCCCGCGCCAAGCCGGCCGCCAGACGTTCCGCCGTTTGGCGGCCGTAGCTGGTGGCATGCCGGGTCCCGACGATGGCTACGGCCAGCGCGTCTTCCGGTTTCAGCTCGCCGTGGACGAACAGAAAGGCCGGTGGGCTGTGGATCTCGCGCAACAGCCGCGGATAGGTTGAATCCGTGTCGGCCAGAATCGTCACCCCGTGCTCGCGGCACAGCTGCAATTCCTTGTCCGCGTCGATCTCGTCATTGGCGGCGACGATCTGGCGGGCGAGCTTGACACCGACTCCCGGCACTTCGCGCAATTGGCTGGGCGGCGCCGCCAGCACCGCTTCGGCCGAACCGAACCGCTCCAGCAGCGCCTTGCGCGTCACCGGCCCCACGCCGGGAGTCAAAGCCAGCCGCAAGCTGGCGACAAGCGAGTCGCCGCCGTCCGATTCCGGTGGGAATAGTTCTTGCGACAAGGCGTGAATCCTCGGTGGAGTTGGTCTCAGTCAACAATCGTGCAGATTATACACGGATCGTGTGCCAATTGGGCTAGGGGCAGAGGGGAACGAAACGAGCGGCAGGAGCGTTGCTTCCGTCCTCTCCGCGACGTTCGTCAAGCCTGATCCTCCTCGCTGCAACTCCTTCCACGGCCGCCTTTTGGTCCGGGGCAAGCCGCAGGAGCCGCAAATGCTGATCCGTTGCTCATTTCGGTCCGAACCTTCTATACTTGAAGTTGGAGGATCCGCGGGCGCGCGGTTCGAGTGGACGGGGCTTCGTTGCGGCCCGCGGCCTTGCCAGAGAGCGTCAGCATGCGATTCGTCTGGAAATCCATTCTCTGCCTGTTCGTCTTGGCGGCGGTCCGCACTGCGCAGGGCGCCGTGTTCTTGCTGGTCACCGGCGGGCAGATCGAAGGCCAGTTGCTGAACCCCCAGGAGAACCCTCGTCAATCGTACATCGTCCGAACCGAAACCGGCGGGACGGTGAAACTGGCGTTATCGCAAGTCGACCGCGTCCTGACCGTTTCCGAAGACCTGGCGTGGTATCGCGAGGCGTTGCCCAAGGTCCCGCCGGCCGTAGACGGGCACTGGGCGATGGCCGAAGAATGCCGGCGGCGCAGCCTGAAACAGCAGCGCGAATTCCATCTGCAGGAGATCCTCAAACTGGACCCGGAGCACGCCGAAGCACGCTACGGTTTGGGGTACAGCAAGGTAGACGGCAACTGGGTCAAAACCGACGAATGGATGCTCAGCCGCGGGTACGTCCGTTATCGTGGCGCGTGGCGGATCGCGCAGGATGTGGCGCTGGAGCAAGTCGCTCAGCGGAACGAAAAACAGGTCAAGGACTGGCGGCAGAAAGTCAACATCTGGCGGACGGCGATCAGCAAACGGCGCGGCAAGGAGCAGGATGCAACGGACGCCATCCGGGCGATCAAAGATCCGGCGGCGGCGCCCGCGCTGGCCGAGATCGTCGCCGACACCGGCGAACAGCGGGATTTGCGGCTGTTGTGCATCGAAGTGCTGGGCAAGCTGCAGAGTCCCGCGGGGGTCGCCGCGTTCATCAAACAGGCCGTGGAAGACGCCGACCCGCATATCCGCGAAGCCTGCCTCGATCAGCTCGCTCGCTTCGGAACGCCTCAAGCCGTACGGATCTGCGAGCGACTGTTGAAGTCGAAGGACAACCGGAAGGTCAACCAGGCAGCGTTGTGCCTGGGGGCGCTCAAGGACCCGGCTGGCACGCTCCCGCTGATCAATGCCTTGGTGACCGAGCACAAATTCGTCGTCCAGAGCCCCGGCGGCAGCCCCGGCCAGATGAATCTCGGCTTCGGCAGCGGCCCCAGCGGCGGCGGCAACTCGTTCAGCGCCGGCGGGCGTCCGCAAGTGATCACCAAGAATCTGCGCAATGAAGGCGTGTTGAATGCGCTGGTCGCTATCCACCCCGGCGTCAATTTCGGCTACGATATCGAACAGTGGAAACGCTGGTACGTGGACAAAGATCGCCCCACCGTGTTCGATCTGCGGCGGGATTTCTGAGTCCCGCAGCCACAGCGGCCCTTGCCTGCGAAATCGAGTCAGCAGGGCGCCAAGCACGGGCCTGGGCCCGGCAAAACCCGAATCGCCGGCCAGACTGACTATGATCCGAAGCGCTAGCCAAAGGTATCAAACCCCGAAGCGCCAGCAGCACTGACCACGATCGCAAGCGCCAACGAGACTGATTACCAACTGAAGCGCCAACGAAAGGACAACGACGTATGAAACCTGCGATCCCAGCCGGGCTCGTCGCCGCCGCCATGATTCTGGGCCAACCCCACGCCTTTGGCGCGGAGGATTGGAATGTGTCCGTAAGACAGCTGGCCGACCAGACGGCCCCTCAGGCGGTTCTTTGGCGACGGCAGATTCACGCGCACCCGGAGCGATCCAACCGCGAAGAGAAAACCGCGCAGACGGTGGCAGAGGCCCTCCGCGAGATCGGGATAACCGACATCAAGACCGGTGTGGCGCGCCACGGCGTCGTGGCGCTGATTCGCGGCAGCCGCTCGACGCCGGTCGTAGCCCTGCGCGCGGACATGGACGCCCTGCCCGTCCAGGAGGCCACGGGCTTGCCGTTCGCTTCGCAGAACCCCGGCGTGATGCACGCCTGTGGGCACGACGCTCACACCGCCATCCTGCTCGGCACGGCCCGCGTCCTGTTCCAACTGCGCCAGTCGCTGCCGGGCAGCGTCAAGCTGGTCTTCCAACCGGCCGAGGAGGGCGCGCCGGCGGGCGAAGAGGGCGGAGCGCCGCTGATGATCAAGGAGGGCGTGCTCCGCGATCCGGACGTGAGCGCGATCTTCGGCCTGCACGTCGCGCCGGATCTGCCGACCGGCCAGGTGGCCTATCGAGCGGGCGGGCTGATGGCCAGCGTCGATCGTTTTACCGTGAGGCTGCGAGGCAAGCAGGCTCACGCGGCCATGCCCTGGATGAGCGTCGACCCGATCGTCGTCGCAGCCCACGTGATCACGGCCATCCAGACTATTTCCAGCCGCAGGATTGACGCTCGCCAGCCGATTGTCGTTTCCGTCGGCGTGATTCAAGGCGGGCAGGTCTGGAACATCATCCCGGAGCAGGTCGTTTTGGAGGGCACTGTGCGGGCGCACGACAAGGCTGTCCGGGACGAGGCCGTCGGCCTCTTTCGGCAGCTGGTCGAGCAGACGGCCGCCGCCCACGGCGCGCGGGCCGAGATCGAGTTCTCGGGGGACCATGCCCCCGTCTGGAACGATCCCGAATTGGTTGCCCGCATGAAGCCCGCTTTGGTCAGCGCGCTGGGCGAAACCAACGTCGTGGAATCGCCGCCCGTGATGGTGGGCGAGGATTTCGCTCACTACCAGCAAGAGATCCCCGGCATGTTCGTGTTCCTGGGTGTCCGCAACGAAGCCATCGGCGCGGTGCATCCCCTGCACACGCCCCAATTCGTCCTGGACGAAGCGGCCCTGCCCGCCGGCATCCGGACGATGAGCCAACTGGCGATCGACTACCTGCGCGTCTCCCCCAACCGATGATGCCATGACCGCCGAACCGATCCGCACGACGCCGAGCCCTTCGCCCGACCGCTGCGTCGAAGTGATCGCGCCGTGCCGTTTGCATTTCGGCCTCCTTTCGTTCGGGCGGCCGTCCGGGCGCCAATTCGGCGGCGCGGGCGTGATGGTGGACCAACCGGCCGTCCACTTGCGCGTGTCGGCGGCGGACGAGTTCCAGGCGACAGGGCCCAGGGCAGGTCGAGCCCGCGGTTTCGCCCGCCGGTGGACGGAGCACGTGGGCTTGCCCCGCGAGCCCGCTTGCCGCATCGAGATCCTGTCGATGGCCCCGGAGCATGCCGGTTTGGGCGCGGGCACGCAGCTGGCGCTGTCCGTGGCCGCAGGTCTGAACGCCTGGTGTGGCAGGCCCCAGCCCACGCCGGAAGAATTGGCTCTCAGCGTGGGCCGAGGCCAGCGTTCCGCTGTCGGCACCTATGGATTTGCGGCAGGCGGACTGATCGTGGAAAGCGGCAAGTTGCCCAGCGAGCCGATTTCGCCGCTGGAATGCCGCTTGCCGCTGCCCGAGGCCTGGCGGTTCCTGCTGATTCAGCCGCCTGCGGCTGCCGGGTTGTCCGGCTCCGCCGAGCAAACGGCCTTTGACCGATTGCCGCCCGTGCCCGAGGAAGTCACGCGCCAGTTGCAGGACGAGCTTCACCTGCGGATGTTGCCCGCCGTCCGGGAAGCCGACTTCGCACGCTTCAGCGACAGCGTTTATCGTTACGGGCGTCTGGCCGGCCTGTGTTTCGCCGCCGTGCAAGGCGGACCGTACAACGGCCCGCGGCTGTCGGGCATCGTCGATCTGATCCGTGCCCTGGGTGTGACCGGCGTGGGACAAAGTTCCTGGGGCCCGACGCTGTTTGCCCTTCTGCTAGGCGAACAGGAGGCCCAAAAACTCGTCGCCAATCTGGCCGAGCAGTTGGCCCGCGAGGAAGTCCAGCTGACCATCACGCGTCCCAACAATCGCGGAGCGGAGATCGTCGTCTCCAGATGATGCCTCCTCACGGTGCGAACAGGGTGAGCCGCCGGGAAGCCAGGGATCGACCTCTTGCAGATCAGGGTGCGGTGCCGACAGCTGCGACCACCGCCTCGGCATCCTTTCGCGTCAAGTGAAAACTCATCAGAAAGCCGACCACCTCGTCTTTCTTCGCACTGAATACGCGGTCCTCCTGCAGCGCGAAAAAGGGTACCGTTTCCCCGCCGAGCACACCTCGCTCTGGCGTAAAAGTGTGCGTGACCTCGCCCCGTTGCGTGTACGTCCTCGCGCGCCTGATGCCCTAGACGATCCCAAGCAAGTCCACGCCTTATTCACATTCTAGCAGACGCGGACTTCTTGACGACGGGGCGTCAGGACGACAGAAGGGATTCCAGGGGGCTTCGCATTCTCGACAAAGCTTCTGCGACGAGTCCAACCTGAGCAGAAAGGTCTCCGTTGGTCAGCTGCTCACGTGGGATCGAGTATCGAATGATAAGTTCTGTCCGCACTGGCCGCGTCATTTCCGAATTCGGCCATGCCACGCTGTCCTCTGCACAGTCGTTGTCCGGTCGTGTATACTGACAGCTTGTGCCACGGCATCTTCGTGAAACCGTTTGAGCGGAATCCAAACGCGACTCTGGAAGGACAGACAAGATGAAGACAAGAATTTCGTTCGTTGCGATTTTCCTGGCAGGTATGATCGCTTGTTGCGCCACTGACGCGCGAGCCGCTGAGCCGGATCCCGGCTTGCTTGGCTGGTGGCGGTTTGACGAAGGGGCGGGGGCCTACTCGGCCAACGCGGCCGATCCGGCGGGCGAGGCGGAACTGCACGGGGTGTCCTGGGTCAAGGGGGAATTCGGAACCGCGCTGCGGTTTAGCGGCTCGGACAGCTACGTCACGCTGCCGTCCCTGCCCGAACTCGACGGCGCCGACGCGATGAGCGTGGCGGCTTGGGTCTATTGGGAGGGAACCGGGCAGTACCCGAACATCTTGACCGGGGGCGTCTGGAGTCCGGGGGGATTCCTGATCTTCGTGAGCAACCGGTCCTGCTCGTTCCGCATGGGCCGCCCAGAGCAGCGGCACGGGGTGGCCGGCGAGGCGTGGACGGAGGTGTCCGCGCCGCTGCTGGCCGATCTGCCGATGAAACAATGGGTCCATCTGGCGGCTGTCTTCCAGCGGCCCCAGATCACGACGTACGTGAACGGCAAGAAGGTTGGTTCGGCCACGTGGGACTATCCGGTCGGGCACCGCGGCGACATTCAAGTGGGCCGCTGGTCCGGATCGGCCACCCATCACGGACTGATCGACGAAGTGCGCATCTACCGGCGGGCGTTGGACGCCCAGCAGGTGCTGGCGCTGGCCGATCCGGCTGGCCGGCAAGATTCCGAGTACCGGGACGTCGGCCCGGCCAAGGACGACGGCAAGGAACTTGTCCGCTTCGAAACCCGCTGGGCCTCGATGGTCGTCGGCGACAACGGGACGATTCTGTCCCTGCAAGAGAAAGGCGGCGGCCGTGAATTGCTCGACGCACCTCACCCCGTGCTGGCGGTCGAGTCGGCGTCGGGAAAGCGTTTCCAGGCTCGGCGCTTGCGGCACGAAGACGGGCTGTTGGTGGCCGATTTCCCGCGCGGCGCGGGCAGCGCTGCGATTCGGGTCGAGGCGAAAGACCAGTACTTCACCGTGACGGCCGCCCAGGTTGATGTGGCCGAGGCACAACGGTTCACGTTCTTCCAGCTCGCACCGGCGCCGAACGAGTACATCGGCAACATGGCCGGCCTGGCTTCCGACGAGTCGTCGGGCGTGTGCCTGCGCAGTTTGGGGCTCGAAGTCGATACGTCGTTCCACAGCCCGGCCCCGCGGTTCCGCGCCTCGACAACCGCCGAACACGGTTTGGTCGGGCACCGGATCGGTTTGGCTGCCGGGCCGCGCGAGCAGCTGATTCCGATGCTCCGCGCGATGGCCGAAAACGAGCCGGTGCCGAAATCGCCCTGCGGCGGTCCTTGGGCGATGGGCGCGGCGGAAACCCGCGGCTCGTACCTGTTCGCCGACATGGCCGCCAAGGACACCGACGCCTGGATCGAGCTGGCGCGCCGCGGCGGCTTTACGAACATCCACCTGCACGGCTGGTGGACCACACTGGGGCACTACGAGCCGCGCGCCGCCTACTTCCCCAACGGGCTGGCAGATATGAAAGCGACGGCGGATCGGATCCGTGCGGCCGGACTGAAGCCGGGCATCCACACGCTGACCGCCTGTATCAGCACCAACGATTCCTGGGTGACGCCGGCGCCCTCGCCGCACCTGATCGCAACCAACAGCTACACGCTGGCCAAGCCGCTTTCGGCGGACGACAAGACGATCTATGTCAACGAGGTGCCGGGCGCGAATCACGACATTGTCTGGAGCTATTCCAGCAACGGCAATGCCCTGCGTGTGGGCAGCGAACTGATCCGCTACTCGGCCATCTCGCGCCAGCTGCCGTACGCGTTCCTGGAATGCGAGCGGGGCGCGTTCAAGACCCAGGCCGCCGCCCACACCGAAGGCACGGCCGTGGATTATCTGCAGCAACGGTATCTGGCCTTCTATCCCGACCCGAAGAGCCCCTTGGCGGACGAACTGGCGGACTGCATCGCCCGTGTCTACAACGAGTGCGGCATGGAGATGCTCTATTTCGACGGTTCCGAGGGCATGCGCAGCCGGTTTGGGATCGACACCATGCGCTGGAAGATCTTTCAGCGTCTGCACGGCGGCGTGACCGAGGCCAGTTGCTGGGGCCACAACAGCTGGTGGATCCATTCCCGTCTTGGCGCTTGGGACCATCCCGTGTGGGCGGTAAAACAGTTTCACGACCAGCACATCAGCCAGGCCGGGCGGTTCCGCAAGAGCGACCTGTTGGAGCCGCAATTGGGATGGTGGGCGCCCCGCGGACCATCGAACATCGCGCGCGGGCATTTTCCGGATGAATTGGAATACTTCGGCGCCAAAAACCTGTCGATCGACGGCCCCATGTCGATCCAGGGCGTGAACGTATCGAGCCGCCCCTGGAACGCGCGTCTGGAAGAACAATTCACCATTCTGGGCTGGTACGAGCGGATGCGCCTGGCTCGCTACTTTGACGAGCCCACGTTGCAGCGCGTGGGCGAGCCGGGCAAGGATTTCCGGCTGCGCTTGAATGCCGCCGGCCAGTGGCAGTTCACTCCGGCCCAACTGGCCAAGCACCGCGTCAGCGGTCTGGGGAACGGTTCCGAACGCTGGACGGTCGAGAATCCCTTCGCCGCTCAACCGTTGCGAGCGCGGCTGGAGGCCCTGTATTCGGTCGCGTCCTACGACGACCCACAGGCCACCGTGCTGGCCGACTTTGCTGACCTGGACGCGCTGAACAACCGCAGCAACGCGACGGGCGTCAACGCCCGGACTGAATTGGAGACCCAAGACGTCAAAGCGGGCGGGCGCAGCTTGCGATTCCGCGCCGCCAACAGCAACGGCAGTGCGCGCGGCGCTTGGGCGCAAATCGGCACGGTCTACGAGCATCCCTATTTCAGCATGCTGCCCGGCGAGGCGCTGGGCCTGTGGGTCAAGGGCGACGGCAGCGGCGCGTTGCTGAACGTCCAAATCCGCTCGCCGCGCGAGTACCACGGCTGCACCTCCGATCACTACGTCGACTTGGATTTCACCGGCTGGCGATATGTGGAACTGCTGTTGCGCGAACGCGACGCGGAACGGATGTCCGACTACGTGTGGCCCTACCACGGCGGCGGCGGCAGCCACGCCGTGTACCGGAATGCGGTGGATCGGCAACACATTTCGCAAGTCAACCTGCTGCTGAACGAAATCCCGGCCGGGGGCGAAGTCGATATCCTCGTCAGTCCGATCCACTCGCTGCCCACCCGCCGTGCGGAACTGGTAAACCCGTCGTTGGAACTCGGCGCAACCAAGGTGACCTTCCCGGTGACCCTGCAATCCGGACAGTACCTGGAACTGGAGAGCATGGAGGACTGCGTCCTGTACGACGAACGGGGCGAGTTGCTCGGCCGCTTCCAGCCGCAAGTCGACCGCTTACCGGCGCTGGCCGAGGGCCAGAACACGCTCGGATTCGACTGCCCCCCGCCGCAGGGACTCAGCGCACGGGCCGAGGTCACCGTGATCTCCTTGGGTCAGCCGTTCGGCGACCGTCGGGCCGGCGCAGACATCGACTGGAACCGGCTCGACCGCGAGTACGATATCCCTCGGATCATCACGCGCGCCGATGGCCGCGACAATGCCTGGACGATCGTCCGCCGGGCCGACATCCCGTCAGACGGGCAGGCGGGGCCTCCGTCGCTGGAGATCGAAATCGCCGTCGTGGAGCTTAGTCCGCCGGAGAAGCCGGCCGATGCTACCGCGGGCGGCGTCTGTCTGGACGCGCCAACCCTGACGATCGGCGATCGCTCGGTGCGTTTTCCCGCGCGGCTGAGCGCAGGCCAACGGCTCCTCTGCCGCGACCAGGCCACGTGGCGCATCCTCAACGCCGACGGCACGGAGGCCGCCTCGGGCCAGTTGGCCGATCCGTTCCCCACGCTGTCCCCCGGAACGAACCCCGTCAAGCTGGACTTCCAATCGCAGCCCGCCCTGAACTTCCGCGCCGTTGTCAAGACCGTGAAGGTCTATCCGCGATCGCCTTGATCGGACCTCAGAGGGATAGCCCGCTCAGATCAGGTCCAACTTGCGCTTGGTGCGGCGTTTGCTTTGGGCGCAGGTTTCACAGACGCCGTAGATGGTCAGGCGGTGGCCGGTGACTCGGAAGCGGTGCTGCTGGGCCACGCGATTGCGCAACTCGACCAACTCGTCGCTCTCGAACTCGAACAGCCTCTGGCACTGTTTGCAGTACAGGTGGTCGTGCGCCGGGTAGCCGTAGTCGTGCTCGTATACGGCGCGGCCGTTCAGCTCGAACTTGCGCAGCAGGCCGGCGTCCACGAATTCGGCCAGCGTGCGGTAGACCGTGGGGCGGCTGACGTAGCCCGGTTGCCCTTTGAGGGGCAGTTGGGCGAGCAGTTGGTCGGCGTCGAAATGCTCGTGATGGCTGAAGATATGTTCCACCAGGATGCGGCGCTGCTCCGTCTGCCGCATGCCCCGGCTCTGCAAGTACTCCTCAAACCGCGCTTGCGGCGTAAGGGCAGTCTGAACGGGACCGAGCGTCTGGTTTTCGGCCATGGCTGGCAGCGGCGAATGCGGTAACGGCGATTTCCAACGCCTATTCTAGGGCCCCTGCCCGCGATTGCAAGCGCTGCCGGAACGACCGCTGGTCCGGCATGATGGGGGCACGAGCCCGCGGCCCGCTCAGCCGGCCACTTCGTCCAGCAGTCTTCCCAGGGCCACATCCAGCCGGGCCTCGGATTCGTAGACGCCGGCGGCGATCTGGGCGCGAAGTTCCGCCACGCGGTCCGCGCGCACGTCGGGCAGGTCGCGGACGCGGCTCACCAAGTCGGCTTCCGGCGAGATGTCCAGCTGATCCACCGCCAGCCAGGAATCGGCTTGCTGCGCGGCTTCGGCCGCGTGCGTGCGATGAGGACCGCTGATCGGTTGCGCGCCGTGAAGATATGAGACCCCGTAAATGTGCATTGCTTACTCCCCCGGGAGATGGCGGCTGAGACCAGCCGGCGGGCCGACCTCGTGTCGCCCGGCGGCCGTCGAGTTCTTCCGCTGTGTTGCCATTCTACCTTGAACTGACCCTGGCGTCGCCTGTCCGTGTCGAAAAGCGCTGTCCGTGGCGGGGAAGTGACTTTGCGAACGCCCCTGAGAACACACTCCCTTATCGACCGCAGACCCTGGACGCTTGACTGCCGAACTTCCTTGACTCCCTGTGCCGGTGACAGGCGTCTTCTCTGTGTTTGACGCCCCTGCCGGCGGCTGTCGGCGCGTCTGGCATTGTCTACGTAACTGGACGAACCGGAGTTCGCCGAATTATCTCGCGCGGCAGCAAATGGCGACGGAGTGTACGAAAAGGGGCAAGACGGGGCAAGAGCGAACGGCGCGTGCGGTGCTAGCACGCCAAGGGCTCTGACACTCAACGGTTGCGCCAAATCCGCTCGTCGGGAATCCCCAGGCCCTGCTGGCGACCCTCGATCTCCTTCTTGAAGCGGACGGCGTCCAGCGGATAGCCGGCCGTCGCGCGCAGGCCGGGCACTTGCCGCTGCCAGAACGCGTTCCAGGCCAACATGGCCAGTTCGCGCAGGTACTTGGACATCATCGAAGCCAGGGCCACCGGGAGAAGGCGTTCGGCCTTTTCGAGAAAGCGAAATTCCATTCGGCGGGTGGCCGGCCCCCAGCGGTACACGCTGCGAGCCGGACTTTCCCCAAAGATCTCGACCAGGTAGTCCGGGAACATCGCCTGCAGCAGATCAGCGTACCGCTGGCGGCCGCCATGCTTGTCGCAGACCACCAAAACCGCTTGACCCTCCGCGGGCGGCAAAACCGCTTTAATCAGTTCCATCGTTACAGTCGATAGGACCGTGGCTTTGTTGCCCAGACGATCGAGTCGGCCGTTGAACTGTTCCGGAGACACGACGACCGATCGCATGGCCAGCAACCGGACGCCGGCGTGCTGCAGTCCCTGGAGAAAGATCTCGGCGAGGCGATCTAACGAATCCGAATCGTGGGCCAGCGGCAATGCCAGTTCGAAATCCCGGTACCAGGGATCGCGATCCACGTCAGCGGAGTTCTGCGGCGCCAGGGCCGCCCACGCTTCGCGCCAGTCGGCGGGTCGCCGGCCGATCGCCCGCAGGGCCGTGAGCGCGCCGCACTCCAAGTTTTGCAGGGTGCCGCCCGGCTTGTACAGGGACTTGGAATCGGCGATCGGTACCTGGGACGGTCTCCGCTGCGGGCGCCCGTGACGGGAGACGACGCCGGAGAGCAGTTCGTACCAATCCGCATCGCGGCAAGCGTCGGGCGCCAGCCAGACAGTGGCGGAAATCACGAGCGGTCCCAGGTTGGGGCCGTAGCCGGCTTCGTCCGTCCCGATCAGGTACAGCATGGCAAGAGGGTCCCCCTTTCCGGAAGATCGCGGCGGGCCTGTCAAACCGTAACGGATTTGCCGGCCGGGACCATTGGCAACGGTCGTTCCGCCTGGGGCGCCGAAGGAATAACCGGCACACTTTCGGCACCTTGCTGGTCCGGTATCACCGGCACAGTTTTCGTCGTAACCCAAGACTGGAAAATTGTTTTCGAAGCCTCAAGCGCTCTTGTCAAGCACGCCGATACGGAACATGTCAGTGGACGCGTGAAGTCAGGTGTGGAAGTGCCCGGCGACGCGTCGGTCCAACCGGCGGACACAATCGAGTCAAGGATTGGCTCGACCGGTTCTGGCGTTACTCACCGTTTGTATCGGAGGCATGACCCACCTGCTCCGATTGGCCCACCCGCGATCACTCGACCCGGATCGGTCTCCTCGGCCAAAGGGGGCCGATTGATCAGCGGTTGATGCCGACCACCGCTTTCGGGCATACCGGCGACATCTTCCTGCGCGAGGCCTGGACGGAAGCGGCGCCAGTTCGATTTCACTATGTTCCAGTGTTATAGGAGACATGGCTCGATGAAGTGGAACATCCTTGTTGCTTCGATGGTGCTCGGCCTAGGTTTGAGCACGCAGAGCTTCGGTGACCTGTTGGACCGAATGCTCGGCTCGAATGGGTGCGGCCAGAAAGACTGCTGCGCTCAGAAGTGTGGTGACAAGTGCGACGGCAAAGACGCCTGCGCACAAAAAGATTGCTGCGGCCCGAAATGCGTCCGTCGTCCGTTGTTGAACATGGGCTGCGCCCAGAAGTGCGACGGGAAAGACGGCTGCTGCCAGAAGGACGGCTGCAAGGACCCGTGCCAGAAGGACGGCTGCAAGAACCCCTGCCAGAAGCATGGCTGCAAGGATCCCTGCCAGAAGGACGGCTGCAAGAATCCGTGCCAAAAGGACGGATGCAAAGACGGCTGCGTCCAGAAGGGCTGCGGTCTGTTCGGTGGCGGTCTGCTGGGCGGCTGCGTCCAGAAGGACGGCTGCAAGGACCCGTGCCAGAAGGACGGCTGCAAGAACCCCTGCCAGAAGAACGGCTGCAAGGATCCCTGCCAGAAGGACGGTTGCAAGGACGGCTGCGTCCAGAAGGGCTGTGGCCTGTTCGGCGGCGGTCTGCTGGGCGGCTGCGTCCAGAAGGACGGCTGCAAAGACGGCTGCAAGGACCCTTGCCAGAAGAATGGCTGCAAGAACTCCTGCCAGAAAGACGGCTGCAAGGACGGCTGCGTCCAGAAGGGTTGCGGCCTGTTCGGTGGCGGCCTGCTGGGCGGCTGCGTCCAGAAGGACGGCTGCAAGGACGGCTGCAAAGATCCCTGCCAGAAGGACGGCTGCAAGAGCCCCTGCCAGAAGAACGGCTGCAAGGACCCGTGCCAGAAGGACGGCTGCAAGGACGCCTGCCAGAAGGGTTGCGTCCAGAAGTGCTGCGGCCCGTCGCTGTTGGAACGGATCTTCGCTTGCCGCCGCAGCTGCTGCGACTCCAAGTGCGGCAAGGACGGCAAGGGTTGCGATAAGGGCGACGACGAGGCGCCGGAAGCCGAGAAGGCCCCCGCCACCGCCGACGCTCCGGTTCCGCCGGCTCCCGTAGTCGATCCCTCCGCGTTTCTGAAGAGTCAACGTCGAGTGATTACCGCCAGCGCCACACTGGTCCGCTAAGTGGGCCTAGCCGATCGGCTCTGACGTTTCACGGCCTGTCCGGATACTGACTCTGGACAGGCCGTTTTTCGTTGCGCCGCCCCGCTTTCCCGCGGGAAATCCTGCCTTCTGGGAACGAGCGTTCCGCGTCGGCGAGCCATGTGACCGAGGATCGCGGGATACCGGTCCGTGACCGGTTTGTCCTGGGAGACCAGTTTGCGGCCGTTCCCTGGCGTGATACCCTAGAGGCTACATTCATGGCCTAGGAGGAGCAGACACCACCGTGAACCTCGACCATTTCTTCCATCCCTATTCGACCCCCACGACCAACATTGTAGATTGCCTGCGTTTCTGGACCGACGAGCATCCGGACGATCCCGCGTTTTGCTTCCTGGAGGACGGGGAGACCGAGGAGGTCTGTTGGACCTACGCCCAGCTGGACCGCAAAGTCCGGGCGGTGGCCGCGGCGCTCCAGTCGATGGGCTTGCAGGGCCAGCGGGTCCTGCTGCTGTACCCGCCGGGACTGGATTTTGTGGCCGGCTTCTACGGCTGCTTGTACGCCGGTGCGGTGGCGGTTCCCGCCTATCCGCCGCGGCGCAACCGGAATATGCTGCGGATTCAGGCGATCTCCGATGATGCCCAGGCAAAGGCCGCCTTGTCCGTCCACGACGTCTGCGATCGCGCCGGGGTGCTGTTGGACGAAGCCCCGCACCTGAAGGACTTGACGTGGCTGGCGACCGACCAGATCTCGGAAGACGCGGCCGATCGCTGGAAGGCGCCGAAAATCCACCGCGAAATGCTGGCGGTGTTGCAATACACCTCGGGATCGACCGGCACGCCCAAGGGCGTGATGCTGGCGCACCGCAACTTGCTGCATAACGTGTCGCTGATCACGCACGGTTTCGAGCCCAGCCGAACTGGTCTGGGCGCTTCGTGGTTGCCGACTTACCACGACATGGGGTTGGTGGGCGGCGTGTTGTATTCCGTGTTCTTCGGACGCCACTGCGTCCACCTCTCGCCTCTGGCGTTTCTGCAGAAGCCCGTCCGCTGGCTGCGGGCCATCACCCGATACCGAGTGACGATCAGCGGCGGCCCGAATTTCGCCTACGATTTGTGCGCCCAGAAGGTGACGGACGAGGAAATGCACGGACTGGACCTGAGCAGCTGGGATGTCGCCTTCAACGGCGCCGAGCCGATCCGGGCGGCCACCCTGGATGCGTTCGTCGCCCGCTTCGCGCCCGTCGGCTTTCGCCGCGAGGCCCTCTATCCGTGTTACGGCATGGCCGAGACGACCTTGATCGTCACGGGCGGCAAGAAAAGCGAGCCGCCCGTCGTCCGTTCGTTCAAGGGCAAGGCCCTGGATCAGCATCGCATCGTCCCCGTCGACGAGGGCGACGAAGACGCTCGCCATCTGATCGGTTGCGGGCGCGTCCTGCCGGAGGGGGACGTTCGGATCGTTGACGCGGTGCACTACCGGCAGATGCCCGAAGACCGCGTCGGCGAAATCTGGGTGGACAGCCCCAGCGTCGGCTTGGGGTACTGGAACAAGCCGGGAGCGACCCAGGAGACGTTTCAAGCCAAGCTCTGCGACAGCACGTCGGGCACGTACCTGCGGACCGGCGATCTGGGGTTCTTGCACCAGGGGGAACTGTTCGTCACGGGACGCCTCAAGGATTTGATCATCGTCCGCGGCGTCAATCGTTACCCGCAGGACATCGAACTGACCGTCGAGCAGGCCAGCAACCACCTGCAGGCCGGCGCGGTGGGGGCCTTCTCCGTGGATATGCACGGCCGCGAACGGCTGATCATTGTCAGCGAGGTCGAGCGCACCCGCCGCAAGGACTGGTCGGACGTCATCGGGGCCATTCGCCGCGCCGTCACCGCCGAGCACGATCTGCCTCCGGACGGAATCGTGCTGGTGCGCTTCGGGTCCATTCCGAAGACCTCCAGCGGCAAGATCCAGCGGCACGCCTGCCGCAGCGATTTCCTGGACGGCTCCCTGTCCGTCGTCGCGCAGTGGTTTGTCTGGGACGAGGAGCAGGCCGGCGCGCCGCAAGAAGCCGCCAAGCCGGCTCCACCGCCCGCGCCCGCCGCCGGCTTGCCGGACGTCGATCCGCGCGTCGCCGCGGTGGTCCTGGAACAGGTCCGCGCGGTGGCCAAGGAGCGGGCCAAGGGCCTGCACCTGGATTCCAATATCGTCGCGGATCTGGGGCTGGATTCGCTGGAACGTCTGCAGATCGCCAACTCGTTGGAAATGACCTTCGGCGGGCGATTTCCGGAAGCGGTGCTCAGTCAAATCGAAACCTGCCGCGAGGTGGCGGCGGCCATCGAACAGTACATCGGCAAGGACGCCAAGTCGTATGTGAGCGTGCTGCGCGAGCATCCCTCGGCCGCGCCGGCCGCAGCCGGGCCGATCTCCGAGGAGTGTTACGATTTCCGCCATTTCCCGGAGTACCGGAAACTGAAGCAGACCATGGAACTGCTGGCGGCCAAGGGCCTGACCAATCCCTATTTCAGCGTCCACGAGTCCGTAACCCGCGACACGACGGTCATCGGGGGCCGCCGGCTGGTCAACTTCTGCAGCTACAACTACCTGGGCATGTCGGGCGATCCGTTGGTCGCCCAAGCGGCCAAGGAGGCCGTCGACCGGTTCGGCACGAGCGTCTCGGCCAGCCGACTGGTGTCCGGCGAGAAGACCATCCACCGCGAATTGGAGTCCGCCCTGGCGCAGTGGATCGGGGTGGAAGACGCCATCGTGTACGTCGGCGGCCACGCCACGAACGAATCGACGATCGGCCACCTGTTCTCCAGCGGCGATTTGATCCTGCACGATGGATTGGCTCACAACAGCATTGTGCAGGGCGCCTTGCTGTCCGGCGCGAGGCGGCGCCCTTTCCCGCACAACGATTGGCAAGAGCTGGATTCGGTGCTGGCCGAGGTGCGGAAGGATTATCGCCGGGTGTTGGTCGTCATCGAAGGCGTCTACAGCATGGATGGGGATTACCCCGAACTGCCGAAGTTCATCGAGGTCAAGCAGCGCCATCAAAGCTTCTTGATGATCGACGAGGCGCATTCCATGGGCACCATGGGACGCTGCGGGCGAGGCCTCGGAGAGCATTTCGGGGTCGCCCCGCAAGACGTCGATTTGTGGATGGGAACGCTCAGCAAGTCGTTCGGCAGTTGCGGCGGCTTCATCGCCGGCTGCCGGGAAGTCGTCGAATACTTGAAATACACCTCGCCCGGTTTCGTCTACAGCGTGGGGATCCCGCCGTCCAACACGGCCGCCGCCTTGGCGGCGCTGCTCCTGCTGCAACAGCAGCCGCAGCGCGTGTCGCAACTGCAGGCCCGCTCTCGCCTGTTCCTCGATCTGGCCCGGCAGCAAGGATTGAACACCGGCCTGAGTCACGACACGCCCGTGGTGCCGGTGATTATTGGGAATTCGCTGCACGCGCTGCAGCTGTCCCACCGGTTGTTCGAACGTGGCATCAACGTACAGCCCATCTTGTATCCGGCCGTGGAAGAAAAGGCGTCGCGTCTGAGGTTCTTTATTTCCTGCTGCCACTCCGAAGAACAGATCCAGCAAGCCGTGACGGCGACGGCGGAAGAGTTGCGGCAGATCGCTCCCGAGACACTAAATCATCCGGGTTAGCGCGCAAGCCTTTATACGGAAAATGGTTACGCGAGGACCGTACGACGGCCAAACGACGGTTGCGGTACGGCGTGCCCAGCCCCGTGCCGGGGCTGCGGGATTGCGCAAGTTGCGAGTGTGGCAAGCCTTGCGGTCTACCTTGTCAGCAAGGTACAATACGCCCGATTGGAAATCCACCTCCACATTGCGTCCGTGGATCTGGCCACCCCAAACAAGCGGGCTCCTTCAGGAAGGTTTGATCGATTGAAACGAGCTTTGATCAGCGATATCCATTCGAACTTGGAAGCACTGCGGGTCGTGCTCGACGATATCCGGCGGCAGGGGGTGTCCGAGATCTATTGCCTGGGCGATGTGATCGGATACGGCCCGAACCCTTGCGAGTGCCTGGATGAAGTCATCAAGCAGTGCAAGGTTTGCGTCCTGGGCAACCATGATCAGGCGGCGCAATTCGATCCGGAAGGCTTTAATCCCGTCGCCCTGCGAGCCGTCTACTGGACTCGCGACCAATTGGACAACGGGCCGGGGGGGGCGGCTCGAGTCAACGCGCGCTGGGACTTCCTGGGGGAACTCCCCAGGATGCTCAACGAGAATTCCACGTTGTACGTACATGGGTCGCCGCGCGAGCCGACCAACGAGTACGTCTTCCCGGAAGATGTCTATAACCGCCGCAAAATGGAAGCCTTGTTTGGCTTGGTCCCCCAGTTCTGTTTCCAGGGACACACGCACATTCCGGGAGTCTTTACGGCCAACTTCGAGTTCCTGACGCCGGAGGACTGCCATTACGAGTACCGGCTGACGGGCGAAAAGGCCATGATCAACGTCGGGTCGGTCGGCCAGCCACGCGACAGCGACCCGCGGGCTTGTTATGTCATTCTGGACGGAGAGCGGGTCGTGTTCCGCCGCCTGGATTATCCCATCGAAGTCGTCGCCAAGAAAATCTACGCCGTGCCGAACTTGGATAATATGCTTGGCGATCGGCTGCTTGCCGGCCGCTGACGCCGGTATCGCCGGCCAGAAGGGGTGCGATCTTGAAACGGGCCATCGTGAGCGACATTCACGCCAACCTGGAAGCACTGACGGCGGTCTTGGCGGATATCGCCGCGCAAGACGCGACGGAGATTTACTGCCTGGGCGACATCATCGGCTATGGCCCGAATCCCTGTGAATGTGTCGATCGGGTGATGCAGTTCGATGCCTGCGTGCTGGGCAACCACGACCAGGGAGCGTTGTTCGACCCGGAGGGGTTCAGTTCCGGCGCCGAACGGGCCATTTTCTGGACGCGGTCGCAGTTGGAGTCTCCGCCGGACTCGCCCGAACAGAACCTGCGGCGTTGGGACTTCCTCTGCGAATTGCCGCGGACGATCCGCGAAGACGGCTTAATGTTCGTACACGGCTCGCCGCGCAGTCCGCTCAACGAATACGTCTTCCCCGAGGACGTACACAACCCGCGGAAATTGGAAAAGCTGTTCAGCGTCGTGGAACGCTTTTGTTTCCAGGGCCATACCCACGTCCCCGGCGCGCTGACGGAAGACGGCCGCTTCCTGCGACCGGACCAGTTCGGCGACGTCTATCCGCTGGGCGGCCAGAAGACCATGATCAACGTGGGCAGCGTCGGCCAACCGCGCGACGGAGACCGCCGTTCGTGCTACGTATTACTGGAGGACGGGGTGGTCCGCTTTCGCCGCGTGGAGTACCCCTTCGAAGAAACGGCGCGGAAGATCTACGCGATCCCGGAATTGGATGATTTCCTCGGCGATCGCCTGCGTGACGGGCGATGATCGCTGCCTGCCTGCCCAACGAGGCCTGCAGCCGCTGCCAAAGTAGAACGGATTTCAATCCGTTTCGAACGGAATGAATTCCGTTCCACGAGATGTCGGCATGGCGCGGGCATCCTACGAACTTAGACTCGAAGGTCCTGAATTGTGGAAAAACGCTTCGCCCTGTTCCTGGTCCTCTCCGCGCTGATCCTCTTCACGCACCTGACCGTGCAGAATTTCCTGCACCCGCCCAAACCCGCGGATCTCCAGCCCCCGGAGCTTGCCGAGGGCGGCGTTGCCAAGCCCGGGGCCGAACCGGCGAAAGACGTAGCGGACCGTCCGGCGGCCAAAACGAAGCCGCCGGAGGCCGGCCCGGAGGCCGAAGAGCCGGCCCCCGCCAAACCGGGAGCAGCTGCCAAGAAAGCCCCGCCGGCGATTTCCGCACCGCCCGCCGCGGTCCCCTCGCAGCGGGTCACCCTGGGTTCGATGGCGCCCGAAAGCCCCTACCGGCTGCTCGTCACGCTGCACAATCGCGGTGCAGGAATCGAACGGATCGAATTGGTCCAACGGACCGTGACAGGCCGGTTTCGGTTCCAGGATTTGGAGCAGGCCAGCGGCTACCTGGGACACCTGGCGCTGAGCGACGAACCGGAGGGCAAGGGTTGCCGCGTCAACGTCGTCGGCCCCGGCACCCCGGCCGCCGTCGCCAAGGCCCAGAGCCTCGGCGTGCCGGACGGCCTCCGCGCCGGCGACGTGATCCGGCGGATCGACAGCACCACCGTGCGGGACACGATCGACTGGGATCGCTTCCTCGCCGGCACCAAACCGGGGCAGACCGTACAAATCGCCGTCGCTCGTGCCGCCGGCGCCGGTCAACCCGAGGAACAGTTGCTGACCGCCACCCTGACTTCCGCGCCGCTGACTCTGGTGTACCCGGAAATCCAGCCGCGCTCCGGACTGCCGGCGCCGCTGTCCTTTCTGTTGACGCTGGAGAGTATCGGGGATACGTCCATCCCGCGGGGCGGTGAGGAAATCGACAAACTGCCCAGTTTGCGCGACAGTAACTGGCAGGTCCGCATGCTGGACGACGATTCCACCGGTCCCGGAGTCGAATTCAAGTTCATCCTGACCGAGGATGATCTGCAAGCCATCGGCGGCCAGGGCTCGTTGGAACTGATCAAACGCTACCGTTTGGCCAAGACGCCCCCTGGGGAACTCGGCAACTCGTCGTTTCCCTCGTATCATCTGCAACTGGAAGTCGAGGTCCTCAACCGGGGCGAGCAGCCTCAGCAGTTGGCCTACCGCCTGGACGGTTCGAACGGTCTACCGCTGGAAGGTTGGTGGTATCTTTCCAAGATACACCCCCGCATGTTTGCCGCCGCCGGCGCCCGGGACGTGATCTGGAACACGCCCGCGACCGGTCACGGCCTGATCGGCGGTTCGAAGATCTACGCCGGCGCCAAGGAAGCCTTGGAGAAGAACCAGCCGCTGCACATTCCCCTGTGGGCGGATCCCCAGCCGCAGCCGTTGAGCTATGTCGGTGTCGATACGCAGTATTTTGCGACGGTGGTGGAGCCAAAGCCAAGTGAGACCGCACCGCCGATGTTGTTCAAGCAAGCGCTGGCGCTCCCCGCCGGCGAGATCGATCCGGACGACAAATCGAAACACAAAACGACCGACGTCTCGTTCCGGCTGATCAGCCCCACGCACACCGTTCCCGCCGGCGGCGCTTGGAAGCAAGAGTTCACCGTCTTCGCAGGTCCCAAGCAGCCGGCCCTGCTGACCGCCTACAACCTGGAGCGGTGTATCGAGTACGGTTGGTTCCGCACGATCGCCAAATTCCTGGGATCGATCCTGCACGTGTTCGAAAGCTTGCCGGGCGTCAACTACGGCCTGGCGATCATCCTGCTGACGGTGCTGGTGCGCAGCTGCATGTTCCCGTTGAGCCGCAAAGCGGCCAAGAACGCCCAGATGATGCAGGAATTGGCCCCCGAAATGAAGCGGATCGCCGAGAAATACAAGGTCGACATGCAGAAGCGGGCCGCGGCCCAGAAAGAGCTGTTCGCCAAACACAACTACAATCCCTTCGGCGGCTGCTTGCTGATGTTCATCCAGCTGCCGATCTTTATCGGCCTGTACCGTGCCCTGTCGGTGGACATCGAGCTGCGCCAGGCGTCGCTGATCCCCGGCCTGCCCTGGTGTTCCAACCTGGCCGGGCCCGACATGCTCTGGTACTGGAAGCCCTACCTGCCGGCTTTTCTCGCCGGCGAAAACGGCTGGCTGGGCCCGTACCTGAACGTGCTGCCGATCGTGACCATCGTGCTGTTCCTGCTGCAGCAGAAGATGTTCATGCCGCCCGCCACCGACGAGCAGACGCGGATGCAGCAGCAGATGATGAAGTTCATGATGATCTTCATGGGCCTGCTGTTCTTCCGCGTGCCCAGCGGCCTGTGCGTCTACTTCATCGCCTCCAGTCTGTGGAGCGTGGCCGAACGGAAGATGCTGCCGCCGGTGGGACCGGCGGCCAAGCCCGCCGCCGGCCGCAAGGCTCCGTCCCTGTGGAACCGCGTGGCTGCCAAGTTCGGCGCCGAGGATGATTCCGACAAAGCCCGCGCGCAGCGCCGGCAGCGGAAGCGAAAATGAGTGCCCCGCAGCGCTCTCTCCCTTCGTCCCTCCCCCCGAGTCTTTCACTTAATCTTTCACCTAATCTCTCCTGCACAGATTAGGTGAAAGATTAGTTGAAAGAGCAAGTTGAAAGAGCAGCGCGGAGATTGCGAATCAGTAGCCGAACGGGTCCCGCTTCCTCAGGCCGCCTTGGCGAGTTGGCATTGCGTGCCGTCCGCCGCCGGTTCCCCGTACGTATCGACGTTGGAGACATCCAGCGAGCCGCTGAAGGCTTCGCCCGGCACGATCCAGATCTCGCCGTGGACGTCCTCTTGTTCCGTACGGACGCTGTGGTGCCGAACCAGTTCCAGGATGGACAGAAAGACACCGATCATGGCCGTTTTGTGCATGCCGGGATAGAACATCTGCGAAAACGCCGCGCGGCCGTCTTCCACCAGCCGCTGGTGAAGCCGCTGCATGTACACGTGAATCGGCGTCTCGTCGTAGACGATGCTGGGTTGTTGGGTCACCCGACTGTCCCGCACGATGCGCCCGAAGGCGCTGACCAGATCCCACAATTCGACCTCCTGGATCGGCTGGCCCGCCGGGTCGATGCGGCGCGGCGGCAGGTCGTTGGCCAGCCGCGGCAGGTGCTCCTGCCACGCGCGTCCCTGTTCCTCCAGCAGGCTCGCCGCGTCGCGGAACTTCTTGTATTCCAGCAACCGCTCGACCAATTCCTCACGCGGGTCCTCGACCTCCTCCGCATCCTCGACTTCCGCCGGCAGCGCCATCCGCGACTTGATCTCCAGCAGCGTGCTCGCCATTTCGATGAAGTCCCCGACGGCGTTCACGTCCAATTCCTGCAGCACTTCCAGGTACTCGATAAACTGCTGCGCAATCGTGGCCACCGGGATATCCAGGATGTCCAACTCGTGCTTGCGCACGAGGTACAGCAGCAAGTCCAACGGCCCTCGAAAGATGTCCAAGGCAACGCGAAAACTCATGAAACTCGTCGATCCGGTGCTAGCACTGACGGCTGGAAAGCGGCGGGCACGGCGCGACCGTGGCCGAACAGGCAGCCGCGTCGGCCTGGCAGATAGTACCGATCGCGAGAGAATCATGCGAGCCGAATTCTTCACGGGCGGAATTCTCGGAGATTCGTTTTGACCATCACGTCGATGGCTTCCGGCGTGGCGGGGCCGTCCCCGAATCCGGTCGACGTCTTGACGAAATCCGCCCCTGCATCGCGGGCGATCTCGCAAGCTTTGGCGATCTGGTCGGGCTGCAGATAGCAGGTCTCCAGAATCACCTTGACCAGCACCCCGCCGGCCTGTTTGCCTCGGCCACCACGCCCTCGATGTCGCGGCGGACCCAGGCGTCGTCGCCGGAAAGGAACTTGCCGATGTTCATCACCATGTCCAGCTCCTTTCTAATGCATCTCCCGGCCGCCGGTGACGTTGATCGCCTGGCCGGTCATGTAGTCGGCTCGAGCCGAGGCCAGAAAACACGTCAGGTTCACGACATCGTCGATGCGAGCCAATCGGCCCAACGGCACCTTGGACGTAAACTTCTTGACCACCTCCGGCATGGGCAGCTTGAGGTTCTGCACGTAGTCGGCCGAGACGTTGCTCCACACGCCCGTGTCTTCCGTGATTCCCGGACACACGCAATTGACGCGAATCGTGGGGGCCAACTCGAAGGCCAACGCCTGGGTGAACCCGATTACGGCTGCCTTGGCCGCCGAGTAGGCGCTCATCAACGCCGAGCCGGTCTTGCCGGACTTGCTGGAGAAATTCACGATGTTGCCGTGTCCGGATCGCTTCATCACCGGCACGACTTCCTTGGTGAACAAGAACGTGCCGCGGCAGTTGACGGCAAAGACGAACTCCCAGTTTTCCAGCGACATCTCCTCGACCGGCCCGCCCTTGCCCACCATGCCCGCCACGTTGATCAACACGTCGATGCGATTGCCCAGGGCCGCCAAAGCCGCTTGCACGACGCGCCGCACCTGGGCCTGGTCCGTAACGTCTGCGGCCAAGCCGCGGCAGTTTGGCCCCAGTTCAGCGCAAATGGCATCCAGGCGAGCCTGGTCCAGGTCGCTGATAAACACCCTGGCACCCTCTTGGACCAATCGCATCGCGATCGCTTTGCCGATCGCTCCGGCAGCGCCGGTGACCAAGGCAACCTGGTTCTCAAACTCCATGATTTCGTCCACCTCCTCGTTAGTGAGTTCATGACTGCCGCGCGGCAAACCGTCAACGTTCCAAGGGATCCATTCCCCACACCTCGTCGACAAATCGGTACGCGTCCTCGCGGGCCTCGCTGGGGAATCGGTGTCCAGCGGGTGATTATTGTTGCGTGTCGTCTGATCGGCGTCTGCAGACTCTGCCCGGAAAACGGGACTGGCTCCGAGGGGGCGGCCGAGCAGCAGAAGCGGCTCGGACAAGGAGGCCTCCCATAGCATTTCCTGCTGAAACGGAGTAGGATCAAGGCTGGATTCCCACGCGAAGGAGCCATCCATGAACAGATCAAGCTTGGTGTCGTTCCTGGCCTTGTGGTTCGCCGGCGCCAGTCCGGCGCACGCAGTCGATTATCCCGGACCGCCGCCCGGCACTGCGCAAGCGACTTGTTCGGCCACGGAAGCGACGCTTGAAAACGGCGCCATCGCTATGCGTTGGACATTTGCCGACGGGCGACTGAAACCCAGCCGGTTGACGCACAAGCAGACCTCGACCAGTCTCTCGCTTGCGGACAACGAGTGTTTTTGCTGCCAGATTGTCCACGCGCCGGACCCGCGGCCTCGCACGCTCAACGCCTCCAAGTTGAAACTTGCCGCGCCGCCCGTGATCAAGCAACTGCAGCCGGAACCGGACGCCGCGCGGCTCAGCGAGCGTTTCGGCGGCTGGGAACTGTCGGCCCGCTTGACCTCGGCGGCGTCTGAACTGGACGTGTCTTGGCGCGCCGTGCTGCGCGACGGCGCGAATTACATCCGCCAGGAAGTGTCGCTCTGCGCTGCGGGCGAGTCTTTGGAGTTGAGCGAACTGATCTTGCTGGAACTCGCCGCCCGCGCCGCCGAAACGATCGGAAGCGTGGACGGATCGCCCGTGGTGGCGGGCAGCGTGTTCGCGGCCTGCGAGCATCCCATGTCCCGAAACCAGGTACTGCCGGCCGCCGGCGACACGCGCCTGGTGCGTTGCAGTTATCCGTATCACGTCGCACTGCAGCCTGGGCGCCCGGTGGCGTTCAGCGGCGTGATCGGCGTGGTGCCCGACGGCCAGTTGCGGCGCGGATTTTTGCACTATTTGGAACGCGAGCGGTCGCGGCCGTATCACACCTTCCTGCACTACAACTGCGGCTACGAGGTGGGTGCCAGGTTCTGGCAACTGCGGCGCTATGGCACGCCGGAGGAATTCGAGAGCTTCGTCGGCCAGCAAGAGCAAATGTGGCTGGACCGGATCGCCGTCTTCGGACGCGAACTGGTGGAAAAACGTGGCGTGGTGCTGGATTCGTTCGTCCACGATCACGCCTGGGACGACACGGAGTTGGTATGGCAGTTCCACAAGGGGTTTCCGCAAGGGCTGGCCAATGTGCGCCAGGCGGCCGAGAAGTACCGTTCTGCCGTGGGCATCTGGTTCTCGCCCTGGGGCGGCTACTCGGGCCGGGCGCGGCGGGTCGAGGCGGGTCAGCGGCAGGGCTTCGAGGCCAGCAAGTTGGGCCTTTCGTTGGCCGGGCCGCGCTACGCCACGCGCTTTCGCCATGCCTGCCTGGGCATGGTCCGCGACTACGGCGTGAACTACTTCAAATTCGACGGTTTCGCCGCTGGCAATAGCTTGACGGGCGCGGGTGCGTATCCGGGCGACGTCGAGGCCTTGCTGGGCATCTGCGGCGACTTGCGCCGGCTCAAGCCCGATGTGTTCCTGAATCCCACCACCGGCACGTGGCCGTCGCCGTTCTGGCTGCTGTGGGCCGATGCCATTTGGCGCCAGGAAAGCGACGCAGGGTTCCTGGGCAAAGGCTCGGATCGCCAGCAGTGGCTCACCTATCGCGACAACGCCACCTACCACGCCACGATCCAACGCGGTCCGCTCTGCCCGATCAGCTCGCTGATGCTGCACGGGATCATGATCCACGAGATGGCGTTTCAGAATCCCTATGACCCGAAAAGCCGCGGCGTCAGCCGTGAGCCGGCCGACGTGCTGGCCGAGATCCGCTCTTACTTCGCAACCGGAACCTGCATGCAAGAGTTGCACATCGATCCGGCGCTGATGACCGGCGCGTTCTGGGACGTCCTGGCCGAAGCCGCGAACTGGTCGCGAGCGAATGCGGACGTGTTGGCCGACACCCACTGGATCGGCGGCGATCCGGCCAAGGGCGAGGTCTACGGCTGGGCGTCGTGGGCCAAGCGAAAGGGCATCCTGTCTCTGCGCAACCCGTGCGATCAGCCCGCCACGATCGCGATTGACATCGCCGAAGCCTTCGAGCTACCTGCGGGAGGGGCGCAGTCCTATTCGCTCCGCAGCCCCTGGAAGCAAGATGCCGCCGAGCTGCCTCTACGACTCATGGCTGGCCGGCACCACGCCTTCGAGTTGAAACCGTTCGAAGTCCAGACGTTTGACGCCACACCGGAGTCTTGAGTGGGGCGGGCCGCGGCGATGAATCAGCCTATCGTACTGCTAGGAAAAAAATGGCGTTGTGGTTACACGCCGTGCAGTGATTGCCTCGCGAATGGCGGTGGCCGTTCCAGGTCAGAACCGGCAACGCCAAGGAAAGCGGGAACTCCGGGCAAGGCTTCGCCGGGCGGTCGATGGTGGCTTTACCCGGGGGCTTCGGTTGGTTAAACTTAGAGCGAAAGCCCAAGCGCCCGATAAAGAGACTTGAACGATTTGATAAGGCTGTTGGAGAGGTGGCTGAGTGGTCGAAAGCGCCGGTTTGCTAAATCGGTGTAGGGGTCATTCCCTACCGCAGGTTCGAATCCTGTCCTCTCCGCTTTGTTTTTCGACGCCCTTCGCAAGTGGCTTGTAGGAAAGCACTTGCGAAGGGCGTCTTGCGTTTGTCCCAGTCACTGGGACAAACACTGGGACAAACCCGACCGTTATGGCCGTCTACAGCCGTCGTTGAAACGGCCCTTGTATGCCGGTTTCCGCTCGAGCTTGTCCGGATCATCGTCATCACCGAATCCCACCTACTGCCCCGCCCGTCGCAGACGCCGGGGTTTGAAAAACGAGCAGGCGTTACTCATCCTGACCTGAACGCCCCTGCTCACTGACGTCCGGGTCCATGAAACTGATTTGCTCCATCCGCCGCACCGCGTCCTTACGCCCTAGGTGCCGGTAGTGCTCGACCATCTTGGAATCCGCATGGCCGACCCACTCCCGAATCTCGCCCTCGGAGGCACCGCCCAGGAAGGCTTGACTGACAAAGAAGTGTCTGAAGCTGTGCAACCTGCCGTGTTCGAAACCGATCTCGCCCTCGAGTGTCGGGAATTTCTCGGCGAGCGGCTCGATCACGTCTCGGATAAACACGGTCAGCACGTTCCGGGGACGGAGTTGGCCTCCGCGTTCGGCATGAAAGACGCGCCCGTCCGTCCCACGTGCGATGGTCGCCAGGACCTCGCGCAGCCGCGGGTGGATGGGAATCTTGCGCGACCGCTTTCCCTTGGTCGTTCGCATCGTCCCGGCCAGTCGCTTGCGCCGGCTGGCACGCTCGTCCGCCACCGTGATCACGTCGTTGTCCAGGTCCACGTCGCTCCAGCGCAGGCCAGCCAGTTCGCCAATTCGCACGCCCAAGTGGGCCAACGCGATGATGACGTGCGCCAACCACAGCAGACCCGAAGTCGATTCGCAGTGCCTGATCATGGCCCCGACCTCGTCGCGGGTGTAGCAGTACGTGTCGGTGCCCGCCGGCTTGGACAGGGAGTATGTGATCTTGGCCTCAGCGGGGAGCTTTCCGTTCTCGATAAGCCACTGGTTCACGGACTTCAGCAACGTCAATTCCAGGTACACCGTCCGGTATGCGTACTTCTTGGTGAGCCAGTTGCCGTACCGCTCCAGCATGGCCTTGTCGAATCGGCGCCAATCGGTGATTCCATGTTCGGCGCAGAACTTGGCGTGCTTGTCTCGGACGGCCCGATACCGTTTGAGCGTGCCCGGTGACACGCCGCCCAGGACCGGGCTCCGGCCGCAGAAGTCGATGAATGCCTGCCATCCCTGCTGGATGGCCACGGATTCGGATGGTCTCGCGGTTTCCGGCTGGGCCATGCCCAGCTTGACCGCCATGCGGAGGTCGAGGGTCTTCAGGCGTTCGATGGCTTCGGCGCGGTCTCTTGTTGCCAGCGAGTGTTTTCCGAGGTTTCGGTCAGTGCCGCGACCATCGGCGTAGAAGACTCCGTCGCGGCAGAAGAGCTTCCAGGTAAAATATTCGCAGACGATTGGGGGTTGCTTAGGGCTCCGTGGCATTGTCGGATGTCTCCTGTGACGTATCGGTGGGTTGCATCCAGGCCGGACAGCGGCCGGAAAGGTGACGCCGCGGCTCTCGGGCAGTGGCAGACTGAGTGGTCTGTTCAGAAGCGACTGCCGCAGCACATTGCTCGATGGCGTCGGTCGGGAAAAGCAGTCGCCCGCCTGGACCCGAGGGTTGGAAGTAAGGAAGCTTGCCCTGCCGTTTTAGACGGTGTAGAGTGGCCGGTGACAGACGGCTATGTACGCTAAGTTCTTTGATGGTCAGGAGTTCGGCGGCAGCCTCTTCAGCCATGATCATGCCCTCGGCGAAGTGGACCACTTTCTGCAGCCCGATATGGGCTTTCCACTTTCTTCCGCTTCCGAAATAATGAGGGCATTGGACTTTTGGTGGACGCAGGCGAGGCAATGCGACCGCGATTGCCGACAGCCGAGATCGCCGTTCGACTCCGTGGCGAATGAGAGATCGCCGAGGAAGGAGGGACACCTTTGCTCCAGTTTTCCTGACGTCGTTCGGCAACTGGACGTGTTTCCTGACGAGTCCTCAGGCAATCCGGGCAAATTCGATTTGCCGATACGGGGCTAGAGCGGCAGGAGTAAGGATGCCGATCTGGTTCTACCCGGCAGTTTTCCCTGACGGATCGCCCGTGAACTGACGGGATGCAGATTCGCGACTTGATTCCTCGGACGGCCCCTTCTCGCGGGTGGTTGCCACGCGTTTCTTCGCGAGGCGAACGCCGTTGCCACCTTCCTTAGGTGGTGTGGCGACTAGTGCCGGAAATCACAATTGACGGTACATGAAAGAAGTATTTTGCCCAGAT
>CAZAQY010000052.1:0-38860 GCA_964486845.1 uncultured Pirellulaceae bacterium
CGCCGATTCTGGAGCGTCTGGGGATGTCGGCGGAGTTCTGGCTGGACACGGTGACGAACTTTGGCCGCTAGTTTCACCGGGCGGCGGGCCGTGAGTCGCTGTTGGCGGATGAGGCCGCCCGCGCCGGCAAACGCTGGTTGCAGGGCGTCAGCCACTGCCAACAAGTCTTTGCATAGCCCAGCGGATCGCCGCGTCTTCCGGCTGAAGCGCGAGGCGTCAGCGCTGACTATCCATATTGCGTGCATGCGCCGTAAGTCGCTCTTCCGCCGGCGCTGCTCAGCGCCGCCGCGGTTTGCTGCCGCATCTCTCCCGATCTTGACTTGGTTAACCCTCCCGCTTTCCACTTCCGGTGCGGTACAATTACTGGATGTCTGATATTTTTATTACTGGATGTCTGATATTTTTGATATTTTCAAACCATGACCCCACAAGCGACGAATGACGTTCGTCGGCGATGCGTTGCCGCAAAAGACCCTACTCGAATTCTTGGCCCTGTTCGGGAGGCCAACGTTCGACCAGCGTTAGACCCCTTCCGCGCTGCGGCGCATCAGGTCGGCGGTGGAACATTCGCGCACCGGCGTGTAGCCCTTGAGCGGCAGAATGTGTTCATGCACCGCGTCGATGATGTCCGACGGCTGCGGGAAGAAGGCGTCCTCGACTTCGTCCGCCGGCGTGATCCAGTTGCGGCTGCCGACCACGACGGGCGGGCCGTCCAGGTCGTCGAAGGCGAATTGGGTGATCTTGGCGGCGAACGTTTGCAACGCGCTGCCGCGTTCGCAGGCGTCGGAGGTCAACACAATCTTGTGCGTCTTTTTGACCGACGCGATCACCTTTTCGAAGTTGAAGGGCACGATGCTGCGGGCGTCGATGACCTCGCAGGAAACGCCGAATTTTTCTTCCAGTTGCCGGGCGGCATCGACGGCACGATACAGCGTCGCTCCGATCGAGAGGACCGTCAGGTCGTTGCCGGACTTCTTGATGTCCGGCTCGCCCAAGGGGATTTCGTAAGCGCCGGCGGGCACGCCGCCTTCGTGGAACAGTTCGGGCATGTCGTAAATCCGCTGGCTCTCCAGGAACACCACCGGATCGGTGCCCAGCAGCGACGAGTACATCAGCCCCTTGGCGTCATACGGCGTGGCGGGGAAGACGACCTTCAGTCCGGGGACATGAGCGCACATGCTGCTCCAGTCCTGGCTGTGCTGCGCGCCGTACTTCGAACCGACCGAAACCCGCAACACGACAGGCATCTTCAACAGGCCGCCGGACATCGACTGCCACTTGGAGAGCTGGTTGAACAACTCGTCGCCGGAACGGCCCATGAAATCGCAGTACATCAGCTCGGCCAGGACCCGGCCGCCTTCCAGGGCATAGCCGACCGCCGTGCCGACGATCGCGCCTTCGCTGATCGGCGAATTGAACAGCCGATGGTACGGCAGCGATTCCGTCAAGCCGCGATAGACGGCGAACGCGCCGCCCCAGTCCCGGTTTTCCTCGCCGTAAGCAACCAGCGAGGGATCGGCATAGAAACGGTCGATGATCGCTTCGAATAAGGCGTCGCGAATGCCGATGCACTTCTGCTTGGGCAGCGGTTTGCCGTTTTCGTCCACGCCGCTGCGGCTGCGCCCGGCCAGTTGCTTGACGCGCGGGTTCTCTTCCAGCGGGATGCGCACCGCCGGCGTCCCCTCCCCAATCTTCTCGACGCGCAGATTGGAAAGCATGACCCGCTCGAGCAGGCAACCGGTCTTCTTCAGATCCGAGCGCGGCGAGATCTCCAAGTCGATGGCCTTCTTGTAAGCCTTCAGGATGATCTCCTCGACCTCCGCCTGCATCTTCTCAATGTCTTTCTCCTTGCACACCTTGGCCTCAACGAGGCTGGCGGCGAACGTCTTGATCGGATCGAACTGCTGCCAGGCTTCGACCTCGTCCTTGTCGCGGTACGAACTGGCGTCCGACGGCGAATGACCGCCGAAACGATAGGTCACGGTGTCCAGCAGCACCGGGCCTTCGCCGCGGGCGATGATTTCCTTCTTGCGGCGAATCGCGTCCACGACCGCCAGCGGGTTGAACCCGTCGACCCGTTCGGCGTGCATCTGATCGGGCGTCAGGCCGGCGCCCAAGCGCGCCAGCACTTTGAAGCCCATCGTTTCTCCGTAGGGCTGGCCGCCCATGCCGTAGAAGTTGTTGAGGAAGTTCATGATGTAGGGCAGACCGCCGCGATGGCTTTCCTCCCACAGCTCCTTGAACTGATCCATCGTGGCAAAGCACAGGGCTTCCCACGTGGGGCCGCAGCCCGCCGACGCGTCACCGATGTTGCCGATCACGATGCCGGGCTTCTTGTTCACGTGCTTGTACAGCGCCGCGCCCACGGAAATGTCGGCCGAACCGCCGACAATGGCGTTGTTCGGATAGATCCCGAAGGGCGGAAAGAAGGCGTGCATCGAGCCGCCCAGGCCCTTGTTGAAGCCCGCCTCGCGGGCAAAGATCTCCGCCAGCGCCCCGTACACCAGGTAGTCGATGGCCAGAGACCTGACATCGCCTGCGGCGTCCTTTTCGACGACGCGCAGGCAATCGCCGTCAAAGTAGCCCTGCATGATGTTCATCAGCGAGTCGTCGTCCAACTTCTGAATCGCGGACAAGCCTTTCGCCAGAATCTCGCCGTGCGAACGGTGCGAGCCGTAGATATGGTCGTCGATTCCCAACAGGAACGCCTGACCGACAGCCGCGGCTTCCTGGCCCATCGAAAGGTGTGCCGGCCCGCGATGGTCGTACTTGAGGTCCCGGTAGTGCCCTTGCTTCTTCACCGAATCGAGCATGTTCTCGAACGTGCGGATGAGCATCATGTCGCGCTGGATGCGGAGCAGGTCGTCTTTGCTGAAGTTGCCTGCTTTCAGTTCGTCGCTCACACTGCGGTCGTACTGATTGATCGGGATCGGCGTAAAGGTCACCGCACCTTTCGCACGCATCTCGGTCGGGCTGATCGTCACTTGCTTGGGCATGTCCGGGATCCTATTTTGCTGTTACTGGTTGTCCGTTTGTCCGCTACAAATCACTGCGATGTGTTTCTCGTCAAAAAAACGCTTCCACGGTTCGTCCGGTTCGCGATCGGTCACGATCTTGCCGATCCGCGACCAGTCGACAATCTGAAACAACGACGCGCCGCCGAATTTGCTGCTGTCGACCAACAGCACCGCCTGGCGCGCGTTCTCGACCACCAGTCGGTGCAAATGAGCGCTGGCGACATCGCTGGCCGACGGCCCGAAATCCATGCTCAAACCGTCCGCGCCGATGAACGCCACATAACCGCGCACCTGGTTCAGCGCGCTCATCGCCATCGGGCCAACCGTGTCCATCCGGTCCGGGCGATACTCGCCACCAATCAGGAGCACTCTGAGCCCCGGCGTGTTCAACTGCAGCGCCAGCCGCGCGCTGTTGGTCAGGATCGTGACGTCCTGCATCTTCTTCAAGTGGGGAACCATCTCGGAACAGGTGGTCCCTGCATCCAGGAACACCTGGTCGCCGTCCATCAGCAGCGTTGATGCCAACCGGCCGATGACTCTCTTCTCCTCGACGGCCCGAAGCTGCTTGGCCCGGAACGAGAAGTCCCCTTGTCGCGGCAAGGTAGCCCCGCCGTGAACCAACAGCAACTCGTCCTCGTCCGCCAACGCCTTCAGGTCGCGCCGCACCGTGGCCCCCGACACGCGCATCGTTGCCGCCAACTCCTTGACCGTAAGATGCTTCTTGTCAAAGAGTTGCGTCATGATTTGCTTGCGGCGTTCTTCCGCAGCTTGACTCACGGTGGCCCTCGCGTTACCCTGGTTTTCTCGCCAGCTGCGCACAGTTAACACAGAATCGACAGAAAAATCAATAGGCTGCTCAAAATTTTGATTCGAGCGGCTTGACTTGTGAAGAAAAGTCTTTAACTTCTTCACAATGATATGGGATCGGTCCGTGCTCTGAATGCCAGACACGGAGCGACCTGAGGACACGAGTATGCAATCGATCACTCTTCCCAAACTGGCCGACGGCGTGACCGACGCCACCGTGATTCGCTGGCTGAAACGACCCGGCGACGGTTTTTCCGCGGGCGATGCGCTGGCGGAATTCGAGATCGAGGACGCGTTGGTGCATCTGGAGGCATCGCAAGGGGGCACGCTGGCGCGGGTCCTTGTTCAGCCGCGCCAGACGGTGAAGGTTGGCGCCGAGTTGGCTCAGGTGCAGGCCGCAGCCAGTGCGCCGGTTCCGCAATCCAAGCCGGAGACGACCGTGACGAAACAACCTGCTGCCGCACCTGGAAGGTCAGAAGCCCCGTCGGGCTCGCCTGGAAACGTCACGCCCATTCTGATGCCGCAAGCCGGCAACACGATGGAAGAAGGCATCATCGTCTCCTGGAAAGTGAAAGAAGGGGACAAGATCCAGGTCGGTCAAGTCATCTGCGAAATCGAGACGGACAAGGCCACGATTGAATACGAATCGCCGGACGCCGGCCGTCTGGCTCGCATCGTGGCCCGCGAGCAGGATGTGGTCCCCATCAAACAGCCGATCGCCTTTCTTGCCGACAATGACGCCGACGTGGTTGCGTTCTTGGCGGCGGGGGGCCCGGCAGCGGCGGTTGGCGTGGCAGCGTCGGCAAGTGCCGTTGCCGCATCGCCAGCCCAGGCCGGGGCGTCGGAATCACGTGCCAGCCGCGGCCCTGCACCTGTGACGGCCGAAGGCCGCGTCAAGGCCTCGCCGGCGGCTCGGGGGACTGCCAGCCAGCGCGGAATCGACTTGGCGTCGATCGGTGCGGGCAGCGGTCCCGGTGGGCGCATCCTTTCCAGCGATGTCGAGCGGGCGAAGGTGGCGGCCGTCGTGTCGGGCGACGGGCAACCGATTCGCCGCCCCATGACGAAGATGCGCCGCGCGATTGGGTTGAACCTGCAGCGATCGAAGCAGACGATCCCGCACTTTTACCTGCGTTTGACCATCAATGCGGATCCGCTCTTTGCCTACTATCGCGAACAAAAGCCGCGGACGAATTGCACACTGAACGACGTGGTGGTGTTGGCCGTCGGCCGGGCGATGGCAGAATGCCCTGGCGTGCGCAGCCAGATCCAGGGCGAAGAAATCGTCGAGTACCCGCACGCCAACATCGGCATCGCGGTGGGCGTCGAGGACGGACTCGTCGTTCCGGTGGTGAAGAGTGTCGAGACGATGACGCTGGCTCAGCTCTCGGCCGAAGCGAAACGGGTGGTTGAAAATGCCCGCAACGGTAAGCTGGAGAACATCGGACAGGGGAACTTCACCATTACGAACCTCGGCATGTTTGGCGTCGAGGAGTTCAGTGCGATCATCAACCCGCCCGAATCGGCCATCCTGGCCTTGGGCACGGTGCGGGAAACGGTGATTGTCCAAAACGGCACCATGCGTCCGGGTCGGGTGATGACGATGACGTTGAGCGCCGACCATCGCATCGTGGATGGACTCCTTGGGGCAAAGTTCCTTGGACGCCTGAAAGAAATCCTGGAGAACCCCAGCCAAGAGTTGGCCTAAGACCGCGACAAGACCGACATGGGAGACCTTCGGTCGGCGGTTTCGGCGGGGTCGGAGAGCCGCGCCGAATGATGTCAGGATCGTCCACCACTGACTCATAACCAATGACGATTGACCAATGACTAATGACCAATGACTAATGACCACTGACCAGTGACAAATGCCCCATGACCACTGACCATTTCGACATTTTCGTCATCGGAACCGGCCCCGGCGGCTACGTCGCCGCGCTGAAAGCGGCACAAATGGGCGCGAAAACGGCGGTCGCCGAAAAGCACCATCTGGGCGGCACCTGTTTGAATTACGGTTGCATTCCCTCCAAGGCGCTGCTGTCCAGTGCGGAGTTGCTGCACAGCGTCCGGAGCGCACGAAAATGGGGCATCACCGTCGGCGGCGAGGTCGGTTTCGACTGGCAAGAGGTCACGAAGCACAAGGACAAGGTCATCCGCCAGTTGCGCGGCGGTGTCGCCAGCCTGTTCAAGGGACGCGGGGTTACGCAGCTTGCCGGACACTGCAGCTTCGCCGGGGCGGGCCGCCTGGTGGTGACGCCCAGCGACGGACCGGCCCGCACGGTAACTGCCGGCAAAGTGATCATCGGGGCGGGCTCCGTCCCCATCCGCATTCCCGGCTGGCCGGATGATCCGGCGGTCGTGTGTACCTCGGACGAGGCGGTACACTGGACGGCGCTGCCGAAAAAGCTGCTGATCGTCGGCGGCGGCGTGATCGGCTGCGAATTTGCGTGCATGATGGCGGCGTTCGGTGTCTCGGTGACCGTAGTCGAGATGTTGCCCAGCCTGTTGCCGACGCTCGATCAAGATCTGGGCAAGGGGTTGCTGGCGATCTTCAAGGCGCGCGGGATCGTGTGTTACTTGGATGCGAAAGTCGAGAGCGTGGACTTGGCTGGCAAGGGCGCGGCCGTCAAGACACGGCTGTCCAACGGCGAGTCGCTTGAATTTGATCGGGTTCTGGTGGCGGTAGGCCGGCGCCCGAATACGGACGAGTTAGGGTTGAACAGCGCTGGAATTCAGACGAGCAAAAGCGGCTTTATCCCGGTGAACGATCATTTGGAAACGAACGTACCGGGCCATTACTGCATTGGCGATGCCAACGGCCGGTGCCTGCTGGCTCACGCCGCCTCGGCCCACGGGGTGGCGGCCGTGGAAAACGCCCTGGGGCATGCCAAGCCTTTCCAGTCGCCGATTCCGTCCGCCGTCTACACGTTTCCGGAAGTCGCCGCGGTGGGGCTCAGCGAGCAGGAAGCGCGGGATCAGGGTCTGCCGATCGCCATTGGCCGATTTCCCATCGGGCACCTGGGCAAGGCCATGGCCGCACGTCACACGGACGGTTTCGTCAAGATGATCCGTCACCGAGAGACCGGCCAGTTGCTCGGCGCCCACATGCTCGGTCACAATGCCACGGAATGCATCGCAGCGACCACGGCGCTGCTGCACCAAAAAGCCTCGATGCAAGACGTTGCGGAGACCGTCTGGGCGCATCCGACGATCAGCGAATCCATCAAGGAGTCGGCCGAGGACGCGCTGAACATGGGCCTGCACCTGCCGCCGCGAAAGGTCATTCGTGTGCCGGTTGGGACTTAGCCGCGTTCGAGAGACCGCGGCCCGGTGTTTATGGCCGATCATCACACGGAGTGTGATGGCTACTTTGACGACAACACTCATTTCCAGGAACCAAAATGGGCCAACAAGTCGCCGAGGCGTTGGATGCGTTGCGTCAACTCGGAACACCGGACGAGATGCGTGCGTTGGCGCGACAGATGGCCGCTCCGCGGCCGCTGCCGCGCGTGAACTCCCATATTCATCTGCCCCCGAACTTCTCTGCGTTTGAAAGTGTCCGGCAGGCGGTCGATCTGGCGGCGGAACAGGGCATGGCCGGCCTGGGCATCGGCAACTACTACGACTACGAGGTCTACGGCGATTTCGCTCAGTGTGCCCGCCGCCAGGGCATCTTTCCCCTGTTTGGGACCGAGATCATCTGCATGGATGACGGCTTGCGCGAGGCGGGGATCAAGATCAACGACCCGGGCAATCCCGGCAAGATCTACTTTTGCGGCAAGGGCATCACGCGTTTCGACAAAATGACGCCCGAAGCAACTCGGCTGATCGGCGTCATCCGCCGCAACGATTCGACTCGCATGGCGAGGATGATCGAGCGGATGGAACAGATCTTCACCGAGCGTGGCCTGAGAACGGACATCGACGAGAAGGCCGTTGTGGAGATGATCGTTCGCCGCCACGGCAGCGATCGCAACACGGTGTATTTGCAGGAGCGGCACGTCTCGCAGGCCTTTCAGGAAGCGTTGTTCGCAAAGGTCCGTCCGGAAGAGCGGATCGAACGGCTGAACGCGATCCTGGGCGCGACGACGAAGGCCAAGCACGCCGAAGACTTCGTCACGATGCAAAACGACATCCGCTCGCACCTGATGAAGGCGGGCAAGCCGGCGTTCGTCGAGGAGACGTTCGTCCGCTTTGACGACGCACATCGGCTGATCTTGGAACTTGGCGGCATTCCGTGCTACCCGACGCTCGTCGACGGCGCATCGCCGATTGCTCAGTTCGAGGAGTCGCCGGACAAGTTGATTGCCGAAATCAAGGACCGGAACATCCACGCCGTCGAGTGGATTACGATCCGCAACAAAATGGACGTGCTGCGCCGGTACGCCGGGAAGATGCGTGAGGCGGGCCTGGCCGTTACGGCCGGAACGGAACACAATACCTTGGATCTGATCCCGTTCGATCCGTTCTGCAGCGACGGCAACATGCCCGACGACCTGCGAGCGCTCTTCTGGCAAGGCGCCTGCGTGGTGGCGGGACACCAGTTTCTGGCGTTGCACGGCGAGTGCGGTTTCGTGGACGCCGGAGGGAATCCGAATCCGGATTATGCATCGGCGGAGGAACGCATCCGGGCCTTTGCCGACCTCGGCGCGGCGGTGATGCAGCGATATCACGAAGCGTGCGGCAGGAAGTAGTGCCTGTCCGAAAACAACTTCGCAGGGCGGAATTCATTCCCGCCCGAGCGGACTGAAGTCCGCTCTACGACCAAATGGCGGAGTTGTTCTTGGACCGGTGCTTCGAACCGCTGACAAAACCGCGCCGGTCTCGGAGATACCGACCTACGCAGGGGACGGGGCGGGGGAATGGAAATATGGGAGGAAGCTGACAGAAGGATGAGGTGACAGAAAGATGGCGTGCGGGGGAAGGAAAGGGAAGTGAAACGCGGCTTGTTTCGCCAAGACAAGTCTTTTTTCGCGATCTCTTCATTTTTCTGTCACCCCATGTTTCTGCCAGCTCTTCCAACTTTTCTGTGCATGGCCTAAGGAAGCCACTATGACCACCACGAGCGACTGGCCTGTTTTTCTTTCCAGCGACGATCCGCTCGACGTGATCGTCAAGCTGTCGCGTTTTTTCGGTTCCGATCCGTCCATCGTGTTGGCCGGCGGCGGCAACACGTCGTGCAAGATCGGCGACCTGCTGTATGTGAAGGGCAGCGGGACGGCGCTGGCCACGATGGCGCGTGACGGGTTTGTCAAGATGGATCGCAAGCAACTGAGCGAACTGGCCAACGCCACGCTGGATGCCGACCCCCGGAAACGGGAGGAACAATTCAAGGACTGGATCAACCGCGCTCGCTGCGAGCCTGAGAAGGGCCAGCGCCCGTCGGTCGAGGTGGTGCTGCACCACCTGGTCCCGGCCCGCTATGTCGTCCACAGCCATGCGACGATCGCCAACACGCTGACTTGTTGCACCAGCGGCCGAGCCTTGGCCGAGCAAATCTTCGGCGACGACACCCTGTGGCTGCCGTACGTCGACCCCGGCTTCATCCTGGCCCAGACCTTGAAGCAGGCACTGGCAGACTACCTGGCGCGCACGGGCCGCGAACTCCCCAAGGCGATCCTGATGGCGAACCACGGCCTGATCGTCGCGGCGGACGACCCGGAAACGATCCGCGACAACACCGCGGAGATTCTGCAGAAGATCGCGGCACGGCTGGGAGGCGACTGGCAGACCAACTCGCTTGGTCCCGTCACGCGCGCCGGCGATGCTGGCGCATTGGTGCGTACGATCGGTCCGGCGTTGCGAGCCCTGTTGGCCGAAGACGCTGCGGGACCGTTGAAGGTGGTGACCTTCGACGATTCGGACATCGCACTCGGCCTGATTGGCACCGCAGCCGGCCGGGCGATCGCCTGCGCCGGACCGATGACGCCGGATCAGATCGTCTACTGCAACAGTTTTCCGCTGTGGTTCGAGCCCCAAGACGGCGAAGGCGAAGACGCGCTGATTCCTCGTCTGCGGGGCGAGATCGAATCGCACACCAGAAAAACGCGTGTGCCGCCCAAGGTCGTGCTGGTGCATGGCGTAGGCCTGTTCGGCGTCGGCGACGATTTCAAGACAGCCAACACCGCACGCGAAGTGTATCTGGACGCGATCAAGGTGATGGCCGGCGCGACGCGTCTGGGGGGCGGTTCCGGGGGCGTCAGTTACCTGACGGATCGCCAGCGCCTGTTCATCGAAAACTGGGAAGTCGAGGCGTACCGCAAGAAGGTCGCCCTGGCCGGCGCCGCCGCAGTCGGTCGCCTGAAGGGCAAAGTCGCCGTCGTGACGGGGGCCGCTCAGGGGTTCGGTCTCGAAATAGCTCAGAATCTCGCCGCCGAGGGCGCTCATGTGGTGCTGACCGACATCAACGAGCGCGGCGCGGCGGCCGCGGCCCGTGACCTGTGTACGGCGCACGGCCGCGGTCGCGCGATCAGTCTGCCGATCAATGTCACCAGCGGTGAATCGATCGGGGCGTGCCTCGATCAGGTCGTGCGCACCTACGGCGGATTCGACCTGTTCATTTCCAACGCGGGCGTATTGAAAGCCGAATCCGTCAAGACGCAGTCCGAGAAGGACTTTGCCTTCGTGACGGATGTGAACTACAAGGGTTACTTCCTGTGCGTGCAAAAAGCCGCGCCGATTCTCGCCACCCAGCACAAGGCCGGGCCGGGTTACCTGAGTGACATCATCCAAATCAATTCCAAGTCGGGCCTGGCCGGCTCCAGCCGCAACGCGGCCTACGCAGGCAGCAAGTTCGGCGGAATTGGTCTGACGCAGTCGTTCGCGCTGGAACTGGTGGACGACGGCATCAAGGTGAATTCGATCTGTCCCGGCAACTTCTTCGACGGCCCGTTATGGTCCGATCCGGAGAACGGCCTGTTCGTCCAGTACCTGCGGGCCGGCAAGGTGCCGGGGGCGAAGACGACCGACGACGTGCGGCGGGCCTATGAAGCCAAAGTGCCGCTCGGCCGCGGCTGTACGACGGCGGACGTGATGAAGGCGATCCTGTACCTGGTCGAGCAGCAATACGAAACCGGTCAGGCCTTGCCGGTCACCGGTGGGCAGGTTATGTTGAGTTGATCGCGGAGCCGCCTTGACGGGGTTGTGCGGCCGGAACCGAATTTTGGAGTGCGGTGCCTTGTCACCGCTTTGGTTAGCGGCCTGTGCCGTTGCGGTTGATTGGGTTCAAAGGACGAAAATGGCACGGGAACACAAAGTGGCTGTCGCGGAGTCACGCTCCAGCCAACGCGGCGACAAGGCGCCGCACTCCAAGACTGGCGCGAGCCCACGATGGGGCTTCAGGCGTCCGTGCAAGGGCTAGATACCTTAACTCCGATTAGAAACACGGGTGTCAATAACGTGACTGCAAACAGACTTCCCGAAACCCAGCACGCGGTCCAACTCGTTGGTCCGGGCGAATTGAAACTGAACACCTCGAAGCCGGTGCCGGCGCCCGGCCCGCACGAGATCCTGGCGAAGGTCGAGGCCGTGGGGCTGTGCTTTTCCGACTTGAAGCTGCTCAAGCAATTCGACAAGCACCCGCGCAAGACCGAGATCGTCGGCGGCGTTGGGCCGGAGATACTAAGAGGGATGCAGGGCTATCGGCCCGGCACCTTGCCCACCGTGCCGGGACACGAGGTCGTCTGCCGCATCGTCGCCGTCGGCGACCGGGTGAAACACCACCAAGTCGGCCAGCGGTGCCTGGTGCAGGCCGACTACCGCCAGTTGCCCACAGCGGCCGGCTCGAACGCGGCGTTTGGTTACAACCTCGAAGGCGGCTTGCAGGAATACACCCTGTTCGACGAGCGCGTGGTCATTGCGCCGGATGGGGATCGTTTCCTGATTCCGGCAGGCGAGGACAAGAGCGCTTCGGCGGTGGCGTTGGTCGAGCCCTGGGGCTGCGTCGAGGCGTCTTACGCCACGGGCGAACGAAACACGATCAAGGCCGGCGGCAGGTTGCTGGTCGTCGTGGCCGAAGGGCGCGAGGCGAAGGGCGTGAGCGAGTCCTACTCGCCGGACGGCGAACCGGCGGAAGTGCAGGCGGTCTCGCCCCGCGAAGTCGCGGCGTTGCCCAATGAAAGCTTCGACGACATCGTCTACTTCGGCTCCGACAAGGCCACCCTGGACGTGCTGAACGACAAGCTCGCTGCCCGGGGAATCCTGAATGTCGTGCTGGGCGGCCGGCGGATCGGCCAGCCGGTGTCGGTCGGCGTGGGGCGACTGCACTACGGCATGACGCGCTGGGTGGGCACCACCGGGAGCCATGCGGCCGAGTCCTACAAGCACATCCCCGCCAACGGCGAGATTCGCGCCAACGACAAGATCCTGGTGGTCGGTGCGGGCGGGCCGATGGGCGAGATGCACGTGATCCGCAACATTTGCAGCGGCCTGCGGGGACTGAACATCGTCGGCACGGACCTGGACGACCGGCGCATCGAGGGCCTGCGGCGCAAGGCCGGACCAATGGCCAAGGCCAACGGCGTAGCCCTGCGGCTGCTCAATCCGCAACGCGAGCAGCTCGACGAAAAGTTCACCTACTTTGCCTTGATGGCCCCGGTCGGGGCGCTCATCGCCGGCGCCATCCAGAAGGCCGACGCGGGCGCGATCGTCAACATTTTCGCCGGCATCCCCGCGCCGACGAAACACGATCTGGACCTCGACACGTACATCGAGAAACGCTGCTTCATGTTCGGCACCAGCGGTTCCACGATCGAGGACATGCGCATCGTGCTGCGGAAGGTCGAGCGAGATCAATTGGACACGAACGCCTCCGTGGACGCGGTCAGCGGCATGGCGGGAGCCGCCGACGGGATCGCCGCGGTGGAGAACCGGACCATGGCCGGCAAGATCATTGTTTACCCGATGTTGCACGACGTCGGCCTGATCCCGCTGGCCGAGTTGCCTCAACGGTTTCCGACAGTGGCCGAGAAACTCGACAACGGCAAGTGGACCCGCGAAGCCGAACAGGAACTTTTGCGGGTTGCGGGAGGGAGTTAAGTGCCGGGCCATGGAAAAACCTTCGTCGGGTTCGGCTTCGGGCCGATCCAGAGCGCGCTGTTTCTGTACGAGGCGTACTGTTCGGGCAATTTCGAGCGTTATGTGATCGCCGAGGTCGATGCGACGCTGGTCGGCGCCGTGCGCGCCGCCGGCGGAGGGTACGCGATCAACATTGCGCACCCCGACCGCATTGAACAGGTGCAGGTCGAGGGTGTGCGTTTGTGCAATCCCGCCGACGAATCCGACCGCCGGGAATTGGTGGAAGCGATCGCCGCGGCGGATGAAATGGCCACCGCGCTGCCCAGCGTGCGGTTCTACGACACGAGCGACGCGTCGAGTGTGGCGAGACTGCTGGCCGACGGCTTCCAGCGGCGCGACCCGTCCCGGCCGGCGATCCTCTACGCGGCCGAGAATCACAACCACGCGGCCGAAATTCTCTCCGAGCGGCTGAGCGCTCTGGTCCGGCCCGAAGCGCTGGCCAACTCGCAGACGCTGAACACGGTCATCGGCAAGATGAGCGGCGTGATTGCAGACGCCGACACGATCCGCCGGCTCGGTCTTGCCCCGTTGACGCCCGAGACTCCGCGAGCTGTCCTGGTGGAGCGATTCAATCACATCCTCATCTCCCGCGTGACGCTGCCGGGTTTTCAGCGCGGCATCGAAGTGTTTGTCGAAAAGGACGACCTGTTGCCGTTCGAGGAAGCCAAGCTGTACGGTCACAACGCCATTCATGCGCTGATCGGGTATCTGGCGAACCTTCGAGGCCTGACCACGATGGCCGAAGCCGCTGGCCACAGCGACATCATGGCGACGGCCCGTGCGGCTTTCCTCGACGAATCGGGCGCCGCGCTCGTCAAAAAATACGGGCAACTCCAGGACCCGCTCTTCACCGCCGACGGCTATCGTGCCTATGCGGAGGATCTGGTGGAGCGCATGGTCAATCCCCACTTGAACGACCTGATCGCCCGCGTCACGCGCGACGCTCGGCGCAAGCTGGGATACGACGATCGGCTGTTCGGCACGATGCGGTTGGCTCTGTCCCAAGGCATCGAGCCGACCCACATGGCCCAAGGCGCCGCGGCTGCGCTGCTGTGCGCCGGCGAGAGCAGGTCGCAAAGCAGAGAAAGCGTCGGAGCCGCCTTGCGCGAGATTTGGGGCCAGCAGGCGGACGAACTGGCCGAGCGTCTGATCGCGCTCACGTGGCAGGCCATGCCAGCGTGAGCGAAGCATCGCAGCACAAGGGCACGCCCGAGTGGCGAATCGAAGTCACGTCGGGACGCGCGTGCCACAGGCATCATGCGGCGCGCGGTCCACGGAGACTCCGGACTTCGGGTCCCGACGGACGTTCACTGGCGTGTTCCTCGATCTCCGGAAACATGCCGACTACGTCGGTGACGTCGATCAGGCCGACGGGCCGGCCTTCGGCGTCGACCACCGGCAGCTCGCTGATCTTCCGCTGGGCCATGGCCGCCACGGCGTCGATCATCTTGGTGCCCGTACGGACGGTCACCGGGCGGGCGGTCATCACCTCCCGAATCGGTTGGTCCAAGGCGTGTTCACGCCGATGCTCGAACAGCCGTGCCAGATCGCTGTCGGTGAAAATTCCGCTGAGCTTGCCTTCGCCGTCGACGAGCATAATGGCGCCGGTCCGCCGCCCCGGCACGCTGAGATCGACAAAGATCTGGCGGACCGTCTTCTCCTCCGGTGCCACCCGGCATTTGGCCAGGGCCCGGAGATGATGGTCGACCTTGCTGAGTTTGCGTCCCAGGCTGCCGGCGGGGTGGGACCGGGCGAAGTCTTCGCGGGCGAAGTTCCGCATCCGGCTGGTCACCAACGCCAGGGCGTCGCCCAGCGCCAGCATCGCGGTCGTGCTTGTCGTGGGGGCCAGTCCCAGCGGGCAGGCCTCGTCCAACGCCCCCAGTTCCAGCACGACCGTGGCCGCTTGTCCCAAGGTGCTGTCGGCCCTGGCCGTGATGGCCAAGATGGGAACCCCCAGGTCGATCAGGGAGGGGAGAATCCGAGCGATTTCCTCCGTTTGGCCGCTCTGGGACAGGATCAGCATCACGTCGTCGGGGTGTACCCGGCCAAGATCTCCGTGAACGGCCTCCGCCGGGTGCAGATAGTGGCTGCGCGTGCCGGTCGAGCCCAGCGTGGCCATGATCTTCTGGCCCACGATCCCGGCCTTCCCCATTCCGGAGACGATCACATTGCCGCGGCAGCGACACAAATACTCGACCGCCAGACAAAACCGGCCGTCCAGACGTTGGCCTACGTCCAGAAGCGTCCTGGCCTCCTGCTCGATGATCTGCCGGGCGAGGCGGAGTTGTTCAAAGGGACTGAGCGTATCCGGCTCTCGGACGGGGTCCGAACTCATCGACATGTCCTCCCTGACATGTGTCGAAGGAAATACCCAGAACACGGAAATCACCACGGAACTGTACCGCCGACAACGATTTCGAGCAACGTGGCTTTTTTCAGCCTTTAACGGCGCGGTCCGGGTGCATACAGCTTCCGAGCGAGTTGACGGGAATGGAAAACGCCAATAGGAGAATCGGCGGCTGGCATGGTAAACTGGAATGGGAGCGCGGCCACTGGAAGGGACGGCGTTTATGCCGCCCTCGCATGGTTCTCCGGACGGACGACTTTGTCAAGCCCACCATTCGCACAGCGAGGGTCTGCACAAGTTCGGCCGCGATCAGAACGCCACTCCGCCACGCACCAGCAGCGTGGCGTCGGGGTAGAGCGTTGCCGGGGTGGAGGCGAATTCGATTTCGCGCGAGAACACGTAGCCGATCTCGACGCGGTAGCCCGCCCCGCCGTCTCGCTTCTGTTCCCAGCCCAGCATCAGCCGCCAGTCCGCCAGGATCAGAACGTCGGGGTCGCCCGCGGCATTGACGATCGACCAACTGTTGCCGCCGAAGCCGCCCGCCAGGTAGACCCAGTTCTCGAATCCAGGCCCCCAGCTCAGCCGCCGCGCCAGCTTGGCTTGGGGAAAAGTCATCTCGAGGTTCAAATCGTCGTTCGGTTTCCAGATCACGCCGGCCGCCGGAATCAGTTTGGTGTGGTAGCGGTTGATGTACAGCACGCCCAGCACCAGCTGCACGCGGTCCGGCGTCCAATCGTAGCGGGCGATGGCTCGGCCCGTGAGCCGGAAGCCGTCGTCCGGGCCTTGAAAATCGCTGTACCAGCCGGTTCCCACCGAGAGGATCCCCAACAGGCTGGGACTGATCTTCGGCAGCCACATCAGGTCCAGGTAGGGCGCGTACAGTTGGTCCGGCAACTCGACAGAGGCCGGGCTGTCCACGAAGTAGGTTTCCAGCGTGGGGATGATCACCAGCGGCATGTCCGTCGTGGGGGCGGGCAACGCACAAGCGGCGAACAATTCCGTCTCCAGGATCCCCAGACCGTCTCCGCCGTCAGGAAAGACCTCCGTGGCCGTGAACGAGAGTTTCTGAAAGAAGCCGTTCTTGTGGGAAGTCAAATGAGGCCTTTCGGGCGGCAGCAAGTCCTCCGGCATCCGGTACTCCGACGGATCGCTTGCCAGCCGGGCTTGCGGACCGGCGGACGGCGCGGGCGGCAGCAGCGACAGAGTTGCGTCGACCGGCGGCAGTGGGTGGATGATTTCCGGCGGTTCTGCGCGGCCGGCGCGGCCGGCGGAGAAGACGGCCAGCAGGACCAGGAATGCCTTGGCGGGCGTCAAGGAAAGGCGGGCCGGCACGCGAACTGAAAAGCCCGGCTGCACCGAAAAACCGGGCTTCGGGGCGGCAACAGGCTGCTGGCGACTCGCTCTCATTGCCATGCCTTGTTTAGAACGCAAAGCCGCCCCGCAACATCCACGTGTCGCTCAAGGAGAACTCCTGCGCGGGCACGACCAAAACCATCTCGCGGTTAAACACATATCCCACCTCGAAGAACAGCCCGCGCTGCCCGACGCTGCTGGTGACCGGCGGTCCCACTTCGAGCCCGATCGAAACCCGGATGTCGTTGATGTCCATCAGCGTCCGTTCCTCCGGGAGGTAATCGGCGGGATTCGCGGTCGAGAGATCGGGCGCGGCGACCTTGGGCGTCCACACTCCGCCACCGTATTCCCCTGTGACATACCACCACAGATCGTAGTTGCCCAGCGTCGTGAGGTAGGATGACAGCTTCGGCTGCGGGAAAAAGATGTCCCACTTGGTTCTCGGACTGGGCGTCCAGACGATCCCGAACGCGGGCAGCATTTTGATATCCGCTCGGTTGATATAGGACACGCCTCCCTTGACGGCGATGGTCGGCGTCAAGTTGTAGCGCAACAAGGCGAGGCCCATCGGGCGGACGCTTTGTTCGTCGACTCCGGAGAAATCGCTGTACACGCCGATGCGGCCGCCCAGTTCTGCGCCAAAAGCGCGATCCGGACTCGACCGCCAGCCCACATCCAGAAAGGCGCTGAACGCCTCGGCAGGCAGATCGGGATACATTTGCGCAACGCCGCCGGCGTCGGTCCAGGTGCCAAAGGGGCCGCTCCACGCGTGATACCCAAAGCCCGGCGAGATGAACCACGGTTGCCCGGTCCAGAAGAAATTGGGAAAGGCAATCGTCGTCGTCGCGAAGGCATCGTTGATGCGCATGTCCCCCGCCGATTCGCTGTCACCGCACAGAAAGTCGTCGCTGAGGCGAACGTTTTGTAGGAATTTCAGCGGACTGCCGCCGGCGAACCCCGTGGCCGGTTGCCCCGGTCCCTGCAGGCCGAACGGGAACAGGGCGGGCGGGCTCTGAATGCCAAATCCAGGCGCCGGTTGCGTGTAGTAAGGTTGCGCTCCTGGCGAGGGCAGGCTGTAAGGTTGCGAGTACGCGGGAGCCGGAGTGCCAAAGGAGGCCGACGGCGGGGCAGGCGTCGAAAAGGACGGCGCGGTGAGCGCAGCGTTCGGCTGCGTCGAGTAGGGATCAAACGTGGGGGTCTGCAGCGTCGAGGAAGGCGGGGCGGTAGGGGAGAGCGGCGCTAGACTGGGTGCCCCGGTCAACGGCGGCGCCGCCGTCGTCGATCCATAGCCCTGCTGACCGTGGGCTGCCGAACCGGTCAACACGCCCGTGGCAACCCACCAGACGGCGCACAGGATTCTGCAAAGATTTCGTGCCACGGATTCAAGCCACCCACTACGAACGGACGATCATGATTCGATTTTGAAGGGGGTGGTTAAGTATCAGGACCTCCGCGGCGGGTCAAGAGCGGTTTGGGAAGTTCGGCGGGCGATGAGGCGTCTGAAGGGGAAACCGCCGGCAAGAAGCCCGGCTTTTCACGTAAACAGCGTCGGTTCTTGCTCAGATCTGCGGAAATATGCCAAGCAAGTGCGGTTGCCAGCAAAGCACACTTGCTTCTACGGCTGGATCGTGGCGTTAGCCACACACTGGGTCGATCCGCCCTGGCCCAAATCCGTCTGGATTTCGATCTTCTTTTCGATTTGTCCCGGTTGGCCGCCCGCCTTGAACTCGACGGGCACGAAGTGCAGCGACTTGCTTTCGGCATCCGGCGGCTCGAAGATAAAGCTAGCATCGTCGCACTTGACGCTGACGATCCGGAAGGGTTTGCTGCTGCGCACAACCAGTCGCTTCTTGACCGTGTCCCCGGGCTTGACTACGCCCAGAAACAGCGACGCGGGGCTGACGGTCAGTGCTGAAACCACCTGGCCTTCGACCGGCAGCGATACATTGCTGGCGCCGGAATCGTTGGTCACGATCAGCAGCTGGTCGTGAATGTACCCCGGCGGCGCACCCGGCTTCAGCCGCACGATCATGTCGTAGTTGACGCGGCCACCGCTCCGCAACGTCTCCAGCAACTCCACTTCAAAGTGCTCGTTGGCACTGCGGACGTCGTTGATTTCCCAATCCTCGCGGCCGACGTAGGAGACGGAGATGGTGACCTCGGCGCCTTGCCCGCTGTCGGCGGAACCGAACTCGACCGAGCCGGGCTGGAAGACCACGTCGCTGCGAATGTACCCGTTGACCGTCAGCTGGACCTCGGCATAGTACGGCTCGTCGATGGTCACGGTGACGGTAGCGCTCTTGCCGCCCAGGAACGATTTGGTGTTGTACACCACCAAAATCTCGGATTGCTCGTGCGTCTTGAGCGTTTCCTTGGTGATGCGGGCCGTGGTGCAGCCGCACGAGGACCGCAGGCCGGAGATATGGATCTCCTCTTTGTAGATGTTGTTGACGATGAAGGAGTATTCCTGCTTCGAGCCGCGCGCCACGATGCCGAAGTCGTGGCTGGTGGTCTCGAACAACTTCTTGGCCCAATCCTGTGACGCGGCCTCAGCGCCCCAGGCGAGAACCATCGGCAGGATCAAAGCAAGAATTCGACGCATGACTCCGTTCCTCCAAGCGATTCGCACTAGCGTTGCCAGTCATGATAGCAGGTGTCAGTCAAATCAGCAGTCTGCTGCGATCATCCGTTTATATCGGTAAACTCGATACCCTTGCCCAATGTTTCTCTGCAACGCGGCGTCACTCGTTTCACCCCACAATCCAGCGATACACGGCGTACAGGCAAACCACCACGCCGACGACCAACCACCACGGCTTCCGCGGGGGCGGCGCGTCCGCGGCCGAAAGGTAATTCCCGCAGTACGGACACCGCGGCGATTCCTCGTGGATCTCCCGCCCGCAATACGGGCACGGTACGGTCGGCTCGTCGTCGTCCGGATAGCCATCGTCGTCCGGCCAGTCATCGTCCTCCGGCTCGTCGTCCCAGGCGTCGTTACGATCGGTCCAGCGGGGCATGCGTCGACGCTCCCTCCCATTTTCCAGTTTGAACGCTGACCATCATCCACGCCATTATACGGCTGCACCAATTGAAGTGCCACTTGGATGAGCCTCGGAAGCCCAGCTGTCGAGATCAGGAATCTCAGGCTGCCGACCGTTTACATCGGACTGGCAACGGCTATACTCGTTTTTTCGATTTCCCCACAGTTGTGGACGCGCCCGGCAGCGGCGGTTGGCGTCAAGGTCGGGCGCCGCGTCCATGTTGCCCACCTGCAGGAGGAACACCTTATGGCTTCGAATCTTCCGGATTATGTCACATCCGCGAAACCCGTACCCAGCGACGCTCGGGTGAAGTGGTTCGCCAACATCGCACCGACCTATGCCGGTGTCATGGTCTGGTTTGCGTTTTGGGAAAATGTTCCGGGCTACGGCGGCACCCCCGGCGGCCTGTTATCGGCCGGCCTGATGCCGGCGCTGTTGGGTGTCGTTCTGGCGGCGTTGCTCATTCACTTCTTGTTCTATCTTGTACCCGGCCTGTTGGGCATGAAGACAGGATTGCCGCTGTACGTGGTCGGCACTTCGACCTATGGCGTGCAAGGTGGTTTGATTCTGCCCGGCTTGTTCATGGGGGTCCTGCAGTTCTTCTGGCTCGGCTTCAACGCGTTCTTTATTGCCACGGTGTTGTGCCAGTGCTTCGAAATCGGGCTGAACGACAAAGGCGAAGTCGCGATTCCCGGCATGACCCACGGCGTGATCGCGGTGGTCTGGACACTGGCAAGCGCGCTGGTGGGGTTGAAGGGGATTCAGTACGTCGCCAAGATTGCCACTCCCTTCCCGCTGATCCCGATCGCCGTGCTGGTGATCCTGACAGCGTCCACGATCGGCGGCCTCAGCGGCTTTGCACCGGAGAAGACGTACCAGGCGTCGCACGTAGCGGCTTCTGCGTCCGAAGCCCCCAGTGGCGAGAACGCCAGGGCTGCCGAGACGGCTACGGCTCAGGCGAACAAACCGCAACCGCTCGGGGCGGGGGCGGCGATCCTGGCGACGATCGCCTGTATCGTCGGCTTCTTCGCCACGGCCGGCGCGGCGGGTGTCGACATCGCGATGAACAGCAGCGACGCGAAGAACGTGCAGAAAGGGGGCTTGGTGGGGATCGCTCTCGCCACCGTTTTTTCTGCCGGGCTGTCGCTGGTCATCGTCGCGGGATACTACGGCGGCGCGGATCAAGTGCCGGCGAACTTGGCAGGCAAGCTGGATCCCGTTGTGTTGATGAAGGGCGGCATCTTGAGTGCGGGCTTTGCCAAGGTGCTAATGATTCTGTTGGCCATCTCTTCGTTTCCGGCCGCCTGTTTTTCGGCGTTCATCGCCGCCAATAGTTTCAAGACGGTCCTGCCGAAGATCAATCCCTTCCTTTCGGTCGGCGCGGGTGCGGCTGGCTCCTGCATCTTGGCCGCGACGGGCTGGGCGGGCAACGCAGCGAGTGTGTTCGGTTTGATCGGCGCTTCCTTTGGTCCGGTCTGCGGAGCGATGGCGGCGGACTACCTCTTGGCTGGAAAGAAGTGGGCTGGCCCACGCGCGGGCATCAACCTGGCGGGTTGGATCTCGTGGTTGCTGGGTTTTGTCGTCGGCGCACCGGACCTGTTCGCCATGATTCCCGGACTCGACTTCTTGCGCGGCTCCATTCCCTGCCCGCCGATGGCAGCGTTCATCGTCGGCTTCGTCCTGTACTTCGTCCTGGCCAAGGTCGGTCTGCAAAGCAAGACACTGGAAATGTCAGCGACGGCGTAACGGGAGGGCAGGGACGCGACTCGGCGGCATCAAGGAGCCCAGAGTGTGGGCAGGCACTCTGGGCCTTTTTGGTGACGCCGGCAGTCGCGAGGATGGCGACACCCACACCTTGCGCAGTCTTTGCCTCCTTTCCCTATTCTCCGTTAGCCTCCGCCTTTGCGCGTCCGCTGCAGTCTCGGTTATGGCTGGTTTTACCAAACGTCGGGGCTTTTCCTGGCCTTCCCGATGGTTCTGGCGAGTTCAACTGTGGGGGATGTCCTGCCAGAGAGTTTCGGCAAATTGTGGCGACTACGCGGTTTGGACTTGGGGGTCAGACGCTGCGTCGCCGCGGCTACTGTCACGATTGGCATGGGCGCTGGCCGATACGAAGGTTAGCCTGAAGTGGTTCTCCAATTCCTTTGGAAGCGGCACGTGCTCATGAAGCGTACTTTTTTCTCCCGCTACTCGCTGCTCATCATCTGCATTGTTTGTTTCCTGGCTCCTTTCTCCCTGCGTGGAGCCCGGATGTCGCTGCAGCGGATGACGAATCGCGTTAAGGATTGGCTGCCCTCCGATTTTGCCGAGACGGCGGATTTGGAGTGGTTCGGCCAGCATTTCATGGGCGAGCAGTTTGTCATCGTCACGTGGCCCGGCTGCTCGGAAGACGATCCACGATACCAGAAGCTGGTCGACCGCATCCAGCACCAGATCGCCCCGCCCGAGTTTCACGAACCCACTCCCCAGGCTGCCAGGTTGGCGGAAATCGCCAGCAAGCCGTTCGACGCTTTGACGCTCGACGAGCGCCTCATGCTCGACCGTCAACGGGCCGGCGAGGTCGGGGACCAGCTGGGCTTGTGTACGGTCGGCGACTACTTCGAGAATTGGGGCCAGTTGGGCGAGAAGTGGCTGCGCGGCGACCACGATCTGTGGTACTACATCACGCCCAAAGGCGAACTGTATCGCTGGACGGGCCGCAGCAACGCGCTGAATTGGATGCACCGCGAATTCCAGCGCACGGTCATGGGCCGGACCCGGGCCGAAGGCGAACTGGTTTCGACATTCGGTTTCCCTTCGACCCCGGAGCGGCCCAACGAGTTCCATGCCAATCCCGATCTGTTAATGGCCCGGTTCTTCAAGTCCATCACGACCGGTCCGGGCACGCTGGAACAGCTGTCGCGCAAGGATGGTCCCTTGTGGCCGCGGGGCGTGGATGACGAATTCGTCGCTGCGGAGACGCACCAGAAGGCCTTGGAGCGTCTGAAGGGCGGTTTGTTCGGTGCGGACGGCAAGCAGACCTGCATCATGTTGACGCTGAGCGAGCCGGCCAAACGGGACTTGCGCCGCGTGCTCGGCCGAGCGCTGATGGGGCGGCCGTTGGGCCGCCTGCTGCAAATCGCGGTCAACGAATGCGGCATTTCCGAAGAGGACCTGAAGCTGGGCGGACCGCCCATCGACAACGTCGCCATTGACGAAGAGGGCCAGATTACGCTGGTCCGCCTGATCCTGCTGTCCGCCGTGGTGGGCATCGGGCTGTCGTTGTTCTTGGTGCGCAGCATCAAGGTCACCGGCATGCTGTTCATCATCGGCGGTCTGACCGCGATGAACAGCCTGGCCATCGTCTGGTGGACCGGCGGCACGGTCGACGCGATCATGATGTCGATGCCCTCGCTGGTGTACGTGTTGGGGATTTCCGGCGCGCTGCACCTGGTGAATTACTACCGCGAAACGGTGGATGAAGAAGGCCTGGCCGGCGCGCCCGGCCGGATGCTCAAGCTGGGCTGGAAGGCGGCCTCGTTGTGCTCCGTCACGACGGCCCTGGGGTTGGCCTCGCTGTACACCAGCACGCTGGTGCCGATCCGCAACTTTGGCGTCTACTCGGCGATCGGCGTGCTGGCCACGCTGGCGCTGTTCTTCACCTACTTGCCCGCGGCGTTGCATCTGTGGCCGCCGCGCCGGCCGGACGACGCCGCGGCCAAGGCGGCCGCCGCTCGCCGTGCGCAGCCGACGACCTTCGAGAAGGGCGTCGAAAAGGCCTTCGAGCACGTGGGAGGATTCATCATCCGCCGCTGGGGACTGGTCACCCTGGGCTGCGTGCTGTTCATCGGCCTGTGTTCGCTGGGAGTGTTCCGCATCCAGACCAGCGTCCACCTGATCAAGTTCTTCGATCGGGACGCCAAGATCATCCGCGACTACACGTGGCTGGAGGGGCACCTGGCCAAGCTGGTGCCGATGGAACTGGTGGTGCGGGTGCGTCCCGAGTTGGTGCGCTCGACGCAGCAGACGAGCGAGACGGAAGATCCGGCGGAGGCGGAACTGCAGCGCCGGCGGCTGCAGTTCGATTTCCTGGAACGGATGGAGATCGCCGCCCGGATTCAGGACGCGGTCGCGCAGCAGCTGGGCCCGCAGGGGCAGGGAATCGTCGGGCAGGCCATGTCCGTGCCCACGTTCGCGCCCGAGTTGCCGCCGCCGGGTTACCCCACGTTGCGAGATCCGGTCCGTTCCGTGATGAACCGAAAACTGGAAGAACATCGCCATGAATATCTGGCCAGCGACTTCCTGCGGATCGATCGCGGGACTCGGCCGGCCGGCGCCGGGAATCCGGCGGAAGACCGCGAACCGGACCCGAACAAGGGCAGCGAATTGTGGCGGATCAGCCTCCGCGTGGGCGCGCTGCGGGACATCGACTACGGGCAGTTCGTGAACGAGTTGGAACGCGTCGTGGAGCCGGTGCTGACCGCGTATCGGTTCCGCGAGCAGGTGTTGACCGAGTTGGACGCGCGGAGCGAAGGCAAGGGCTTTGTCAAAACGCGCGTCGCTTTTCTGGGACTCGGCGATCCGTCGCAGAGGCCGGCCGGGGCGGCGGAAGCGGAAGGCGGTGCGGAACAGGAAGCGCTCGCCGCGGCCGAAGCGGCTGGAGCGGAGGACGCCGCGGCCGGGTTGGACCGCAAGTACACGGGCAACGCGCAACTCGACCAAACGAGGCTCTTCGCCCAGACCCTGAAGGACCTGATGACCTGTGCCGGCGTCTACGCCAAAGGCGGTTGCTGGCACGATCCCGCCGAGGCGCAGGCCGAACCCGGCTACTATACGTCGGCGGCCTGGGGAGACGTGCTGGGCAAAAAGTTCGACTGCGTCGTGCTCGTCAAGGACCAGCGGGAGTACGACGTCGAGTACATCAAGCAGCACGCCCGGATCTTCATCGACGCCCGCCAGCACACCTTCGACCCGGCCGCGCCGCACGCGCAGACCGCGGTCCAGCGCGGAGATCCGATCCACGTCGTCTACACGGGAGTCGTGCCGCTGGTGTACAAGGCCCAACGCTCGCTGCTGGACAGCTTGATCGAGAGCACGTTGTGGTCGTTCGTTACGATCACGCCCTTGATGATGTTCCTGTCGCGGAACATCATTGCCGGCATTGTCGTGATGCTGCCCAACGTGCTGCCGGTGGTCGTGGTCTTCGGCGGCATGGGTTGGCTGAACGTCGACGTCGACGTGGGCTCGATGATGACCGCCAGCATCGCCCTGGGCGTGGCGGTGGACGACACGATCCACTTCCTGACGTGGTATCGGGAGGATTTCGAACGGCAGGGGAGAGACCGCAACAAGGCGATCATTGCGGCCTATCGCCGCTGCGCCTTGCCCACCATGCAGGCGGCGACCATCAGCGGCGTGGGCCTGTCGGTCTTTGCCCTTAGCACCTTCACGCCCACGCAGCGGTTCGGGTACCTGATGCTGGCGATTCTGTTCGCCGGCCTGGTGGCCGAACTGGTCATGCTGCCGGCGCTGCTGGCCGGGCCGCTGGGCCGGTTCTGCAATCCGCGAGTTTCGAACAAGCGAAGCCCGGCAGACCGGGCCGCGCCGGCCGAGAAGGGCGCCGGCGGCAAGCCGGCAACGGACGCGGAACCGGCGGCCGGCAAGGGATTCGCCCAGCCGCACATTACGGGCCAGTGGCGTCCGACGCGCGACGGGGCCGTGATCCGTCGCGATCGTGGGCACGACATCCGCGGACGATGAAGCGGGCAGTTGATTTTCCGGCAAACGACCGCGCGGTGCCGGGCTACTCAGATGGCGGGCCGGACGCTATAACGCGCCCGTCGTGATTCCGAATTTGCGGTACGGCTCGATGAACGCTTGACGTATGAGCACCGATTCTTCAGATCCCACCTCCGCCCCACCTGCAGCGTCACCGCCAGCGCGATCCCGCCGCCGTTTTCCCGGCCCGTGGTGCCTGGCCGTCGTGGTCCTGGCCCTGGGCGCGCTAGGGTTGCTGCGCACGGGGAAGCTCGGCGCCGGCATGGAACGAGCGGAGGTGAACGTGGCCACGCTGGTGCTGGGCTGCGTCGCCGCCGGGGCGGTTTTCGTCTGGTTCTTGTTTTTCAGCGGCTACTCGTCGCGTTGCCGTTGGGGCGTCTTGGGCGCGGCGGTGCTGGGGTTGGCGGCGGCGGTCGCGTGCTTGCGCATTGAACAAGTGAGCGGCGATCTGGTGCCGCGCCTCGTCTTCCGTTGGCAGCCCGATGCGGACCAGCGTTTGGCCAGGCCCGCCGCCGAAACGGCGGACGTCGATTTGCAGACGACAACGCCGGAGGATTTCCCCCAGTTTCTCGGCCCCCGTCGCGACGCTCACTTGACCGGCATTCGGCTGAGTCGGAGTTGGCAAGCACAGCCGCCGCGGTTGTTGTGGCGGCAGGCGATCGGCGCCGGCTGGTCGACGTTCGCCGCGGTGAACGGATTCGCCGTCACGATGGAGCAACGCGGCGACGAGGAGCTGGTCACCTGCTACGAAGTCGCCACGGGGACGATGCGCTGGTTTCACGCCGTGCCCGCCCGGCACCACACCGTGCTGGGCGGCGCCGGCCCGCGGGCCACGCCCACGATCCACGAGGGCCGGGTCTATGCCCTGGGCGCCACCGGGGTGCTGCGCTGCCTGGACGGCGCCACCGGCCGGCCGGTATGGATCCAGGATCTGCTGGCCCGCATCGGCGTCACTGCCGAGGAAGATCTGGACGCCATCGCTTGGGGGCGATCCAATTCGCCGCTGATCGTCGACGACCTGGTGGTCGTGCCGCTGGGCGGGCCGGCCCAGGGGCCTTGGGTCTCGCTCGCGGCCTTCGACAAGTCGACGGGACGATTGGCTTGGACGGGCGGCGATTGTCAGGCCAGCTACAGCTCGCCTGTGCTGGCCACGATCGCGGGCCGGCGGCAGATCTTGATCGTCAATCAGGGCTACGCCAGCGGGCACGATCCGGCGTCGGGTGCTCAGTTGTGGAAGCATCCGTGGTCCGGCAGCAGCCGGGGAGATGCCAGCGTGTCGCAGGTCGTGCCGGTGCCAAACGACCGGCTGCTGCTGTCCAAGGGCTACGGCGTCGGCGCGAAGCTGCTGCAGGTTTCGCGCAACGGTCAGGACCAGTGGCAGGTGGCCGAAGTCTGGTCCAACCGCCGCGTCCTGCGCACGAAGTTCTGCAACGTGGTCGTGCTGGGCGACCACGTCTACGGCCTGTCGGACGGAATTCTGGAATGCGTCGACCTGGCCGATGGCCGGCGCGTGTGGAAAGCCGGCCGGTACGCCATGGGCCAGATCCTGGGCGCCGGCGATCTGCTGGTCGTGCAGGCCGAATCGGGCGAGGTGGCGTTGGTCGAGGCCACGCCCGCCGGGCACCGTGAACTGGGCAGGTTCGCGGCCTTGGAAGGCAAGACGTGGAACAATCCCAGCCTGTACGGCCGTTGCCTGCTGGTCCGCAATGCCGAACAGGCAGCGTGCTACGAATTGCCGTAGCCATGGCTCGCAGAGCCGTGCCGCGGTGGCAAAAACGCCAAGAGGAATCGGACGGCTCGGTTTTGAACATTGAGATTTGAGATTTGGGACTTCAAATTTGGGATATCAGATTTGGGATATCAGATTTGAGATTTCAGATTTGAGATTTCAGATTTGAGATATCAGATTTGAGATTTCAGATTTGAGATTTGGGATTTGAGATTTGGGATTTGGGATTTGAGATATCAGATTTGAGATTTGGGATTTCAGATTTTGTTGCGGCCGTCAGGCCGCGTTCGGGAGCGGCTCATGAAAATCCTGGTCACCGGCGGGGCCGGTTATATTGGCAGCATCGTTGTCGAGCAACTGATTCTCTCCGGCCAGTCGGTCGTCGTGTTGGACAATCTGTACCAGGGGCATCGCGCGGCGGTACACCCGCAGGCGGCGTTCGTCCAGGGCGACCTGGCGGACGCCGCGGCCGTCGGCGCCGTGTTCCGCACGCACCAGCCCGAAGCCGTCATGCACTTTGCCTCGCATACGCTGGTCGGCGAGTCGATGCAGGACCCGTTCCGGTATCTGGGCGAGAACGTGACCAACGCCCTGCACCTGCTGCGGGCCGCCGTCGATCACGGCGTGCGCCGCTTCATCCTCTCCTCGACAGCCAATCTGTTCGACGCGCCCGAGCGGATCCCGATTGCCGAGACGGAAACGATCGTGCCGGGCAGCCCTTACGGCGAATCCAAGCACATCATCGAACGCTTTCTGCACTGGCTGGACCGCATCCACGGCTTGCGCTACGCCGCCCTCCGCTACTTCAATGCTGCCGGAGCCACCGAGGAGCGCGGCGAGGATCACCACCCCGAGTACCACCTGATCCCGATCGTCCTGCAGGTGGCGCTTGGCCAGCGCGAACACGTCACCATTTTCGGCGACGACTACGAGACGCCCGACGGCACGTGCGTGAGGGACTACATCCACGTGGCCGACCTGGCCCAGGCCCACATCCTGGCGCTGCGGGCCCTGGATCGCGGCAGTCGCGTGTACAACCTAGGCAACGGGCTGGGGTTCAGCGTCCGGCAGGTGATCGAAACGGCTCGCGAGATCACCGGCCATCCGATCCCGGCGCGCGTCGGCCCCCGCCGACCCGGCGACCCGGCCGTGCTCGTGGCCGGCAGCCAGCGCATCCGCGAGGAACTGGGCTGGCAACCCGAATTTCCCCACTTGCGCGACATTGTCGCCACCGCCTGGCGCTGGCACAGCCGTCATCCGCGGGGATACGCGGGCTGAACGTCTTGCCGGTCAGGGCTCAGACATTTTTCTTACCTGTGGCACTCGGCACGTACTCGTACACTTACTCGTACACGCCTGTCTCTTCCTCCTCTCAATCAGGGGATTCGCGTGTACGAGTGTCTATGCAACACGGATGGCAAAGCCGTGTCACAGTTCCAGCCGTGCCCCGCGTTCGACGAGGTGGGCGATTCGGTTTTCCGGGTAAATCACGCCCCTGGGATCAATCCTCGTTTTGCACTTTGCACTTCCACGCTTGCGCTTTACACTTGGCACAAACCAACCGAGATCAAACAACATCTTCGAGGCTTTCATGCTCCATCCCTGGATCGCGCACCGCACCACCACGTTTGATAGCAGCGGCATTCGCAAGGTCTTCGATCTGGGGGCCCAGATGAAGGACCCCATCAACCTGTCGATCGGGCAGCCGGACTTCGACGTACCCGAACCGGCGCGCCAAGCCTGTATCGAGGCCATCCAGAGCCGCAAGAACGGCTACACCCTGACCCAGGGCCTGCCCGTGCTGCGGGAAAAGCTGCAGCGTCAAGTGGACGCCGAGTTCGGCCACGGCGACCGCAAGGTGTTCGTGTCTTCGGGCACCAGCGGCGGACTGTTGCTGGCCATGCTGTCGATGGTCAATCCGGGCGACGAGGTGATCCTGTTCGACCCGTTTTTCGTGATGTACCAGCCGCTGGTCAACCTGGTGGGCGGCACGCCGGTGCTGATCGACACGTATCCCGATTTCCGTATCGACGTGAATCGGGTGGCCGACGCCATCACGAGCAAAACCAAGCTGATCTTGCTGAACAGCCCCGCCAACCCGACCGGCACGGTCGCGACCACGGCGGAGATCGAGGGTTTGGCGAGACTGGCGGCGGAACGCAACGTGGCGTTGCTGTCGGACGAGGTCTACCGGGCGTTCTGTTACGACGAGCCGTTTCTGTCGCCCGCCAGGTTCAACGACCAGACGCTCGTGCTCGACGGGTTCTCCAAGAGCTACGCCATGACCGGCTGGCGATTGGGGTTCGTACACGGTCCCGCAGCGGTGATCGACGCGATGGTCAAGCTGCAGCAGTACTCGTTCGTGTGCGCTCCGCAGCCGGTCCAGTGGGCCGGCGCGGTCGCACTGGACCTCGACATCAGCCAGTGCATCGACCAATACCGGCACAAACGCAACTTGCTGTACGACGGGCTCGCGGACAAGTACGAATTGGTCAAACCGCGCGGCGCGTTCTACGCTTTTCCCAAGGCCCCCTGGGGCAGCGGCACGGAGTTCGTAACGGAGGCCATCCGCAACGGACTGCTGATCATCCCCGGCGGCATCTTCAGTCAGCGTGACACACATTTCCGCCTGTCCTACGCCGCCGGCGATGCCGTGATCCAGCGCGGGATCGAGGTCTTGAGGAAGCTGGCACGCCGCTAAACCGCACGCCGTTAGCAAAGCCTCGCAACACTATTGCCAGATTTCTCGTTTTCCTGGCGCGCATTTTGAACAGGAGGAAACAGGATGTGATCGAGCGGCCGGACAACGCGCCAGCATCGGACGCAATCAACATAGAGCCGTCGCAGGATATGCCGATCGGAAATTGAGAAGGCCCTGGCCCGCCGCAGGTAGACGGCTATCAGAGATTCACCCGGCGATAATCAGGTTGGAACCGCTCCGGGTTCTCAGGTCGAGGAATCGCCGCTCGCCTGCTCGCGGTACACCAACTCGACCAGCGGGACTTCCCAACGTTCGCAGCGGCAGCGGTCGCGGAAGGCTGGTTGTTCGTCGGTGCGCTCGCGGCGGAGCATCGCCACGACGCGGATTTCCTCGATCTGCTCGACCTGCTGCTGCCACTGTTGACATGCCGCCTGGGACAAGCGGGCCACGGGACGGCCGCGGGAGTCGATCAGATCCAGGGCTCGTTCTCGGACCCGCAACCGCAGCCGACTGCCGGGCTGCAGGTCCGCCAGCGCCGTGTGGATCGGATGCCGTTCCGAACGCGAACCGGCAAAGCCCAGCAGGATACCGTCGAGCCCCAGCACCTCGTACCTGCGCTCGCGGCAGGCATCCGGCATGCCGGCTTCGATCGCGGCCGGGCGGACCAACAGGAAGTCGCCGCGCAGGAGCCGCGCGTGCGGATGCGGGCGGCGGGCATCGGTCAGCAGGCACAAGGTCTGCCGGGCGCGGGTCATGGCGACGTAGTACAGCCGCCGCTCCTCCTCGGCCTGCTGACTGGACGACTGCCAACGCCAACCCGTGCTGGGCACCAGGACGTGATCGAATTCGGTTCCCTTGGCCGAATGCACGGTGCTCAGGAAAACACCGCGCCCCACACGATGTTCGCGCCGCTGCTCGGCGAGGGACTCGTACAGGTGTTCGATCAACTGTTCGACCGGCAGTTTGGCGTCCGCCGTGTCTTCCTGCCAGTCCGTCAACAGCTCGTGCAGCAAGGCTCGCCAAGGATTGCCGTCGCCGGCCGGCGCAAACGGTCCGAGCAACTGGGACGCGCGGCTCAGTTCCTGCCGCCGCGCCTGCAAATCGTCCAAGAAACCAGCGATCTCGCGAATCCGGTGCAGGCGCGGCGCACGCTCGTTATCCAGCCCCCAGCGCACCGGGATGCCGAAATGCTCGCACGCGGCGCGGATCGGCTGCAGCGCCTCTCGCGTTCGAGCCAGTACCGCGCAAGAAGACCAATCGAAGCCTTCTTGGAGGCCGGCCAGGCGGCGGAGTTCGCCCACGACCGCGGCGGCTTCCGCCTGCTCGTCGGGCAGTTGCAGCACCTGCACCTTGCCGCCGCCGACCGGATCTCGCGCTTGCCACAGTCCGCCCGGCGGCTGCTTGCGCCGGTCGGCATCGATCCGGATCGGCTGCTCGGTTTTCATCCTGTCCCGATTGTGGGCGATCAACTGGTTGGCGGCGGCGATGATGTGGGCCGTCGAGCGGTAGTTGTCCAGCAAGTAATGGCGCGCCGCGCCGTAGTCCTGTTGGAACCGCTGGATAAAGGCCACGTTCGTGCCACGGAACGCGTAGATGTTCTGGTCGTCGTCGCCCACCGCCAGGATCGTGAGCCTGGCTTCCGGGTCCTTTCCCGTGCGGTCCGTCAACGCGGAGATCAAGGCGTATTGTGTTTCGTCGATGTCTTGGTACTCGTCCACCAGCACGAACCGGTAACCGGCCAGCAGCCGGTCGCGCACCTCGTCGGGCTCCACCCCGGCGACCGGCTGCTGGCCGCGCAAGATGCGAGCGGCGGCGGGGATCAATTCGGACAGATCGGGCGCCGCCGATTCGGTTGTCGCCGCCGCGGCGAATGACGTCCCGGTCAGCCGGGCGGCCAAGGCGTGGTAGGTCAGCACGGTCACGCGGCCGGCCGCCGGACCGATCAGTTCCCGCAGGCGGCGTTTCAGCTGGATCGCGGCCAGGCGGTTGAAGCACAGCACCAGGATGCTCTGCGGTGGGACTCGCCGGACGCGCACGAGGTAGGCCCCCCGGTGGACGATCGTCCGCGTCTTGCCCGATCCCGGTCCGGCCAGGATCAGCCCGTTCTCGTCCTGCTCCCCGGTGACGACGGCCTGCTGTACCGGGTTCCGCAGATCGTCCACGATCCGCTCGTAGGCCTCCTCGCTGATCGCCCGTCCGATCAGGTCCCGGCGGTCGCCAAAGAACCGCTCGATGAACTCGCTGCGCGGCAGTTGGAAATAGGCCAGGATCAGCTTCAGCCCGTCCTGGATCGACTGCACGCCGCGCCGCGCGTACTCGACCATCACATGCACCTGGAGGATCTGCTCCTGGTAGTGCTCGTCCAGCGGGGCGAAGTCGCGCTTCGTGTAGCGGCGGCCCTTGGCTTCGGGCTGCAGCCGGATCGTCATCGCTTGGCGAAAGACGGCCAACCCGTGCTGCAGGATGATTGCCTTCTGTTCGTGCAGGTACATCAAGCCCCGTTCGACCGCAGCCAGCGTGTCCTTGATCTGGCCGCGCAGGGCGAGATCCGCTTGGACGGCGCTGGCCAGATCCTCCAGCGAGAATTCGACCAGCCGGTCGCTGGCTGCCGGCGAACCTTCCGGGACCTTGGCCAGGATCGTTCGCAGCACGACCTCCGCCACGGCGCGGCGTTTCTCGGAGATTTCGACCAGCGAGGCCCAGTCGCGTCGCAGTCTGATCCGGTACACGTCTCCCGAACTGTGCCGGAACTCCAGGCTGGCCCGGTTGCCGCCGAACCCGCGGCCGTCCAGGCTGAGGCTGGCCAGCAGGCAGCGGATTTTTTCCGGACTGGTGGCCGTTTCGCCGCGGTTCACCAGTTCCTGGTTCAACCGGCGCAACGCGGCGTGGACCCAGCCGCCCTCGTCCGCCTCGGGCTCCGTTTCCTGCAACAGCTTGAGCAGAGACGATTCCAACTGGGCCGCTCGCCGCAGCAATTCCGTTGAACTGTCTGCGACCTTGTGCCGCACGAAAGCGGACAGCAGGGTGCCGCGTTCGACCAAACCGGCGCGGTGCATTTCGTCCAACGTCCGCAGCACGCGCTCGGTGTCGGACTCGCCGCGGCTTTCCCCCGCAGGCTCCGGCGAGCCGACGCGGTAGAAGGCGGGCAGTTCCGCCAGGCGATCGGCGCTCACGCCCGTGGGCCCTTCGACGTTCATCAGCTCCTGCAAGATCGCCAGCCAAAGATCTCGTTTCTCGCCGGGCAAGCCGAGCCGCTCCAGCTTCTCCTCGGCCTCCTGCAAGCTCTGCACGCGCGGTTTGCCTTGGAACACAAACGTGGCGTTGTGGTTCCGCTGCAGGAACCCGGCACGCTCCAGCCAGGCCACGGCCGTCTTGACTTTCGTGTCCGCCTGGCTGTCGCTGCTGTCGAACGACGTCTCGACGTCTTCGTCCCGCAACAGCTCGCCGGAGGTGATCACCAGCACGTCGTCCTTCTTCTTGGCTCGCCGCAACCCGCGCAGCAGTTGCGCGATGTCATGCCGCGTCAGTCGCGACAGCGAGGTGAGCGAAAACTGCGTTTCCACGTCGTCGTCGCCGTACAGCAAGACGCACTCGGCCGGCTGCCGGTCGCGGCCCGCGCGGCCCGCTTCCTGCAGGTAGTTCTCCAGCGAGCCCGGCATGTCGGCGTGGACCACCATGCGCACGTCTTCCTTGTCGATGCCCATCCCAAAGGCGTTGGTGGCGCAGATCACGCGGACGTTCCCGCCCACGAAGTCGTCCTGGATGCGGCGCTTCTCCGGCGGGTTGAGACCGGCGTGAAAGGCGGCCGCCTGCCAGCCGTGGCGCGACAGGTGGTCCGCCAACTGCTCCGCCGTCTTGCGCGTCGCGGTGTAGACCACCGCACAGCCGCTTTCGCCAAGACGTTCCGACAGCAACTCGTGGACTCGTGCGAACTTCTCCGGCGCAGGGGTCGGCTGGACCTCGAAGCGGAGGTTTTCTCGTTCGATGCCGCCCTCGAAGACGGTCAACTCCTGCCCCAATTCCGTGCGGAAATGACCCACGATTTCCGCCATCACGTCGTGCTTGGCCGTGGCCGTGAAACAGGCGATGGGCGGCACGGGCGTCCGCTGCTCGCCGGCCAGTTCCCGGATGAAGCGGGCCGCGTACAGGTAGTCCGGCCGGAAATCGTGGCCCCATTTCGACAGGCAGTGCGCTTCGTCGAACACCCAGCAACCGATCTCCCGCTGCTTGATGGCGTCGATCGTCGACTTGTTCCGCAGCTGTTCCGGCGAGACGTACAAGATGGCCGCGTCGCCCAACCGCACTTGCTCCAGCACTTGCCGACGTTCCAGCGGCGTGAGCAGCCCGCACAGCGCCGCGGCGGACGGGCAACTGCGTGCGATCAGATTGTCCACCTGGTCCTTCATCAGCGCCTGCAGCGGGGACAACACGACCGTCAGCACGCCGCGGCGCTGGTTGCGCACCAGGGCCGGCAGCTGGTAGCACAGCGACTTGCCGCCGCCGGTCGGCAGAATCGCCAGCAGCGGTTGATCGCTCATGCCGCGCCGGACAATGGCCTCTTGCAGACTGGAGCCGTCCTCCATCGTCGGATTCGACCGGAATTCGGAAAAGCCAAAGTACTTCTGCAGTTGTTCCACCGGGCTGTGTACTTGGCAGCAGTACGGACAATCAGGACGGTCGCAGGGGACGTCCCGCAGTTGTTTGATCAGTCGCACCACTTCCGGAAACTGGAACCGCACCCAGGGAGGCAACACCGAATTGCCGCCGGCCACCGGCAGCCACGCCGCACAATAGGCTACGGCCGGCATTAGAGCCGCAGCAGGCTGCGTTTGGAGGCAGTCGGCAAAGACGTTCTGCACGGCCGCAGGGCACACTCGATCGGCGGCAGCATGCTCGAAGATTCGCCGAGCGGCCGAGGTGTCGATAGCCTGACCGCCGAGGAAGTCAAGAAACTGGACCAGACCGCTGGCCGGCACAACGCCGCGATCGGTGGCGATGCCGTTGGCGAAGCAGAAGCGATACAACGAAAGGACATCGACCTGGGTTGTGGCAGCCCGACGCGCCAATTCCGCGCACTCGTCGCCGAGCAACTGTCGAGCCAGCCGCGCGTCGGCGGCCGGATCGCTGACCGAATCCCGGACCAGCTTGTAGTCCTTGACCAAGTGATGATAGGGATTCTCGGGAAATGCCAGCGGCGAGAGAAAGAGCGTATCGACCACCGGCAAGGATAGCAGGCGAAGCCGCGGGGCCGCGTCGCGGATGATCTGCCAGTCGTGACGCAGCAGGTTGTGGCCTGCGACAAAGGCAGCCCCCGTGCGAGCCACAAAGGCATCCAACGCCTCCAACGCGGGCTGGGCCGAACGCCGGCATTCGTACCGGAAGACCTGCTCGCCCCCCAGCGCGCCGATCTGCCGCAGACGACCTCTGCGGGTCGTTTCCAGATCGACGAAGACGCAGCTTGCCAGGAATGCTTCCAGACTCATGCCGAGTTGTCGCTCAATGCTTTCCGCCGCAGGGCGCTCACGCTCGGTCCCAGGGCATCCTCAAAACGCGGCTCGGATCTCATCACTTCGTCGCGAGGCGCCGGCCGGCCCCAACGGACGGGATTCCCCGCCGGGCTCCCGTTTGCCCGGTCCGAAGCGGGGCGGGAAGCCGCGCCCACCGGGGCCAGGCTTCCAGCTGCCGGGCCCGTCGCGGAAACCGTCGCGGCGAAAACGATGCGCGTGGTACATTTTCACCAGTTCGGATTGCATCCGTTCCGGCGGCAGGCTTTCCAGGTACGCCCGCTGCTGCGGCTCCAACTCCTCCTTGTAGAACCGCTGCAACTGTTGCTTGTCGACCGGCGGCCCGGCGAATCGGCTGAACATCGTGGCCCGCATCCAGGCCTCGGCCAATTCCGGCAGGCGCCCCTCCGACTTGGCTCTTTCCAAGTCTTCTTGCGCTTCGGGCGATAACTGTGACTTCAGACGTTCGATGTCTTCCGGCGTGGGCTTGAACACGTCGCGGCGGACGCCCATGCGCTGCGTCATGAACAGCAGAGCCTGCATCCGCCGCTTCGGATCCCGGATCTGGTCCAGATGCTCCCTCAGCATCGGCGCCCGTTCCAGGATCTCCGGTTCGCGACGCTGAACGGTCTGCTCCATCCAGTCGGCGATCGCACGCAGGTCGTCGCCCGATAGTTTGCGGGAGACGTAGCTCTGCATCCGCGAGTCCGCTTGCCCCTGCAACAGGCGTTTGATCTCGGCCACGCGGTCTCTCGGCGGGAGACTCAGCAGATCCGCCCGCTCGCCGGACGGCAGGGTTTGCAGCCAACGCGCATAGCGTTCCAGAACCATCTGCAGCTCCTTCGCGTCGGGAGCCTGCGACAGTTCCTCGTGCAGGCGCCGAAGCCGGTCCTGCTCTTGGGCGTCCAGCCGGTAGAACCGCTCCTGTTTGCCCCGAAGTTCCTTCTTCTCCGCCGCCGACATCGACTCCAAGTCTCGCCCGCCGGCTTCGGACGTGCCTCCCTTCGGAGCAGCAATGTCCGCCGCGCCGGCAGGTTCGCCGAACGCTATCGACATGGTCAACAGGGTGGGTAGGAGCCGGCGCATGCGCCAGGAGGTCAGTTCACATCTCATTGGCAATCTCGTCTTCGCCAAACAATCGTTCACGTTCCAGCTGACGCAGGAATTCGATGTTGTCCGCGTATCGGTATTGATCCAGCCGTTGGATCACCGGCAGATCGCGCAGCAGGCGCTGGTTTTCACGGCTGACGAGGATCCAGACGGCCACATATCCGGCGGCGAAGGCCGTCGCAGCCGCGACTGTGCCCGTCCACCGCAGCCAGCGCTTCCTGCGCCCGCGCCGCACCGCAACTCGTTCGGCATCGCCGGAGGCCGACACGGCCACCATGGCGACGGTGGTGCGGGTGAAGGATTCATCCACGTCGGCCGCGGGCAGATGATCCAACAGGTCCCACGTCCCCTGCAGTTCCCGCAACTGCTGCCGATAATCGGCGTCGCGGGACAAGCGATCCTCGACGTCGCGAGCCTGCTGGGCGTCCAACTCGCCGTCCAGGTATGCCACCAAGTCGGCGGGAAAGTCGTCTTGCGTTTCTTCCGTCGGCCTCGGCTCCGCATTCACGGCCGTGTGCCCTCCTGAAGATAAGGTTCGAGGATGCCCCGCAGATTCTCTCGGGCGCGCGACAACAAGGACTTGACCGCCTTGATCGACAAGCCCATCGTCGAGGCGATGTCGGCGTAACTCATGTGTTCGAATTTGGCCAGCAGAATCGCCATCCGCTGCCGCTCGCTGAGCGAATCGACTGCGGCCCGGACGACTTCCGTCAGCTCCGCCTTGTCCAACTGCCGGCTCGGCATCAGCCCGCTGGGAGCGGCTGCGATGTCGTCCAGCGCCTGGCTTGTCACTGCGCCGCTGGAGGCGGTGACGTTGACCTCACGGCGTCGCGACCGCGAGCGAACCGCGTTGCTGGCGACGTTGTGGGCGATCTTGAACAGCCACGTCGAAAACTTGGCGTCCGGCGTGTAGCTCTTGCGGGCACGATAAACCCGCAGGAAAACGTCCTGAGCCAGCTCTTCCGCCCGGTCGCGGTCCCGCACCAGGTTCTGCAAGACCGAGATCAGCCGGGCCTGATAGCGCAGCACCAACTCCTCAAAAGCAAGAGCATTGTCCGCGCGTACCTGCAGCATCAACCGCACGTCCGGGTCGGTCGTTTCGTAAGGCAACGGCTTCGATTCAAGGGTTCCCGTGAGCGACACGCCGTTTCGTCCTCGGTGGGCGGCAGGAACGATCAAAGCAGAACCAACCTGCGCACCGTCTAATCCTATCCCGTTCCGCTGTTTGATGAAACACCGGTCGCGGCGGGAAGTTCCTGTTTGATGGCCCGGTCGTTGCGGCCTGCGGCCGCGCTGGGCGACCGGAAGCCATTTTCTGCCGATCGCCTTCGCAATTACCGCTTTCCAAGGACACGCCGATCGGAGAAAATGTTGTCCGTTTCCACGAAGAGACGCCCGGCTTTTTCGGAACGGCCGGGCGTTTGGCGTCCCGAACTCGTTGAACAATTCCAGAGTTCCCCATGACAATCGCCGCGCACCAAAGAGAGGGCCTTCTCAACCAGGTATTCCTCGGGGACGCCTTCAGGGAATTGCAGTCTTTTCCCGCGGACCTGGTGGACACGATCGTTACCAGTCCCCCGTATTATCGGCAACGCGACTACTCCGGCGCGAATCAGTTGGGTCTGGAGCCGACGCCGGAGGCGTACATTGACCGGCTGGTAGCCGTGTTTCGCGAGTGCCGCCGAGTGCTCAAGGCCCGCGGTTCGTTGTGGCTGGTGATCGGCGACAAGTACGTCGACGGCCAGCAGTTGGGGATGCCCTGGCGTGTGGCTCTGGCTTTGCAGGCCGATGGCTGGATCCTGCGGAGCGACATCATCTGGCACAAGCCCAACGCCATGCCTTCGGCGGTCAAGACGCGGCCGACGACGGACCACGAGTACGTCTTTTTCCTCACGGCATCCCCGGACTACCATTACGACGCCGACGCGATCCGCGAGCCGCACGTGACGTTTACGGAAAAAAGTCGCATGCGGGGCGGCCGCAACCACTTTTTCCGCCCCGGCGGGACGCCGGAGCAGGGCAAGAATCGGGGCAATCCCAATCTGCACCACGGGCGCTGGGACCAGGCATTCCATCCGAAAGGCCGAAACAAGCGCACCGTGTGGTCAATCCCCTTGTCCAAGTTCCGCGAAGCGCACTTCGCCGTCTTTCCGGAACCGCTGGTGGAAACGTGCATTCTAGCCGGCTGTCCCGAGGACGGTGTCGTGCTGGACCCGTTCCTCGGCAGCGGCACGACGGCGGTCGTGGCCAAGCGTCTGGGCCGCAGTTACATCGGCATCGACTGTGTGGCCGAATACTGCCAAATGGCCCGCCGGCGCCTCCGTGAGACGTTGTGACGAGTCACTTATGTCGCCCGCTGGCCTGCAAATGGCCTCGATCACAAGGTTGCGAAATGCTAGCAGAGCTAGCTTATTGAAAGTAT